>CANQFL010000007.1 GCA_947598785.1 uncultured Clostridia bacterium
TTTTCTCCTTGCAAAATATCAAATTGAATAGCATGATTAATCTTAGAAAAAGACATAAAGTTTCCTGTTACGCCAGACAGTTGAGTGACCTTGTTATATGCGTCAACTTTTAAAATTTGTCCAGGTGAAACAGTTTGATTTTCACTATTTAGATAAACTTCATCTATCATAGTGTATAAATGAATTGTTGGATTATCAATAACAAAACTATTTTTACTGTTTGCAGTTGCTTGAAAAGTAAATTTTATATTTTCAAAATTTTCAATTTTCAAAAGTGGTGTTTCTATTTGTCCATTTGTTCCACTTATTTCTTGTTGATGATTGCCATTAGAAATAATCAATTTAACTGAAGTTTGGTCACAAGAAATTTCTGCTGATGCTGTAGCAAACAAAAGTCCATTTTCAATAAAAGGTTTCATATCTGCTGTAGGTTTAAATTCACTCCAACCAGAGCTTTCACCTTTCCCCTTATTAACAATAGAATAATACTTTTTTGAATTATCTTTTACTTGTGCATTAATCAAAGTGCTTTCACCATTTTCATCAGAAAAGAAATGTTGTGGTGTGCTTCCAGAAAGACCGGTTAAAACAATGGAATTTCCTGAAATTCCTTCTATTAATGCATTCGCCACATTAAAGTTAAAGGTGGCAAAAAACATGAAAGCACAAGCTAACAAAAACATTATAACAGATATTAAAGATAATCGTTTAATCATGTTTTACCTCCTTTAAACCCTACATGGTTTTTTAATTTTATCAAGTAATGCAGTATTCCCTATATATGTATCTCCTGGTTTAATAAATGGATTTGAAGCAGAAAGGGTAAAAGCAGTAACCGTTAATGGAATTGCAACACCAAAATTCAAAGCACCCGAAAATTGAACCCATTTATAATTACAAGTTGGATTGACTTCAGTTATACTCTTAAATTCACCAGAATAATGAATCCCCAAAGCCGTACCATCAAGTGTAAATACGCCAAAATTATAATAATCTTCTCCATTATAGGAATATGCGTAGTCTGAATTTTTTGAAGCGATTTCCTTTACTTGTTTAATTATTTCTCCAGTTGCAAATGAAAGCCCAATTTTTGAAAATATTTTTTGTAAATCTATAGCAGTTTCAATTTGGTCTAGTTTTGACCAATTATAGAACCTGACTTCCCCTTTAAGTGTAATAACACTTTTTTCAGCGTTTTGATAATTGTCCATGATAATCAAAATGCCACAAAAACTTGAAGTAAAAATACAATCTTCCACAGTCAAGTTTGTCACTGCTTTCTCTGTTCTTGCAATTCTTACTCCAACAGATAAACAATTCCTTATTATGCAACCCTGCATCAAAACTTGAGAAGCCAAAATCCTTATGCCAACATCAGCATTTTCAATTATACAATTATATAAAAGAACATTTGAACAATTTTCAATCATTAATGTATTTCCTGTATCTTTAAGTTGCTCTCCGGCAGTAAACGAAGTTCCTCTCAAAATTACGTTATCAATTACAACATTATTTTTTGCAAGATAAAATCTATACCAATTACTAGTAAATTGTGAAATATCTAACATTTTTCCATTTCCCAAAATATTGTAATTGAATTTTACTACTCCAAAATCTTTTTCAATATGTATGTCATTTTGTAAAACAAGTGAAAATAAATCATCATTCAGCACACTATTTCTTTTTGTAAGTTCTGAATGTGCCAATTTGAATTCTTCAAATGATTCAACATTAATTCCCTTTACAATAGTAAATTGATAACTATCACTAACGACTTTTGCACCTTCATATAAAACTTTTTGTTTTACTGTAATTGTAACTTTTCCAATTCCTACAAAGGTTACAATTCCATTTTTATCAACCTTTGCTACACTTTCATCACTAGAAAACCATTCTAATAAATCATTTGAAACAATATTAGGAATCATTGACACTTTCATTTGATAAGTATTTGTTA
Organism: uncultured Clostridia bacterium; assembly: GCA_947598785.1. Classification (GTDB taxonomy): domain Bacteria; phylum Bacillota; class Clostridia; order Christensenellales; family UBA1242; genus Caccovivens. Next base: position 1,958 of record CANQFL010000007.1, read on the forward strand.
AGGCTTTTGATGAATTATAAAAATTATTTCCAAACACTCTATACTCACCATGACCACTTAAATCGCCTGAATTATCAAGTTCCAATTTCAAATCACTGATTTTATCAAAGAAATTAAAGACTTTTGTTGCAAAAATATCCTTGCCAACAACTTTAGCAGTTACAGTAACACTTCCACTTGCTTTTCCAATCAATCTATATCCTTCTTCTCTTTTTATAATGTCAGCAATATTAGGATTATCAATAGTCATTTCATATTCTATATCTGCTTGAGGTAAAGCATATACAGAAATATCAATGTGTTCTTTCACATAAGCATTTTCTTTTGATTCCCCAAATTTAATTGCTTCAATCATATTGGTATATTTAATATCAACAATTTTATAAATTAAAGGATTATCAATGACATAAACTTTTATCTTACATTCTCCCATTGATTTAAAAGTAACTACACCTTCAGAAGTCACAGTAGCAATATCTTGATTTAAGGAGATAAAACCAATTTTAGTCTGTGTAGCATCACTAGGAAGCACAGTTGCAAAAATTGTATAAGATGGAGTTGATATATAAACCTCCTCATCTCCAATAATTTTTATATCTTTTACATCTTGATTAACAATAAGCGTAAGAGTTTCTAATTTAAGATTGTTTGCATAGAGTGAAAATGTATAAATTCCACCATTAAGTGCATACAAAACACCATTTTCAAAATTAGCAACAGGTTTGTTAATGTCATATCTATTTTCTACTATATCTTTGATAGAAAATTTATATAAAACATTATCTTTTGGAGTAACTTTTATTAATTTGAAATTAAAACTTTCCCCTGCGTTTAAATAAATAGTATTATTTACAATTCCGTCTTTATTAAGTTTAGCTTCAATCAAATCATCGCCAACATAATAAAAATTGTAAATTTTATAACAATCACCACATAAAAATGTTATTGAAACGCGTCCTTTTTGTAAAAATACAATCTTATTACTATCTTCAATTTTTGCAAGGTTTGGATTTGAAATCTCAAAACGACAATCTCTTTCAGTTGCATCTTGAGGATTAAAAATCACTTCAAAACCTAATTCATTTTTACTTGTAATGAAAGTATTTTGATTTTGATATTGTTCTAATTCTGTCTCAAATTTAATTTCTATATTTAAAAGTTGACTTATAACAGTTATTTGACAATCTGCAAATATTTCTTTTCCATCTTCATCTATGACATAGACTCTAACAACTGCAGTTCCACCATATAAACCTGTTATTTCCCCTTCACTTGACAAATTTATAACATTTTGATTAGTGCCGTCTGAAGTTTTTTGTGAAAGAATTTTATATTGAATAACTTGCTTTGAATCAAATGGAATCTTTGAAACCTCAATTTTAAAAGTTTCGCCTGGTTCAATTTGTTTAGACTCACAATTCAATTTTAGACCATTTAGTTTGCCGAAAGTACTTGTTACTTTTATAATTTTTTCTACACCACTACCATCTTTTGTCCTAACAACAACATTAACTGCCCCAGCCTTTGTGAAGTGAAGAACATTACCAATTAAAGTTGCAACTTGGTTGTTTTGTAAAATGTATTCTAAATCTTTTGTAGTTGCATCTTTAGGAATAACAACGGCATTTATAATATATGTATCTCCTGCAATTAAAACATTCTCTTCAACTTCAATATCTACAGCAGGACAGCGTACAATTACTTTAACTTCCTTAACTATTCCATTTGAAAGTTCAACAACAAGTTTAGTTTCTCCATAGTCAACAGCTGTTATAGTATTTGTTTTAGAGTTGATTTCAATTACTTTTTTCGTTGAAGCATTAACTTCATAAATAGCAAAGAAAGTATTTGAAGTATCAAATGGTATCCACTTTACGATATTTATTGTTGATTGTTCTCCAATATCTAATAAGAGAGTATTTTCCACATTCAAAATTCCATCGAGAGCATCACCTCCCGTATAACAAAAACTGAACATGGTAGTAAAATTGCCGTCTTTTGATTTTACCTCTATAGTAATACTGCCAGCCTTTGTAAAATAGATTATTTTGTTACTTATAAATGCTATTTTTTCCTTTTCCCCTTCCATAGAAAAGGATTTTATTATAGAAACTGTATAATCTTTATTATCTGCTATCTGTGGAAATACGCCGAGGTTTAAATCTACAACATCTTTTGCTGTGACATACTCACCATTATATAATTCCAAATCTCCTAAATAGACAATATGCTCTACAAGTTGTTTAACCTCTATCTGATTTTCGTATGACTTGTTTCCAACTGTAACCTTAACAAGGACATTCCCAGCACAAAGAGTTCTTAAAAATTTGCCATCAACTGTTGCAACTTTTTCTCCAGGGATAATTGGATTATCTTGTAAAATTTCTATTCTATAATTTTCTTGGATATTATATGATAAAATATCTCCTTTATTTATTGAAACATTTTTCTCTTGAGGAGAAATATAGACAATATCTTTATTGACTTTTTCAATAAAGAAATCAAGTTTAATTTTCTCATCTGCTTCACATTTCGCCGTGATATATGCTATTCCATTTTTTTTGAAAGTTAAAATAGAACCTTGAATAACAGCAACATCTTCATTTTGAACAGTATAAATTACATTTTGGTTTGTTGTATCAAAAGGTAAAACTTCGCTAAACAAATTTACCGTAGTCGTTGTAACACGTGTATCAGCTTGTAAAACAGACAGACTTTGTGGTTTTCTTTCAACTTCAATTTCAAAATCAAATCTCAATGAATTAGAAACTAAAACAATTAAAGTTGAAGTTCCACCTGCAACTGCCGTAACAATATTTTTTTCTATTAAAAGAACTGTTCCATTTGAATTTACTGTTTTTTGATTTTTTGCTTGAATAAGAATTTGAGGATTTTCAATATCATTTGGAATCAAATTATCTATAACAATCTCAAACGAATCTCCCACTTGTAACTTATTTGGAATTGGAATTGTTTCATTTAAGAATTTGGCTCTAACATCTGCACCAACTGGATTTAATCCTGTGTAATAAATTTCTATAGATTTTGAAATTTCTCCTACTGTGGCTGTAAGAATAGCACTGCCAATTTGATTAAATATTAATTTGTTTTCATTAATAAATGCTATCTTATTATCGCTTAATGTCCATAAAACATTTACATCTGTCGCATCTAAAGGCAATATTGTTGCAGAGAAAGGAATAATATTGTTTGAAGTTATATATTTGTCATTATATAAATTTAAGTCAACATTTATATCAATATCCTCAGGGTTATGCAAAACTTCAATGTCACAGTATTGTTCTATAATATTTCCGTCAAATAAATTTACACTCACTTTTACTCTTGCTTTTCCTCCTCCAACAGCAAGAATATTTCCATTATCCATAATTTCAATTACGCTTCCATTTTGAATAACTGGACTAGATGAAATTAAACTGATATTAAAATTTGAAGATTCAATATTTTCAGGAACTACTACATAATTTAGTTTTGTCTTTTCACCAAACATTAAAGTTTTTTGTGTGTCCAAAAGTTTAAAATTCGCAACTTTGCCAGCAGTGTATGTTACTCTAATCTTTTTAAATACATCGCTATAATCTTCGTTCGCATAAATTGTTACATTAACAGAACAAATTTCATTTGAAATAAAAGTAATTTCTCCATTTTTTGAAACTGTCGCCTTAGTTTCATCATCAATATGATAAAAATATGAAGTATTAGTGGAGTCTTTTGGTAAAGATTTAGGTTCAAGCGTAACATTTCTTTGTGCAGTATAAACATCTTCTATATCAATGCTTGTTGCAAAACTTTGAACATTTAGATAAATTTGTTTTTCAATAATTTCTTCTTCACTTTTTTGAACCTTTAATCTTATTACAGTATTTCCTCCTTTAACTGCATGAATATATCCACTTTGGTCCACATATGCGACATTTTCATCATCTGATTCAAACTGCACTTGCGTTTTACTAAAATGTTCTGGAAGTGTTTGATATTCAATATATCTAGGAGCATCATTAACATTCATATTTAAAGTTAACTCATTTAATATAAGGTCATAAGCATAACCTGCAGTATAAACAACATGAACTGATTGTTCAAATCCCCCATCTTGTGTAATTAATTTTATATTAACTTCTCCAGCTTTTAAAAAATTTACAATTCCAAGATGATTAACAGTTGCGATTTCAGGTTTGTCAACAATAAAATCGACATTCTTTAATGTTGCATTAAAAGGTTCAATGATATATTCAAGATGAATATCGTTTACAGACGAAATTATTTCAGTTTTATCAACTCTAAGTGAAGTGACTGGATTGCCAATCAATAAATCAATAGAATCTGTGAAATTTCCGTCTTCACACGTCACTGTTATTGTTACATAACCTTCCTTTTTACCTCGAACTAAACCATTTGAATCTACTGTCGCAATTTCTTTATTACTTGAAGTAAAATATACCGACTTGTTTAGAGCTTCATCTGGTAAAACTTCAACACCAAGTTGTAATGTATCACCAATATGCACAAATTTTTGAGGTGAAGTTAATTCCACATTATGTACTTTTGTATCATAGACATAAAAATAGCATTGTGCTCTCATATTTCCATCTTGAGTAATTGCAGAAATATAGCCCGAACCTATACCAATAAAATCAACGTGCCCATTTGAATCTACAACAGCAACAGATTCGTTATCACTATTCCAAATAACATCTTTATTTGTCGCTATCTCAGGATAGATTGAATAACTTAAATCTAAATTTTCACCCACAAGTGCTTTTATAGAATCATGGTCAAGTGTAATTGATTCAACTGAAATGAAAACTTCACCCACAGTAACAGTTGCTGTGAGTTTAACAATTAAAATTACAAGTATTGGAACTGCAATAACCAAAAACAACATCAATTTCTTCATGTCACACCTCGATTGCATAATATCGTTTTTCAGCTTTGTAGAAAAGTCTAAAAGATTCTATGCACGCGTAAGGAACTCCAAATCCAAAAAGAACGAGATATATTGAAGGAATATTAATAAAGAAAGAAAGCATAATAGCACCAACACCAATCAAAACGGAAATACCAAAACCTATTCCAATAGACGATGAAACATTTTTGTTTGTAGAAAGAATTTCTCCATTTTCCAGATTTTGAAATAATGGTCTTTTTATATCTATCAAAATTGAATTGCTAACATTTCCTATAACAATAAAACAAAGCGCTATTGACATTAAAAATGCAGCTAAATAACTTATAAAATTAACAAAAGCTAAAATGAAACAAGAAATGAAAATTGCAGGGATAGAAATTATTAAATAAACGGAAAATTTAACAAATATTTGCTTTGTATAACTAACAGGCATAATTTTTGTTAAAAAGAAATTCCCTGCTTCTCGAGTTATTGAAGTTGCAGAAAAAGAAGTTCCCATACTGAGAAACATAATTAGCACCAAAATAACAACACCAGAAATCACACCTTCACCAAGAAAAGCTGCACCAATACTTGACGCAATTTCACTAGAAAAATAGACCATAAGTGGCGTAGTGATAACAATGGTTAAATATTGAAATGAATAATTGCTTGAACGAAAAATATTTTTAAATTCTTTACTTAAAAGTGCATTACCAATTTTTTGATGGCGAACTTTAGTTTTCTTTTTAAAATCTCTTTGCATTTTGCTAGAAAAAATCATTTTCATATAACATTTTTCTGCAAACCAATAAACCAAAGCAAAAACAAATGCAATAAGGGCTAAATTTATAAGAAAACTTTTTGCAAAATTATATAAAATAAATGAATTTTTAAAAAGAATTGATAAATAAATGTAACTTGAAAATTGTCTAATTTGAAAAATAGTAGATTCATCAAAAACATTTGAAAAATTTCCACTTTCAAGTATTTTTAATATGAATTTTAGCGCAAAAATATATAAAATAAAACCAGCAACCAAAATAAGAGTGTAAATAATAAATAAAATGAAAAATCTATTTTTCAATAATTTTATCAACCCCATAATAGGAGTTGTAAAAAGAATTGCTAACAAAAAAGGAAATAGGGTTATCAAAACTATATTAGGTACTAATAATAAATAAAAACCGACATTTTGTAAAGTCCTTACACCAAATAATATCATGACAGGAAAAATTATGATGAATGAGAAAAAAAGTTGCCTAGCAAACATAAAAATCAATTTAGAGAAAAAAATATTTTTACCATTCACAGGCAAACTCAAAATAGACAAATTAACTCTAAAATATAAAACTTTAACAGACATTACAATGCTTGTTATAAAAAACAGAATCATCATAAAGGTAAAAAACAAAATAAGAAATTCATGTTGCATTTGTGCTTTTATAAAAACATTCATAATAATGTTGATAGCATAAAGAAAAATTGCAACAAACGCCCCAACACCTAAAACAGCTAAAATAATATTTTTAATCCGAGAAAAAAGTTTGACATCTTTAAATCGAGTCGTGTTTGACAAAAATTCAAATTTTAAAAGCGTTAAAAACTTATTCAAACTTTCTCCTTTTAATCCTTAGTTAATTTTAAAAAATATTCTTCAAGGGACTGTCCTGTTTTTGAAAATTCATTAAAATCAATCACCTCTAAAATTTGCCCATTATGCATAATCGCAACTCTATCACAAATTTTTTCTATTAAATCAATATTGTGAGATGAAAAGAAAACTGTATTTCCATTCTTTTTATGCTCTAACATAAAATTTTTTATTTCAGACATACTTTGAGGGTCAAGACCCATTAATGGTTCATCTAAAACCCAAAGTTTAGGATTATGAATAAGAGCACCCATAATGCTAATTTTTTGTTTCATACCATGTGAGTATGAGCGAATTTGTTTATCGATGTATTTAGACATAGAAAAAAATTTAGAAAATCTTTCAATTCTTTCATTTAAAGTATTGTTATCTACGCCATAAATGTTTCCCATAAAAACAACATATTCTCTGCCGGTAAGATTTTCATAAACAGCATGGTCATCAGGCACATAACCAATATTTAATTTAGAATGAATCGGACTTTTCTTTAAATCATAACCACAAATACGAACTTCACCACTATCAAAAGGAATAATACCCGTAAAACACTTAATTGTAGTACTTTTTCCTGCTCCATTTTTTCCTAAAAAACCAAAAATTTCACCAGCATTAACAGACAAAGAAACGTTTCTAACAGAATATTTATCATTATTTTTATATTTTTTGCTTAAACATCTTATTTCTAACATACAAATCTCTTAAAAAGATTATATCAATAAAATATAAAAAAGTCAATAATTACATTCTTTTTTAATTAAAAGAAAACGTAAAAAATAGTATCTTCCACTAAAAATAAAAGCAGTATAACTAAAATAGGAATTATAATCGCCTTTGAAACTTTGACTTTTTTAAATAATGTTTTTATTAAATAACCTATTGCTAAAATCAAGAGTATGCTTCCGACAATTCCCAGTTGATATATCATAGATAAATATGCATTGTGAGTGCTATAAGATGCAATGGCATTTGCCCCTAGTCCGTTTCCAAAAAATAGACAAAGAAGATTTTGACCTAAATATACACAAGTTTTAAACCATAGGTCATAACGGCCTGTTGTAATCATATTCATGAAGTCTGCAAATGAGTTGCAATTAGATATCGAGCCTACAAACCTAGATACATAAGTTGAAATAAAATTAGGAACAGCAAAATAAACTATTACACCCAAAAAAGTTAATAAAAACAAAACTAATAATGCTTTTTTCCAATTTTTAATAAATAGCCAGATTAATAAAGATAACAAAACTACAAAAACAATAATCAAATAAGTTTTAGAAAAAGTAAAAATTCCTACAAAACAAGTTAAACAAAATAAAAATAGATAATGCCATTTGTGTTGACCTGTAATTATTTCGTACGCTAAAATTGACAAGGTTATTTCACATAACATCGCAAATACATTTGGATGATGCATCAAAGCACCATATCTAATTAATCCATTTCCAAAAATTAATTTCCCATCTATTGATTGTAAAAATGGTGAAACTAGATTAAATAAACCAAAAACGCATGAAAGTAAAATTGAATACACTAAAATTTTTATATTAAATCCAACTTTAAAAATTTCAGGTTTTATTGTACAACATATTAAAAACGCAAAAATAAATACAAAAAAAGCGAATTTTAACAATAAATTGTAATTATATTTACCAATAGGTAAAATACAGTAAATAAAAAAAATAAGACAGAGAATTATAGACAATAAATTTATTTTTCCTTTATCTTTAAATATATAGATAATAAAAAATTTTATAAACTCAATAAAGACGCTTGTTATAAACATAACAATACTCGTAAATTGATAAATAAAACTAAATGGTAAAGAAAAAATTAAATAACTTATAGATTTTTCTGTATTATCAAAAACAACCAATAAGATTAGTATTGAAAATGCTATATATGTAACTTCTTTAAAAAAACAGTTTAATAAAAACATCGAAGCTAAAAGTGAGATGAAAATCCATAGCCTATTTTTTAAATAAAAATTTTTTATGTTAATTTTGTTCATTTCATCTCCTAATAATATTTATACTAACATATATTCCTTAAACACACAACTAATTTCAAAAATATAACAATCTTTTCTTTGTTAAAATATACAAAATTTAATGTTTTTAATAAAAAAAACACCATTTTTGGTGTCTTTTTTATTTTCCTAAACCACTATCTATTTGTTTTCCACGATAGGTTATTGGTTGATTATCAATTTCTACTGGTCTTTCTAATGACTTATAAAATGTCATTTTAGCTACAAAATAATCAGGTGGTGTAAAAATCATATTTTTTCTTGCATCTACAACGTTGTCGCCATAAATTGCACATTTTAAACCATCAAAAGTAAAACAATCTGCAATATTAGCAAGTTCTAGAGGCATTTTCTTTAAAGCAACTTCTGTTGAAAAGTTATAATCGCCATCATAACCTCTTGAACTTATAATAATATCAGTTGATTTAATCTTTAACACCTTTGCACGCATAGATGATTTATTTCTTCTCCAATATTTAAAATGTGTTGTAAGGTCAATTGGACAAAGCCAAAAAATTCTTCCAAATCTGTCTTTGTATAATGGTTTAATGTTTGTCAATTTTAAAAAGTCATTTTCAATCATATTCTTCTCCTAAACTAGTAAAAATATAACACACATTCACTTGATTGTCAATACTCATTTTTAAAATTTTTTATGTGGTTTATTCCTTAAAATCTAAATAAAATGATTTTCTCCACTCCCCTGTGTAGTAATATGTCAAATATCCTGCACACTTTGCTTCATTTTTACCATTCAATTCATCACTGCCCAACATTCTTCCAATCATATGATTTTTTGCAAACCATTTTAAACTATCTTCAAATTTTGCATTTTTTAAATTTGAACAACCAACAAAAGCATTCTCTCCAATATATACAAGGCTAGCATTAAAAACAATTCTTGTTATTGTCAAATTATTTTTGAAAGCTTCTGGAGAAATTGATACTGTTCCTTGTTTAACTGCAAAATCTGCATCTATCGTATCTTTTGCTTTTACTAAACAATTTCCAACATACAAAGCATTATTTTCCCAATTACCATCATTATCATAGAATGCAGTTCCTGAAAAAGCATTAATTCCAATATAGGAAATATCACCAAGCGCTATCACTGTTTCAAGTTTTGAACAATTTTCAAATGCTTCTTCCCCTATTGAAGTAACTCCACCATGGATAGTAACACTCTTAATATTTGTATTTTTAAATGCTCCTGCAGGGATTGATTTAACATTTTCTGGAATTACAATCTCAGCATTTTCATCAAATTCACCATCAAACTCTAAAATGCTTGCAACACTCATTGGACTTGCAGCATCATTTGCGAATAAAATAGCTAGCCAATCCATAAATGTTCCCTTGTAAATTATCTTAGTCAAATTTACACAATTTTTAAATGCATCTATATCAATTTCAATAACGCTACTTGGAATTGTTAATGTTTGTAAATTAATACAGTCTAAAAAGGCTTCTGCACTTATATTGATTGTTCCGGCAGTTATTTCATATTCAGATGTAATGTTTGTGTCTGCTTTAATTAAGTGATTATTTATATAAAGCACACCTTTGTCCCAATTAGCCGAATTTTTCACAAAAGCAGTTTCTCTGAAAGCGTGTTCTCTTATATCAACAACTGATTCAGGAATCGAAATTTCTGCAAGACTTTTACATAAATTAAACGCATACCTACCAATTGTTTGAAGTGAATTTGGTAAATTTGCAGAAATCAAATTTATACAATTTTCAAATGCTGACCTACCTATAATTTCAAGAGAAGGAGTTCCATCAATGGAAACATTTTTTAAAGAAGAACAACTTGAAAATGCATATGAATTTATTATTTTTAGAGTACTTGGCAAAACAACTTCTTCAACACTATTATTGTTCATAAAGCCACAACTTGAACCATCAACTAAATCTAAACCTGAAACAATTTCTTCAACATCAAATCCTTCATATTCAGATGCGATTATGATTTTCTTTGCTTTTGAAACCCTTGAATCACTTAAAACAACTGCATATCCATCTCTTACTTCATATCTCAAACCATCATATCCACATACATCACAAAGATTTGAAGCAATAAAAGTATGTTCTCCATAAATATATTTGTTACATTCAGCTCTTTGGCAATGTCCGGTGTGGTGAGTTTCCGTTCTCTCCCATTCATTATAATCATCTTCATTTTCCATATAAAGATGTCCTAGAGCAGGTATATCTTCAGTATAACTATGTGAACAATAATCACAAGTGAATTTTTTAATTCCGGCTTCTTCACAATTTGGATTTTTATCAATAGTTGATGTAAATTCACAATAATCTATTTCAGTGTGATTATGGTTTCGACTACAATATCTTATATGTCTAGCTCTACCTGTTTCATCAGGTGAATAATATTCCCATGGACTATTTTCAAAATCATGACCAAGGGCTTCTCCCTTTCCTTCAACATACGAATATTTGCAATCTTTACAATGTCGCTTTAACGAGCCTGCTTCATCGCAAGTAGCATCAATTTCATCATCATCAACAAATTCACATTTTAATGTTTCTTCTTCATTACAATCTTTTCGTTCGCAAAAATGATGATGATAACTATCACTTTCTGAATTTCCACTTGTATGAGTTGGAGTTGACCACGCATGACCCAATCTAGAAGTAGTTTTTGTTTCAGTTATATTTGAACAATAAACACAAGTTTCAATCTTTTTACCATCTTCTGTACAAGTTGCATCTTTGTAAGATGTGCTTATAACACAAATTTTTGTTTCACTATAAGAACATTCAGGTCGTTTGCAAGTACGTTCATGATGATTTGGATTGGAATCAAGGTATGAAAATCCATTTCCCCGACCATCTAATGTCCATAGATGCCCCAATGCTTTTTCATAAAATTCCTTCTTTTCTTGTTTGCAAGTTTTACAACTATATTTTATAGTCCCATTTAATGTGCAAGTAGCATTTTCAATTACTCCATTTTCTGTATCAAAATCACACAATTCTTTATTAATTGAAGTGCAATCTGGATTTAAACAATTTTGTATATGGTAATAATTTCCATTTTCATGCAATAAAGTGTAAACGCCACTCCAATTATGCCCTGTAGCTTCAACAATATCATGTTCAAAACTATCATTACAAATTTCACAAGTATGAATTGAATAACCTCTTTTTTCACAAGTAGGTTTAATTGGTATTGTTTTATATTCACAATCTCCATCTTCGACATAGGTACACCCCTCATTCAAACAATGTCTTGAATGAGTTCCATTACATTCATCAACAACTAAATCTCTATTTGGTTTCCATTCTGACATTTTGTGTCTAAGAGGTTCAAGGACAGTACGAGCCTTTAGAATTGATTTACAAACAGAACAAATTTTCCCTTCAGTGTATCCAATATCTTCACAAGTTGGCTTAACACCTTCAATAATCATTTCTTTATGTCCTGTTGCTTTCAAAGTGATTGTTTCTTCAAACTGACAATTATTGCAAATGTGTTTTTGTTTTCCATCTTGTTCACAAGTTTGTTCTGCTAAAATATCCCATTCGCCAAATTCATGTGGCAACATTTCAATCACTTCTGTCTCTTCAATATTGCAACCAGTACAATATCTTTTTTGAAGTCCGGTATGTGTACATGATGCCTCGTTTACAATTTCCCAATCAGAAAATGTATGTTCATGGCAACATGAACTTAAAATCACTCCAGCACCAAGTGTAAAAGCAACTACAAGTACACCTAAAAAAATTGACAATAAGTGTTTCTTATTCATAAGGCTCTCCTTTTAAGACTTTTTTATACTATATCAAATTTATACAAAAAAGTAAATAACAAATTGAATTTTTTTAATATTTTTTTATTCTCAAAAAAAATTCAAATAAAATAATTAAAAATTTAATTTAAAATAAATAAAAAATAATTAAAAAATTAAAAAAATAAGGTTTTCCCCTTATTTTTAGGTATTTTTAATAATTTTTAAAATTTTTTAAAAGTAATTAAAAATTTATTAAAATTACGTGAAGAATTGTAAATTACATTATTTTTTAAATATTTTTTCAATTTTTTTCTTTCTTTATGATAAAATTTATATAAAAATGCCATGTCAACAAATTTTTTCTCTTCTTCACCGAGGTCATTATAAAAATAATACTTTAAATTTAAAATTTCTTTATAACGAATACTTTTACAATCATATCTAAAAAAGTTTCTGATTGCTTTCATAATACTCTTTAAATTTGTCCTATTATAACCACACTCATTGTTTCCATGTTGTCTATATAAAATTTGAGAATCTCTGCTAAAATGAACTTCGCCCATAGCACTTGCTAAAATGTTTAAAGTATAATCATGAAATGTGATTAAATCTGGAGCAATCATTGAAAAACAATCTTTAAGTTTATGATTAAATATAGTAGTTAACCCAGAAACCATGTTTAACATAATATTTTCTGCCAATCTATTTTTAGCATTTTCAATATAATTAGTTACAGTGTTTGTTGTTATTACGTTTAAATCTTTATCAACTACAATCAAAGATGTGAAATATAATTGAGGTTTTGAATTATCTTTACTTTCCAAACATTCAACACCATTAATAAGTTTCTTTGGAAGCCAAACATCATCTTGGTCACAACAAGCATAATAATCAGCTTCAGGTGCATTTTTGATTAACCAAGAGAAACTTTTAGCAAAACCAATGTTTTGACCTAAAACAAGTCTTAATAAACCTTTTTTCTCATATTCTTGCAAAATACTTACAGTGCCATCACTGCTTCCGTCATCACGAACAAAAAGAAGCACTTCTACCCCTTCTTGTTTATAAAGACTTTCAAGTTGTTCACGCAAATATTTCTCACCATTATATGTGCTCAATAGGACACATACTGTTTTTAATTTACTCATATTTACTCCGTTATAATTTTATCCTTAACAAAAAGTTTATTATTTGGTATATCCGAATTTATAAAACTATTAGGTGCAACAATTACATTTTCACCAACATTACATCCTTTACCAATAAAGATGCAACCATAGATAGAATTTTCATAAAAACCCTTTTTAAGAGAAAAACTCATTAATCGTTCTTTTGCCAATAAACTATGCCCAGAAGCGTGTAAAATACTTCCAGAGTTAATTACTGTATTGCCTTCAATTACAATGTTACCACCCAAACTTACATTATCTCCAATTATAATATCACCATTAATAATAATTGTCCCCAACATATCAACATGAAGATTTTTTCCAATTTTAATTTTAATATTTTTAGGTTTTATAAATAAAATGTCATATATTTCGTTACGGCGCTTATCTGAAATATCTTCATTTAACTCATCACACAAAACTTTGGTTAATCTAAATAAATATTTTAAAGAGCCTGCCATTGTATTGAAATCATTACAATTTAACATATTATCAAATTCTTTAGGAAACTTGCCATAATTCAAATTTTTAATATGATTATAAATCATATTCATTTGTGTTTCAGTAAATATTGTCTTATGTTTTGTTCCACTCTTCTCTATATTTCTTATTATTTTTGCTGGTCTTCCAACTGCAAGACTTTTCTCTTTTAAATCACTAATTAATGTAGCTCCACAGCCCAAAACACTTTCTTTTCCAACTGTTATATTGTCCCCAAGTTTACAACCTGCACCTATCCAACTTTTTTTATCAAAAGTTATTTTCCCTAATTTTGCTAAATTGTTTTCTATTTTTAATTTGTCGCTTCCTATTTCTATATCAAATGCAAACACATTTCCCTTTTCTATACTAACTAAATTGGTAGGAGTAAATGTAACATTTCTGTTTATGTAACCATATCCTTTACAATCCACTTGACCGATAAATAAATTTAAATTCTCTTCTGAATATAAAATCATTCCATGAATAGGCATTAATAATTTAAGAATATGATTCTTTTTGAAATAAAATTTTAAATATGTAAAGATAGAAGATTTTAAATGTTTGTTTTTTCTCCATGTTTTTCTTTCTTCTAAACATATTTTTGTATATGTTTCGCAAAGATTTTTAGAAATTTGCAAAAGTTTTAAATATGATTCATCATTAGGGTTAAAAAAATCATTTGAATACATTTTTTTTATTTCAAGCAATTCATCTTTTTTAAAATTAAAATGTTTTTTAAGGTGTTTTAATTTCTTTTCTACATTGTTCATCATATTTCTCTACAATTTTTTTAATCTTAATAGATTAATGGTATAACTTTTAACAAATTTATTCTGTACATTTTGTTTTATAAATTTTTTCAACTTTTTCTTATAATTTTTATTTAGTTTATACTTAGATAATAAATCTATAAACATTTTATTTTCATCAGATAATTTTTCATAAAAATATGCTTTAAAAATATTTGCTTCTTGAAATCTTGTACTTTTTAATTCTTTTGTAAAGAAACTTTTAAAAGAATTCATAAAATTTTTTATACTTGCATTATAAAAACCTACTGCATTATTTCCATGCTGTCTATACAAAATTTGAGAATCTTCACTAAATATTACTTCCCCCAAACCACTTGCAATATTGTTCAAAGTATAATCATGTGAAGAAATTTTATTAACAGGAATTGTCCTATATAATTCTCTCAAAGAATTATTAAAAATCATAGTACAACCTGCACATAACATATTAAATAATAAATTTTCAACAAAAATATTATCTCTATGCACTTCTTTTGAATTTTTATTTGAATGTACAATAGGTTTTAAATTTTTATCTACAACTGTTAATGTAGTGTAATATAAAACTGGAATTAAACTGTTTCTGTTTTTGATTTCATTCACACCATTGATAAGTTTCTTAGGAAGCCAAACATCATCTTGGTCACAACAAGCATAATATTCACATTCTGGTGCGTTGTTTATAAGCCATGAAAAACTTTTAGCAAAACCTAAGTTTTCTCCAACAGTCAACTGTAATTTTCCTGCTTTTTCATATTCTCTTAATATTTCAACAGTTCTATCTTTACTTCCATCATCTCGAACGAATAATTTAACTTTCACACCTTCTTGTGATAACACGCTATCAAGTTGTTCACGTAAAAATTTTTCCCCATTATATGTGCTGAGTAAAACGCAAACTTCTTTTGGTGAATTATCAGAAACCCACTCTTTTAAAGTTGGATGTTTTTGGTCTTTTTCTGACAAAATAACTTTTTTAAGATTTATATAATCTCCCCAATTTATGTTTATATCAGGGTCATTCCAAATGATTCCACGCTCGCCTTCTTTGCACCAATAATCATCACATTTATATGAAAATACAGCTTCATCAGATATTACTGCGAAACCATGAGCAAAACCTTTTGGGATATAAAACATTTTTTTGTTTTTTTCTGTTAATAAAACGCCCTTCCATTTGCCAAAAGTTGGGCTATCTTTTCTTAAATCAACAGCTACATCGTACACTTCACCTTTTATCACTCTAACCAATTTTGCTTGTGGGTGAATTGTTTGAAAATGTAAACCTCTTAAAACATTTTTTGTTGATTTACTTTGATTGTCCTGAACGAAATGTGTTTTTATACCAACTTTTTCAAGGTCTCTTTCATTAAAAGTTTCCATGAAATATCCCCTGTCATCTTCAAAGACAGCAGGTTCAATTACAAGCAAACCTTCTATATCGCACTTTTCTACATTTTTGATTAACATTATATCTATTTCCTCTTAGAGAGATTTTCTAACCACTGTTGATTATTCTTATACCATTCCAAAGTCTTTATTATTCCATCTTCAAATTTAGTTTCAGGTCTCCAACCTAAATCTTTTTCTATTTTTTTAGGGTCAATAGCATAACGTCTATCATGTCCAAGTCTATCTGTAACATGAGTAATCAATTCTTCAGAACATTTAGGATTAATCTCACTACGAACGTAATCAATAATAGATTTAACTATTTCCATATTAGTTTTTTCGTTATGTCCACCTATATTGTAAATTTCTCCTGCTTTAGCATTATGCAAAACCATATCAATAGCTTTACAATGGTCATCAACATATAACCAATCTCGAATTTGAAGTCCATCTCCATAAACAGGAATTTCTTTTAAATTGCAACAGCAATCAAAGATTTTAGGAATAAGTTTTTCAGGATATTGAAAAGGTCCATAATTGTTTGAGCATCTTGTTATATTAGCAGGGAAATTGTATGTGTCAATATATGCTTTAACCAACAAATCAGCTCCAGCTTTACTTGAAGAATAAGGGCTATGAGGGTCAAGTGGAGTCTTTTCTGTAAAGAAAGTTTTAGGGTCATTTGTAAGCGCGCCATAAACTTCATCAGTTGAAACTTGTAAATATTTTTTATCTGATTTTCCTTTCCATGCTTTTCTTGCTGCATTTAACATTATAGCTGTTCCTAAAACATTTGTTTGTGTGAAAATAACAGGACCCGAAATACTTCTATCGACATGACTTTCAGCTGCAAAATGAATAACATAATCAATATCATATTTTTTAAATATGTTCTCAATAGCATTGCTATCACATATATCTGCTTTAACAAAAATATACCTATCATCGTGATTGAATTTACTTAAATTTTCCAAATTACCAGCATAAGTGAGACAATCCACATTTACAATTCTAATATCTCTATATTTTCTGAACATATAGTAAATAAAATTTGAACCTATAAATCCACAACCACCTGTAACTAAATATGTTTTCATTTTTTTATTTCTCCTTTATCTTTGATAAGAATGTTTTTAACGCAACTTTCCAATCTCTCATATAATTCAATCCTAAAGCTTTCAATCCTAAGTTATCTAACAACGAATATTTAGGTCTTTTAGCACGGGATTTGAACTCTTCACTAGTCACTGGAGTTATCTTAATTTTTATTTTTGATAATTCCATAATTTTTTGTGTAAACTCAAACCAAGTACACTCATTTTCTCCTGTACAATGGTATAATCCAAAGGCATTTGTTTGTATTAATTTCAAAGTTGTATAAACCAAATCATTGGCATTTGTTGGTGAACCATGTTGGTCATTTACAACTTTTAATTCATTATGAGTTTTCGCTAAATCAAGCATAGTATAAACAAAATTTTTACCATATTGTCCATAAAGCCAAGAAGTTCTAATTAGATAATGTTTTGGACACCAAGCAGTAAGGTATTGTTCTCCTAAAAATTTAGTTTTCCCATAAACTGTTGCTGGACAAGGTAAATCATATTCTCTATAAGGAACGCTTGAATCACCTTTGAAAACATAGTCTGTTGAAAAATGAACTAAAATTGTGTTTAACTCGTTACAAATTCTTGCTAAATTCTGAACTCCTAAAGTATTTACTTTATAACAATTTTCATAATCATCTTCAGCCTTATCAACTGCTGTATAACCACTGCAATTTATAACAAAGTCAAAACCTTCTTTAATTTTGTTATATAATTGTTGATAATTACAAATATCAATTTCGTCAATATCAACTGATGTAACTTGGCAATCTTTATATACAGCATCAATGTTTCCTAAATCAGCTTTTTTTGTGGTTAGCACTTCAACAAATTCACGCCCTAATTGTCCTTTTCCTCCAAGGATTAAAATTTTAATTTTCTTCATATAATCTCCTGAGGTAATTTCCATATTCAGTATTTTTGTGTTTGTTAGCTGCTTCCAATAATTGTTCTTTGTTGATGTAACCATTATTAAATGCTATTTCTTCTAGACAAGCAACATAGCACCCCGTTCTTGACTGCACCATTTTAACAAAAATTGAAGCGTCTAACATATTTTCATGAGTTCCTGTATCAAGCCAAGCAAAACCTCTTCCCAAATTGTTTATTTTTGCTTTTCCACGCTTTATGTATTCATTGTTAATTGAAGTGATTTCCAATTCACCTCTTGCAGAAGGTTTTACATTTTCTGCAATTTTAACAACATCATTATCATAAAAATACAAGCCTGTCACAGCTAAATTTGATTTTGGATTTTCTGGTTTTTCTTCAATCGCTATCAATTTGTTAGGGTCATTTTTATCTAAAACAGCTACACCAAAACTTTTAGGATTAGCAACTGTAAAACCATATAATTCTGCTCCCGATTTCAAACTAGCACTTGCTCTTACCATTTTAGTTAAATCATGCCCATAAAAAATATTGTCACCCAAGATAAGACAAACTTTATCTTTACCAATAAATTCTTTCCCTAAAATAAAAGCTTCGGCAAGACCTTTTGGTTGTTCTTGAATTATGTATTGTAAATTTAAACCCAACTGATGTCCATCTTTTAAAAGGTTTTCAAAACTTTTAATATCTCTTGGTGTGCTTATTATTAAAATATCTCTAATTCCTGCCAACATCAAGACAGACAATGGATAGTAAATCATAGGTTTATCGTAAATAGGTAGCATTTGTTTAGAACATGCAATAGTAGCTGGATAAAGTCTTGTTCCAGCTCCACCTGCCAAAATTATTCCTTTCATAATTTCTCCTCTAATTAAATTTATCATAAAATAGGAAAAAAGTAAAGTAAAACAAGTAAAAATACAAATCAATTAGGCAAAAACTTAATGCAATAAAAAAAGTGACTTAATGTCACTTCTTTTAAGAAAACTATGTATTTATAATTATTTTTTCTTTGGAGCAGCAGTCTTCTTTGTTGCAGCAGCTTTTGTTGCTGGTTTTGCAGCTGGTTTAGCAGCAGCCTTTGTTGCTGGTTTTGCAGCTGGTTTAGCAGCAACAGTTTTCTTGCAAGCTGGTTTTTCAGCAGTTGTTTTGCATGTAGCTTTTTTGCAAGCTGGTTTAGCAGCAGCCTTTGTTGTTGTCTTTGTTGCCATAAAACTTTCCTCCTTTTAAGTTTCAAACAAAGTTTGACATTTTTGTTTGTTAATGATATTATATCACATGATATAATATTTGCAAATAAAATAATATTGTTTTATTAATTTTTTTTAATATTTTTTTATAAAAATGGAGGAAAAATGAAAAAAGTTGCTATTATAACAGGTGGGACTCGTGGAATAGGTTTTGAAACAGCTAAATTGTTTTTAGAAAATGATTATAGAGTTGTAATTTTAGGCTCAAAAAAATCCACTGTCGATGAAGCAATTTCAAAATTAAATAGCAAAGATGTGTTAGGATATTTTCCAAAATTAACAGATGAAAATGAAATAAAAAAAGTATTTCAAGAAATAATTAAAAAATGGAAAAGAATTGATGTTTTAATAAACAATGCAGGAGTTTCTTCAAAGACAAAAATTGATGATTATTTTTCAAGTGAAATTGACGAAATAATAAATTTGAATATTAAAGCACCTGTTTTGTGTATTAAATCAGCTTTAAACGAACTCAAAAAAAATAAAGGCGTCATTTTAAACACAAGTTCAATGGTTAGTTTTAATGGGCAATCGTCTGGTTGTCTTTATCCAACAAGTAAGTTTGCAATAAATGGTTTAACAAAATCTTTAGCAAGAGAACTTGCTCCTTTTGGAATTAGAGTAAATGCTGTTGCTCCAGGAATTACAGAAACAGATATGTTTAAAAATTTACCTTTAAATACAATTGAAAATATAATAAAAGCAATACCTTTAAAAAGGACGGGAAGTCCAAAAGATATTGCTCAAGCATTTTTATTTCTTGCAAGTGAAAAAGCATCATATATAACAGGTGAAATTTTGCAAGTTGATGGAGGAGTTATAATGTGAAATTATTTATCCAAATCAATAATTTCATACTTACTTGTCCCTAAACCATACTCTTCACAAGTTTCTACAATATGAATTCCATGCAAACTATCCATTCGTTCAACTAAAGATTTCTTACCCTTATCTTTAGAATTTTTTACTGCGTCATAACAACATTGGTCAAGAGCAACTGGGTCAATTGAAGCAAAAATTCCTATGTCTGCCATTTCTGGTTCTGGAGGATTTGAATCACAATCACAATTAACTGATAACCTATTTGCAACATTAATATACAAAATATTTTCAGGTTTAATATAATCCACAACTGCCTTACAAGCATCGGCCATACTTTCAATAAAAGCATCTTGTTCTCTATCAAAAAGAGAAGCCATCATTTCATCAGGATTTTTAGTCATTCCAACTGAATGGATATAAGCTTTACCATTTCTAGATGCTAGGCCAATTGACATATTTTTAAGAGCACCCCCGAAGCCTCCCATGGCATGACCTTTAAAATGTGAGAGCATCAAAATTGAATCATAATTATTGATATGTTCCCCAACAATATCACAAGTTAAATGTTTTCCGTTATTAACAGGAATTTCAATCTCTCCAAATTCATCAAGAATATCACATGGAGCAATATCTAAAAAGCCATGTTCTTTTATAGCTTTCCAATGTTCTTTTGAACTAAATCTTCTTCCACGATAAGCTGTATTACACTCTACAATAGTACCATTAATCATTTTAATTAAAGGGGCAATCAAATTAGGTTGTAAAAAATTATGTCCACCCGGTTCGCCGGTAGAGATTTTTACAGCAACCTTTCCTTTTAATTCTTTTCCTAATGCTTTGTAAATTTTAATAAGACTATCAGCAGAAATTTCTTTAGAAAAATAAACTTTTGATTTTTTCATAAATTTTCTCTCCTATTTTCAGTATAACATTTCTTAAAAAATAAAAAAATGATTTTTATAGTTATTTTTATTAAAAAATTACTTAAAATTAACTAAATGTTTAATTTTTTTAATTTTTAATGTTGTAATACACAAATAAATGCCAACCAAAATCATAACACTTGCTATCATAACTAAATACATCGCCCATGTTGGAACATTATGACCAAAAAAGCTAAATGTGCCGTCAAAACTTTCTTTAATGCTTCCAATTACTTCATTTGGTAAAATTTCTGACATTTCATTTAAAACTCCTCTCATATAATGCTGTCTAAAAAGTATTGTTCCATAAGTCCCCGGAAAGAAACTCACAACAGCTCTAACTCCGTCACCACAAGATTGAAGTGGCATATACGCACCACATAAAAAACCATACATTGATGAAACTAAAGAACATAGAGCACTCCAAGCACCTTGACTTGAAATAAGTAAACTAAGAATTGATGCAAGTAATGAACCAAATGAAATTGCCAAAATCATGTCAATAAAAATTAATAATACGTCTACAAATGACAAATAAAATCCTACAATAGCAAGATATAATAAACTTATAATCATTGCCGTAAAGCAAATAATGAAAGTGGTAATAAAGTTTGAAATTGTATAACTTAATTGCAAAGTAGATTTTCTAACAGGCGTAATGCGAAAATCTAAAATAGACTTAGAAATTTTGTCATTGACCATCATGTTAGAACAAAATGAAACAGTTATACAAGATGTTGTTAATATAGATGAAAAAAGCCAACCGCCTGTAAAGGCATTAACCATTTTTTCTCCTATTAAAACTCCTTCTGGTATATTGTTCAAAAGTGTATCTTTGTAAACTGAGCCAAGAAAAGTTAAAAATAGAACAACCAGAATAATAGGAGTTATCAATGAAACAAAAAATATCATTTTATCTTTAAAATAAAGTTTTATATTTCTTTCAACTAAGCTTCCAAGTTTTTTAAATTCTTTCATATCAAAACTCCTTCAGTTGTTTGCCAGTTACATTTAAAAAAAACATTGTCCATTTTACCTTTGATAACTTCAAAATCTTCAATTAAATCAGCATTTTTTACAATAAAATCTTTAATTTTTTTCATATTATCAACTTCAATTTCAATATTTTTTGATGAAATTTTATATAAAAAACCACTATTTTTGATATTTTCTAACAAATTTTGTTTATATTTATAAATTCTAATAAAATCATTTGCAAATTTTTCTTTCAAATTTATTGGCGTATCACTTGCCACAATTTTTCCATTATCAATAATGACAATATAATCTGCTTCACTCGCTTCTTCCATATAGTGAGTAGTTAACAACACAGTTAAATTTTCCTTTTTCCTAAGGTCATTGATTAAATCCCAAACTAATAATCTAGTTTTAGGGTCAAGACCTGTTGTAGGCTCGTCCAATATCAAAATTTTTGGCTTATGTATCAAAGCACGAGCAATATCAATTCTTCTTTTTTGTCCTCCTGAAAGTTTATTTAAAGTTTTCTTTAAAATGTCAGATAATTCCAATTTTTCAGTTAAAAATTTTAAATTTTGATAAAATTCTTCTTTTGTTAAGTCATACATATCTGCACGATATTTAAGGTTGTCCAAAACAGACAATTTATTATCTAAAACGGACTGCTGAAAAACAACTCCAATCATAGGTTTGATTGAATCAACATTTTCATCTATTGAATGACCACCAATAATAACTTTTCCACTGTCCTTTGAAAGGACATCGCAAATTATGTTTATTGTTGTGCTTTTCCCTGCTCCATTAAGTCCCAAAAAAGCAAACAATTCACCTTCTCTAACTTCAAAACTTATGTCATCAACTGCTTTGACATCTTTAAAATATTTTTTCAAATGTTCAATTTGTATAATTCTTTTATCATCTTTTTTCATAAAAATATTATACATTTAACTCATATTATTGTCAAATAAAACAATTTAGTGCCGTTTTTTATTTTCTTGCCTAACTCTACCAATAACAAAATCACCAATTTCTGTATCATTTGTGACTGTTGTACCTGCACAAATATATGTCTTATCAGCAATATTAACTGGTGCAACAATATTTACATTACAACCAATAAAAACTTCATTTCCTATTTTGGAAAATTTTTTATTTTTTCCGTCATAATTAGCAAAAACAACTCCACAACCCACATTAACATTTTCTCCTAATTCGGCATCTCCAATATAAGCAAGATGAGCAATCTTGGTTTTCTTTCCAATGATAGAATTTTTTAATTCAACAAAAGCGCCAACTTTTACATTATCTCCTACAACACAATTTGGTCTTATATTAGCATAAGGGCCAATGATACAATCATTATTTAAAATCGAATTATCAATTTTTGAATTTTCAATGATACAGTTTTTGCCTATAGAGCTATCAATAATAACACTCCCATTTTTAATTACGCAATCATCTCCAATAAAGGATTTTCCTTTAATAACAACTTGATTTTCAATTTTAACATTTTTACCTAAAACCACAGTTTTATCAATATTTATAAATTTTTTATTCATAAAATCATATATGCCAAGAGAAAAACAAAAGTTTATACAAACTTTTTATTAATTCGACATAATAGGAAAAAATATTTTTTGAGAAAAACTGCTTTATAATATATAATTTTTATGAATTTTGGAGGTAATTATGAAAAATGATGTATTAAAAGACTTCGCATTAAAAGCAAAAAGACGTTTAGTAGGGAAAGAAAATATTCCTTTAGCAAAAATAAAAGTAATTTCAAACGAAGATGAGGATTTTAAAAATAGAGTAAAGTCTTTATTATCTCGAGATGAATTAATTGCAAATCCGGTACAATATCTTATTGATGATAAAATTTTTAATAGTTTAACCGAAAGTGAACGTGAAAGATATCTTTTGTCAACTCTTGATAAATATAGTCTTTTACGTGAACAACTAGAAAATAATAACCCATACACAAAATTTTGTATGTAAAAAAAAGAGGTTTAAAACCTCTTATTTTGTTCTTCTTGATTGAATTTCAGTAAGACCTAAAAGTTCATAATTATCTTCCCCTGAGCCACCTAAACTTGAACGATACAAATAATAGTTTAAATCTTCTTCAGGTTCTTCTGTTTCATCGCTATCTTCACTATCTTCTTCAGAAGTTATTGCCTTTAATTTAGCATAATAATATACATATTTATCGTCTAAAGCATACAAAATGTTATCATCATAAATATCTTCCATAGTAACAATGTTGTAAAGCTTAACTTCATTGCTTCCACCTAAAAGAACTTGTGAAATATCAGCTGAATATATTTTTGTACTTGTTAATAATAAAACTTGAGAACCATTAATTGCCAAAACTTTATATCCTGAAACTTCTGAATCGGAGTCCATAAATTTAATAGGACCATTTTTAACTCCTACATAATTAGAAATAAACCCCATTTTATTTGATGAATTCAAAAATACATATCCTAAGAAATTACCTTGAGAAGTTAAAACTTTGGAAACATTTGTGATTTCACCTTCAAAAAATTTATCACTTGTAGAAGAAAAATCATTGTTGGCATCAAATTTATAAGTAATGCTATTTACAGTATAAAAGACCTCATCTTTCAATTTTCCATTGATGTAGTAATTTTCTCTGCCAACAAAATTGTAAGTTCCATTGCCATAAGCATTAACAGGAAAAGCCTCTCCACCCTCAATAGAAATTTTAAACATATTGTTTCCTGAAAGGTTTTGATTTTTTGCTTTTGTAAAGAAAATTTGTCCATTCCAATCTTTAGAGCTTCCAATAATATCTTTTTGATATGTTTTAGGAATTGAAATTGATGTAACCTCACTGACAAGAGTAGAAACACTGCAATTATTTGATAAGTCTATTCTTATAAGATTATTTCCTGCAAGTAAAACAATATAAAATCTTCCGTTGTACTGTAATGCTTCAATTTTAGATACAGCAGCTTCTGTATTTAAAATTAAAGTTTTATCGCCATTATTGCCAGCACTCAAATTACTTTTATAAATAGTTGTATTACCAAAATAATAACCACCGGCACTATCTCTATTTTTATTAGGCGCTGTATAATAAATATCATTTCCAAGAGCAAATTTAAAACCATTTGCGTATGCAGTAACTTCACTTGAAACTGACTGACTATTTTTTGGTGAATAATCTTTGCTTTCTTGTTCAATATTTCTGTTTAATCTTGTAAGATATGCAACAGTTGCTGCAGCATTATAATCAGATTCAGTCAAATCAGAAGTAGATGTAAAGTCATTAGAAAAACCATTACCAAAATAAATATAATCTCCAACTAATGTAGCAGAATTGCCATTATAAATCAATTCTCCATTAGTATTTATTGTTGTATTTTCTCCACAGCCTGTCAAAAGAAAACAAAGTCCAAGCACACAACAAATTGCAAAAGCCCATTTTTTCATAGTAATCTCCATTTAATCAACATAAATAATACAATATTATTGCCATAAAGTCAATAAAAATTACACAATCTCTATTAATTTATTGCCAACAATATCACAAGAAGTTAAATAATAAGTAACACCATTTTTCTGTAAAACTAAGTTTTGTTTACAATAAGCATGAATATGCCCATACACAACTTTTTCAACTCCATACTTTTCTAACATATTTGTTATTTCATTATCTTCTTCTTTAAATGTATATGGAGGATAATGTAACATACAAATCAAATGATTACCTTCAGATTGTAATTTTTTTGCATTTTGTAATGTTAATTCCAAACGAATTAACTCTCTTTTATAAATTTTTTCATTTTCTGGAGTGAATTGTTTGTCAGGTAATGTCCAAAGCCTCGTTCCACAAATCACATAATCGCCAAACTTAATAGCATCGTTTTGAATGGCATAAAAATTTTCTGGTAAATTTTTTCTAACAGCACTGATGCTATTCCACCAATAATCATGGTTACCACGAATAATAACTTTTTTACCCGGCAATTTAGCAAGAAGTGCAAAATCTGGTTTAGTTTCTTCAATTTTCATAGCCCACGAAAAATCCCCTGCCATTAAAACAATGTCGTCATCAGAAACTTTTGCTTTCCAATCATCGAAAATTTTATCTAAATAGCCTTCCCAGGTTGGCCCAAAAATATCCATAGGTTTAGGATTATTGATTGAAAGATGTAAATCACTAATCGCAAAAATTTTCATGCAAATTCCTTTAAAACTTCTTGAACAAGTCGCATATCAACCTGACCATTGAAATTTGTTTTAAAATGTTTCATAACA
>CANQFL010000008.1 GCA_947598785.1 uncultured Clostridia bacterium
GCTTCCATAGCTCAGCTGGATAGAGCAACGCCCTTCTAAGGCGGAGGTCGAAGGTTCGAATCCTTCTGGGAGCACCATGTGGTGGTCTTAGCTCAGTTGGGAGAGCGCCAGATTGTGGCTCTGGAGGTCAAGGGTTCGACCCCCTTAGATCACCCCAATTAAACTTTCCGTTAATGGGTGATGGGGTGTCGCCAAGCGGTAAGGCATTGGATTCTGATTCCAACATTGCGTAGGTTCAAATCCTACCACCCCAGCCAATTTTATCGAAATGATAAAATGAGAACTACATGAAAGGGTTTAATTTTTACTATAGGGGTGTAGCCAAGTGGTAAGGCACTGGATTTTGATTCCAGCATTCGTAGGTTCAAGTCCTGCCACCCCTGCCATTATTATTTATTTTGATTGTGCTATTTGTTCGTAAATATCGAATGAATAGCTTTTTTTTTATTTTATTTTTTTTATAATAGGTTATATTTAAAAGTTTAAAAAAATATTAAAAAACTGTGTCAAAAACTGTGTCAAGAAAGGTTGTATAAATTATTATATAATTTAAGTAGTTTTTCTTTGGTTAAATTGTAGTCAATGTTAATGTAGTTATCTTTTGTAATTTGGCTTGTTGAGTGTCCCATTTCTTTTGCTATTATAAGTTCATTTTTCCCTAAGTAAAAACAATTTGTTGCAAAAGTATGTCTGCAATTAACAATACTTCCTTTTATGTTTAATTCATTTAAAAATTTTTTAAAACTTTTAGATATTGTATTAAATTTATATTTATGAAATGTATTTATGTTTTTTCTAACTATTTCAGCCATGTTATTAGAAAGTTTTATTTGTTTAGTTCTGATTTTTCCTCTTTCTCTTCCTTTTAAATTTATTGTCGTCAAAATATTGTTGTCGTTTAAATGTTTTTCAATGTCATTGAAAGGCATTTCTTTAAGTCTTAATCCTGTAGTTAAATATAATAGGATGATTGGCTCAAAATCTTTTCCATTGAGATTTTTAATTATTTTTGTTTGTTCTTCATAATTAAATGGTGGCTTTGGTTTTAGTTTTGTATTTTTAATAATAATAGTGTCAAAAGGGTTAAATTTTATTTTATGTTCTTTTACAGCTGTATCTAGCATTGATTTTAGTTGTAAAATAACTTTTTGTTTAGTTCGATTTTCTTGAAGGGTATTTAAGAAAAATAAAATTTTTTCTTTTGTTAGTTGGCTGATTTTAATTTGAAAAATAGGTGATAATTTTCGTTTTATAATCATAAAATCTTCTTTAGTTGTTGTGGCAATAAAAGGTTCTTTATTTTCTTTATACCACTTGTCCCAATATTCTTCGACAGTAAATGAGGAAATTTTTTCAATAGTTAGTTTGTTTTTTGTAATTTTAATTAAATTATTAAGTTTTGAATAACATTCTTTTTGTGTTTTTGCGTAAACAAGAATGATTTGACCGTTAATTTGTTTTCTGCCTATATATCTTTTTTCTTTAGGTCTATAAGTTATGTTTTTCATTTCTATATCTCCTTTAGGTTTTGATATAGAAACTTTTCTATTTTGTTTTTTAATACTATTGTCTATAAAAGGTTTAATATCGAATAGTGAATGATTAGAGTTATAACCTTCAATAAAATCATTATTGCTTTGTATGACTTCTTTTAGAAGATTAAAAATTGTTTGAATTTTATCATTCGTTTTTTATATGTTCAATTGCTATTTTCATTTTTTTTGTTCTCCTTTGTTTCTTTTGTTAATATACAAATTATGATGATTAGTGCAATTCCAATTCCAGCACAAATTAAAATTCTTTCAAATGCCCAACTATGTAGATTTTTATCTAAAACACCTAGGCTTTGTAAAACTTTTGTCAGAGTATTTGAGATTTGTATTTCTTTGGAATTATTGAATACTATGTGAAAAAGGTCTGGCCAGGTGATTTCCCACCATAAATATGGCAAGAAAAGTTCAAAAACTAAGACAGCAATGATTCCTATTATTCTAATTTTTATTTTTGTGCCCAAATGTTTATCATTTGTTGTCATTATTATACTCCTTTTCTATATTTTTGAATTATTTGTTCTTTTTCTTCTTCTGCAACTAAAATTCCGTTAATAAAATCACTTACTCTTTTGCAATTTTGGTCTGATAATTTTATTAATTTATTTATTAAATTTTGTTGATTTTCAGTTATTTGATTATTTTTATTTTGAATATACATATTTAAAGTTTCTATTTCATTATTTCTCATACATGATATGTTGTAAAGAATTGTTGAAATGTTTTTGTTTTTTTTTAAATGATAAATATAAGGACCTAGATAAATACATTGTTGATTATTAAATTCTAATATTTCATTGATAATTGCTTTTTGATATTGTGAACATATTATGTTATTATCTAGTGTTGTTTCACTTTTGATATCATATATATTTTTTTTGTAGTTAATGTTAAATAGATTTTCTTTTATTATGTCATTACTAATTATTTTTTCTAAAAGTGAATTTTTTGTTGAAATTAAATCAGTATAAAAAGAATAAGATTTTTTTAATGGGGAATTTCGTATTTTTTCTTTTAAAATATTGATTTTTTGTAAGTCCTTTGATAAGTTGTTTATTTCTTCTTTTGTTAGAACATTTGATTTGCTATAAATATATTCGCTATTTGTTAATTTATTGATATCTTTTCGTGTTTCTAAGTCAATTCCGGTTAAATAATTTGTGTCTACTTCAAAAAATTGTGCTAAAAAGTTTAATTTTTCTATAGAAGGTTGCTGTTTTGAGTTTTCCCAAGCTGTTATTGTGCTTTGTGAAACATTTAAAATTTTTGCTAATTCAGTTTGACTTATTTTTTTTTCGTTTCTAAGTTTTTTTATTCTAAATCCTGTAATTTCTTCAAATTTCATAAAAATCTCCTTATTTTTAAAAATTATTTGAAAATCAGTTGACTTATTTGAAAAACGGGTATATAATAAAATTAAGATAATTGAAAAACGGGTAATTTTCAATTATATGACATGGTTTCAAATAAGATATGTGATTTTCGCATTTTCATTATATCTTATTTGTAATTTAATGTCAAGATTTTAAAAGTGAGGTAAAAAATGAATTTAACAAAGAAACAAATTGAAATAATTAAAAATCATACTCCAAAGGAACTTAGAGGAAAATCTTTGAGTCTTTGGGATTTTCTTGGTTATTTTACTCCTGCTGGTGCAAATTGGTCTTATAGGGTTGGCTATGTTCAATACAAAAAAATATATGTTCTTGTTGTGACTCGTTTTGGACAAGTTCTGTGAGGTGTATAAATAATGGCTTTATACAAAGTAGAAAAATATAATAAAAAAACAAGGTTCTATAAAGAAGAACTTGTTAATTTGCCTTCATCTGTAAGTTTTTGGTTAAATAGCCAAAGACAAAGTGCAATAGATAAGATAAAGGTTAGATATGTTTCTAAACCTACAAGAACAGGATTAAATAGAAGGGTAGTTTATGCTTTTATAGATTTTAATGATGGTGAATGTTGGGAATATCGTTTATTAAGTAAAAAGCGTAACAGTACATAGTTTAAGTTTTATCAATAGATTTCATTTCTTTTGTGAAATCATTATATAGTTTTTTAGATAGTTTGTAAATTTCATTTTTAGATAGGTAGCTGTTTTGTTCTAATTCTTTAAATAATTTAGAGTATTTAGAAATTAACAATTTCTTAGAGTCTAATTTTTTAAAAATTTTTTCTAATTCATCCATAAAAAAAACTCCTTAAGTTATGTTGATAAACAAATTGCTTATCTAAGCTGATTATAACATTTAAAAATAAAAATTAAAAGTGAAAAGAGGTGATTATGAGTAATTATTTAGTTTTTCCTTTAGGGAAAGGAAGAAATAAGTGTTTTAAGATTTATAGCAAAGATATGAAAATATATTATGGAGAATTTTATTCTGAATTAGAAGTTCAGCATAAAATATCTGCTTTAGAGGGGGTAAATATATAATGGAATGTTATTTAGAATGTAGTTTAAAGAATGGCAAGTGGCGTTTATATAGTGAAACAGGTAAATTATTAGGTTGTTATGATGATTATTCAACAGCAAAGAGATTTTGTGATGTTTTTAATAAGAAAACAAAAGTAGTAAATCAAAAAGTAGGTTTTTTTTCAGAAAATCAAAGGAAAATGGCTTATAAATATACTGCAGGACAATTAAAGAAGATGTATAAATTGTCAGAGAAAGATTTAAAAATCGTTGCTGAAAAAGGTAATGAAAAATATCTTGAAAAAGTTATGGAAAGACATAGGGATGTTGAGTATGCTATGTTGTTTCAAAAAACTCCTGAATTTAAGAAAAGGGGGTGATAGGTAATGACTAAGAAACAATTATTAGCAATAATTGTATTTGCTGTTTTGTGTTTGGTAGTAGCGACATTTTTTATAGTATCTTTAGTTTTATCACAACAACATGGAAATACATTAGTTGTAGAGTGGCAGACATGGTTTGGTATAGTTAAACGAACTGAAGATGCAATAGTTGAAACAGTTAATTATGTTGTATTGAGATAAATTTAGTTAAAGGGAAGAGATAGAATGAACAAAAGAGGAAAAAATGAGAAGAGTTTAATTAAAGTTATGAACTTTATAAATAAAATAATGTTCATTGCTTTAATTATTTTATGTATGCTTTTGCCGTTTTTATCTTTTTTTGAATTTAAAGTAGCTTATGCAGATACAGTTATTTATACAAATGTATTAGAGGACTTACAAAAAGATAAAAATTTTAATATTGAAGATTATCCAGTAAATGATAAAGATTATTCATTAAAAGTAATTCAGGTAGCAGAAAGTTCAGCAAAAGAGTTATTTATATATGTTTATCAACCATGTTCTCCAAATGAAGATTTAAAAGCAACAACAATAAGATTATCAACAACAATAAATGATAATGCTAAATGGCTTGATTACAATCTTTCTTTGGAAAGTTCAGAAGGTGTTTTTGGAAAATATAAAGTAGAGAATTTACAAGTAAAAGATGATATAGTTCGTTATTATGATATTACAGCAATACATAGAATGTGGAATGAAAAATATGATGAAAAACCTCAAAATGATAATGTAATAAATGAAGTTGTATTTGAAGTTGGCCAATTATGGACTGCAGCAACTCTTGAAGGAAATGTATCATATACTTGTACAATAAATGAAACTATAAATATAACAGATAAATATGTTGGATATGTGAGATATAGTAATGGTTTTTGGGGGTTAGGTTCAAAAACGGATAGTCATTATGTAGCATTTTCAACCAATAAAAAAATAGATGACCTTATAGAAGCTGATGTTTATTTTACATATACTCCACGTTGGGTATGGATAAAATTGTTTGGTGCAAAAGACGAAGTATTTAACGGTTATTATGGTACATCTTGTGATAGTTATGTTTATATAAAAGAAGATGATGTTGCTACAAATAATCCAAGTTGGATTTTTCCTGAAAAATATGTTAGAGATAGAATTCAATCTGTAGATGATTTTATTTTAAAAGAGTCTTTATCGGAAGAAACAAAAGGATATTTGGAAGGTAAACAATGGATATTAAGGTTTTTTGAGTCTGAATATAATTCTGAAGCTGGTAGTAATGCTTATGAAAAATATATGACTGTAGAAAAAGTAACTATTTTAAGATTAAAATTTAGAACAGATGGTGTTACATACAATCTAGGTGTAGTTGATAATAAACAAACTGGAGATAGTAAACCTGACAATATTGATACAATGCCTGATTGGTTAAAAAAAATTTTAGAGTGGTTGTTTTGGATATTGATTTCAATATTAGGAATAGTTTTGATAATAGCTTTAATCCCGGTTCTTGTTCCTGTATTTGTATGGATATTGAAGGCAATATGGGTTGTAATAAAATATACAGGTAAAGCGATATGGTGGGTTCTTACTCTCCCGTTTAAATTATTTAAAAAAGAGTAATTAAAAGGAAAGGTTAAAATGGATGATAAAGATAAAAGAATTTTAATAATAGTTGGTGTAACAATATTGGCATTAGCATTTGCTTTTCTTTCAACTGTTACGGGTCTTTGTTGGAAATATTTCAAAAGTATGTTTACTGGACAAGTTTATTATACAGAACAAGAATACAATGAAAAATTTCAAAATGAAAAAGAAAATTATGATAATTTGTTAAAGCAATATCAAGAGAATTTAACAAATGCAATAAATGATAAAGATAATGCAGAGAACCAACTTGAAACAGAACAATCTAATAATAAGAGATTGCAAACACAAGTATCTAATTTAGAAAAAGATAAAACATCTTATGAGGCTAGAGTAAAAGAACTTGAAACTCAATATGAAGAAAGTGGAAAAACAAATACTGCATTGTTTGAACAAATAACAGAATTAAATCACAAAATTGTTGAAGCAAATTCAAAATTTGTTGAATTAACAATACAGTTTCAAAATAGTCAAAATGTTATAACAACATTAACAAATAAAATTGAAAAATTAAATAAGACAATAAACTCATATCAAGAATTTATTTCAGCATTAGATTTTGAAGATAAGGTTGTATGTACATTTAATTTTGATGGAGAAATAATTAACTTACAGTTAATAGTAAAAGGAACTCATGCAAGTATAGAAAACCCTTCTACAGAGTATGTAGTTCTTAATCATTGGAAAGTTGGAGAGCAACAAGTAGAATTAAGTAGTTATGTGGTAAATGAAAATACGACATTTACAGCAGATGTAACATACAAGTATGAGGTTAAATTTATGGTTGATAGTTCTCCAACCAAAACTGAAATAGTAACAAGTGGAAATTATGCAACAGCACCTGAAGAAAACCCTGAGAAACAAGATTATGAATTTAAAGGTTGGAGTGTTAATGGTGTAGATGTGATAGATGTAAGTAGTTATGCAATTACACAACACACAATATTCATAGCAGTTTTTGAAAAGGTTGTAAAAACACTTCAAGATTATTCTTGGAGTGAAATAGATATAATTTCACAAAGTGGGCATGTTGAAGAGTATTTTAAAATTGGTGATGAAAAAGATATAACAATAACTTATGGTCCTGAAGATATTGAAACTTTAACTGTGGTTATTGCTGATTTTAATCATGATAATCATGTTGTATTTTCTCTTAAGTACTTAATGAAGAAAATAGATTATAAACCTATTGATTTTTATGATGGTAAAACTCAAAAAGTAGTAGATTCTATTTTGCCTTCAATTTTCTTAAATTTAGATGTAGATTTGCAAAGTGTTATTTATGATAAAAAATTGCATTTATTTAAACGTACTGATGTTGTTAAAGAATCTTATGATAGAGAAGATTTGCGTTTTGAATATTTTAAAACCAATAGTTTAGGTTTTGAATCTGATAATGGAAATGGACTTGTTGCTGATTGCTTTGGTGTAGAAGATTATTCTTCTGCATATGGCAATACTGGTGCTGGTTTTATTCGTCAAA
Source organism: uncultured Clostridia bacterium (assembly GCA_947598785.1). GTDB lineage: Bacteria > Bacillota > Clostridia > Christensenellales > UBA1242 > Caccovivens. The sequence continues at coordinate 7,471 of CANQFL010000008.1, forward strand.
ATGGTGATTTTGATTATTATGATGATTATACTCCATCGTCTGTTGGTTTGAAATTTTACTTTTGTATATAAAAAATTCTTTGGCGAGCGTGAATTTAAAATAAACTCGCCACCAGCAGAGTTGACTCCTTGCTCTGTTATATAAAGTGCGTTGGTAGGGACACTTAAAATACTACCTACCACCATATCTTCAAACATAGTCGCGAATATGTTTAAAGATAAAATTTAAAAAATTAAAAGGAAAAAAAAGAAAATGGAAGAAAAGAAAGAAACAAAGGTAAGAGAAGATTTAAATGACATGGTAAAAACAATAGGTCTTAAAAAGTATAGAGGAAGATATGCTGACCGTTATGTGTGTGAGGTAACTTTATTTAATGGAGAGGTTATTTCTTTTAGAGATACGAATGGAAATTTAGCAAAAGTATTAAATTCGTATCAAGCATTAGGTTTAACAAAAGAACAATTTTTAAAGTCGAAGAAACTTGTTGAAGAGGTAAAATCTTCAGTTGTAGATGCTGTTGATGGTGTAGTAGATGAAGGTGCAAATACATATTTTTGTGTTAAGTATGTATTGACGAATGGAGTTAAAGAAAGGGTATTTAGATTATTTCCAGATAATTTAAGTGCTTATACTTTGATTGAAAACTTTTATGATATGTGGCATTTACAAAAGAAAAATACTCAGCAAGCAAATAATGTAAATAAGAAGGTGGGATAAAATGGCAGAACAAAAAAGATATACAATGCGTGAAAGATATGAATATCATGCAAATATAGCAAATACAGGTAAAGGTCCTGATGGTAAACCTGTTAGTACTGTATCTCGTGTTAATCATGCTATTAAAGCAGACAATATAAGAAAGCAAAGAAATTCTTTCTTAAAAGGTGTACAGTTCGCTTCAGAGAAAAGATAATCGAAAAAAGCCATAATTTTATGGCTTTTCTAAGGGAAATTACCTACCCTTACTGATGAGATAGGTTAGAGGTGTTATATGTATTTTGGAGTAGATATAAAAGAATTAAAAAGGCAATGGATATGTAAGAGTGAAATAACTAGGCAGAATTTAGATGAAATGAATATACCTAGTTCTATAACTATAAAAGAAGCAAAAGAAATATTTGATAGTATAAAAGAAGATAAATACATTCGAATAGTATCTGTTGGAAATTCAATAAATAAAAATCAGAGAAAACATGTTAAGTATGTTTTAAAGTGTGCTTTATATAAGAAAATTATTGATTGGTAATTCAAAAATCCATCGTGTTTTTAATTCTTCTTCAGAATAAGATTTTTTTAAATATTTTTTATTGATAGCATAGTCGATTGAAATACCTTCTTTAGAACATTCTTCTTTTAGGATTTCAAAAGACAAGTTATTGTTAATTTTTTGTAAAATTTGAATTGATGTAACATTTTTATTATTTTTAAATTCGTTAATGTCTTTTAATAATTGTTTTTTAATATTCTTTACAAGTTGAATTTCTGTCATAAATAACCTCATTTTTATGGTTATTTTAAATAAAAGAATAAATAGATGTCAACTAAAATGGAGGGTTTAATGAAAATTAAGAAATTTGAAGAGTTTATAAATTATGATAAAAGAATAGGGAAAATGATAATAACAGGACTTGAAGGTTCTGGAAAAACTATGTTATTAACAAGAATAGCAATAGGAAAGATGTTGCATGGTTTAGAGGACTGTTGGAAAAGTTATAAGATAGTAGATGAATATAATTCTTTGGGTTTTAATTTTTCAAAAAAATATGAACATTTAGCATTTTCAAATATAGATATGAATTGTAAGGGTACATATATACCATATAGAAAAGTTTATAAAGTAAATCCGTATAGGTTGGGTTTATATAGTAATGAATATGAAACGGATATATTTCCTCCCGGTTCTTTGTATTGTTTAACAGAAGGTTATAATTTTTTAAATTCATATTTGTATGATATGTTTAGAGAAGAATTTAAAGCATTTTTAAAGACAAGTAGACAAGCAGGTTTTGATATGGTTGTAGATACGCACTCGGTGAGTGATATATTTACAAAATTTAAACAAATAACAAATAGATTTATACATTTATTTGAGGGTGTAGAAGATATCAAGAATAAAGACGGAGTTATAGTTGACCATAAATTGTATGTTCGAGAATGGACAAACTATAAAGATGTTGAGAAATTTGAAGAAAGTGGGAAAGTTCAAAATTGTGAAGAGTATTGTTTACTTTTAGGTAAATGTTTACATGAAAATTTTGATACAAATTATTGTAAGTATCTTCATTTACAGGGTAGAAAATTCCAAGATTTTATGATAGAGCATTTTTCAGAAATAAAGACAGTAGAAGATTTAGATAATTTTGGTGTTGATTTTGGAATTATTCCACCTGAAGGTTTCTTTGTTAAAAAGAGTAGTCGAGGTAATAAGAAACTAAAAGAAGATACACAAGAAGAGTTAATAGATTAGAGGTGAAACATGGAAGAAGAGTTTGAAAATAATGATATTGAACCAATGATAAAGTTAAAGGAAAAAGGGAATTTAATAAGATATGTAACAAAGTTGTTATGTATTTTATCTGAAAATACAGCTGTATATACTAATTTAGGTAGATTAGGAAAAAGATTTAGAAATAAATCAGTAAGGACATTGTATAAGGACTATAAGCGAGGTTTAAGTCAAATAAATAGAAAAATACCAGTATATGTAGAGTTGCCTAAATATCAAAAAGAAGGTGACAATATGTATTCAAAAACAAAAGTGAACAATGAAAAAGAATTTGTTGTAAATTTGCCTGATATTCCAAGTGAAAGAGAGAATAAAAAGGTAGAGAATGAAAAAAGAAGTGTGATAACATACGAGGAAGATAAGACTTAAATTTTCTTTTTGGTTAGTAATAATAATCGTAGGTGTGGTATTGTGGGAAATTTGACGGGCTGTAAACCGGGAGCTTTCCACAATTCCAGATATTGTGGTTAAGTGGTAAAATTTTAATTTTTCCACTTATCCAAAGTTGTCCATATTTCCACAATTATGCATACTTGACGGGCTTGAATTGTGGTAATGTGGGCAACTGGTCAATATCCGTTAGCACCTTAACGGAGACGGGCTTACGGAGTAAACTGTGGCGCGACACAGTTATTAGTATTACCTATAACTGTGTCGCATTGTCGCATTCAGCTAAATATCGAATGAAAAAGGCTTTAAAAAATGTCGCATAAACTGTGTAACTGCGTCGCATAAGGGGTACAAAATGGAAGAATTATTAGAAGAATGTTCTTTAAATACACAGGGTCGTAGATGGATTTTAACTATAAATAATCCTGTTGAAACAGATGAAGAGATGTGTGAATATATTCAAAATTTAGAACATTTTAAATATTCAACTTTTCAAAGAGAAAAAGGACATGAAACAGAAACAGAACATTTTCAAGTTTTTGTAATTTTTACAATAGGGAAAAGATTTTCGACAATTAAAAATTATTTTCCAAAAGCACATATAGAACAGGCTAAAGGTTCAAATGTACAATGTAGAGAATATTGTTCCAAAAAAGATACAAGAATAAGTGGACCTTATGAGTTAGGTCAATTTGCAGAAGAAAGAGCTAGAACAGATAAACAAGCATTTTTACAGTTGGCTCGTTCAGGGGCTAATGAAAAAGAAATATCTGATTTATTTCCATCTTTATATTTAGATAATTATAAAGATATTCCGTCTTTATTTAGAAGAAGTTTAAAGGAACAATATAAAAATAAAAGTAGAGATGTTGAAGTTACATATATATATGGTCCACCGGGTACAGGAAAAACAAAATACATTTATGATAGGTTTAAATCAGATGAATTTTATAGAGTAACATTATATAACAATTCAGCATTTGACGATTATATGAATGAAGATGTATTGGTTTTAGATGAATTTAATTCGTCATTTAAAATAACAGATTTAAATCATTATTTAGATAGGTATTATGTACCATTGCCTGCTAGGTATGATAATAGATTTGGAGTTTATACAAAAGTTTATATAATATCCAATTTGCCATTATCTAAACAATATGTAGATGAACAAGATAATAAACCTGATTTATATCAAGCATTTTTAAGGCGAATACATAATGTGTATAGGTTAGATAAATTAGGTGGACCTTTGATTATAGAGAAAAAAAGAACGGTTGGTGTTCAAATGGAATTAACAGAATTGACAAAAGAAGAAAGTGAGGGTTTACCATGGTAAAAGAGAAAACATTATCAATAAAACAAAAAATGAATATGGAAATGAAATCGATTTTAGATTTATTAGATAAGTTATTATTTTTAAAATATACAGATGAAGAGATATTAAAGAGTTTTGATTATATAAGGTCTTGTAGGTTAAGGTATCTTGAGTTGGAAAAACAATTAATAATGGAAAAACAAAAAGAAGGGAAAAATATAGAAAATTATTTATATAGGTCAAAAAATAAATATACAAGTCTTTAAAGGGAGAAAATAAAATGGAAGTTAATGTAAAAGGTGTTCAATATAAAGTTGAAATTGTAGAAGAATTGAGAGATAAAGATGACACTGTTTTAGATGGACAATGTGATAATGTTGCAAGAGTTATAAAAATAGCAAAAATTGAAGAGGACAGAGAATTTGTTGAGACTGTTATACATGAACTTACTCATGCTTATTTATGTCAAACAGGTGTATTGTTAGAAAGAGATGAAGAAGAACAAATTGTAAGATGGTTTGAAAAATCTTTTGTTCAAATTATGCAAAATCTTTTTGAAATAATGTTTAGTTTTAAAATAGATGTAAAACGATTGTTGAAATTTAATTCTAATGTTATTGATTTTGTATTGAAAGGGGAATAAAAAATGACATCATATGAAAAAGAAGGTTTTGAAAGTAGAGAAGAATATTTAAAAAGTTTATCAGAAGATTATGGAATATCTTATATAGAGGTTAAGTTGTTATCAGATTTATTAGGTCCTTCAGAAGATTTTGATGGTTTAATAAATGCTCTAGAAGATTATGAAAATTTTAAAGGTTGAGTTTTTTATGATACTATCAGCGTTTATAGGGTTTGGTATAGCAAATGTAATTTTAATTACAATACAAGTTATACGAATAATTATGTTAAAGAAAAAATAGACAAGTAGTCTATTTTTTTTATTAGTGTTTTTCTAGAAAATTGGATAAAAATGGACTAAATTAAAATTTTTTAAAAAAAACACTTGACAATATATAGAAATATGTATTAAAATACACTTGTTTTTGAGCAGTTTTTTTTATAAAAATATATGTGTCAAAAACTGTGTCAAGAATAGAAAAGTTCCCTAAATTAGGGGCATTGGGAGTTGTTTTTTTTGGATTTTGATTCCAGCATTCGTAGGTTCAAGTCCTGCCACCCCTGCCAGACCTGTTGCATATTGTGGCAGGACGAGAAACTTTTCTGTTTCGTGTAATAAATATTTGGTTCGCTAGCTCAGTCGGTAGAGCACTTGACTTTTAATCAAGGGGTCCCGGGTTCGAATCCCGGGCGAGCCACCAAGTGAAACTGATAAGAACACCTAATTCTTATCAGTTTTTCAATTTGTGTAAAGGTGGGGACATATGAGAAAAAATACATATTCAGAGGGGTTGTGTTTTGTACTAGTATTTTTGTTCCTAGCGACTACATGTTTGTGGACGGGCTACATGGTGTCAGTTTCTTTCATGTGGATTATGGGATATATCCTATTGGCTATTTCAATTGTTGTGCTGGTTATCTTAATTCTTGTGAAATTAGATAAACTCAAACAAGAAAAAAAATTGCAAGAAGCAATCATAAAATCGAATATATCACAAATTGACAAACTCTCTCCTTTTATGTTTGAAGAGTGGGTAGGTAGATTTTTGCGCAATATGGGCTATAAGACACAGGTCACAAAAAGGTCGGGTGATTATGGCATAGATGTTATAGCCGAAAATGAAGACATAAGAATTGGTATACAAGTCAAAAAATTTTCCAAACCCGTCGGGATTAAAGCGGTGCAGGAAGTTATTTCTGGCATGACTTACTACAATTGTAACGAAGGATGGGTTATTACATCCACCACTGCATTTACACCAGCAGCTCATAGTCTAGCAGCAAAACAAAACATAAGATTGATTACGCGAAATGATTTGGCGTTAATGCTTAGCGATTTACAAAAGCAAAACAATAGTAAATAAATTTATAGATAGTCACTTCTATCGCCAAAAAAAATGATAAGGTGTTCTTATCAATTTTTTTTATAAGAATGTTTTGGAATATGTTTTGAAAAATGATATACCTTTAAAGGTATCAACATGAAACACGTGTTTGTTTTCTAAATTTCTAATTTGTGACCAATAATTAATGAGCATAATTTACTTGACAATCTAAATTGTAAATTTTATGATAAAAAAAGAGGAGGAAAAATTAATAAAGAAAAATGGGATGTTTACAACAGAGATTTTTGCAAAAACAAAAAAGAAGGTTTGCCGAGGAGACAATCTTAACGACGATGAATATCACATGGTCATCAATGCGTGGATAGTCAATGATAAAAATCAGTTTCTGATTACTTAGCGTGTTGCAACTAAACCTTATGGTCTGATGTGGGAATAATTTACCATATAAGGTGGTTATCTTTGGATAGCTACCAAACAAAACCTAAATCGAATTGTGATAGGTCCGTTTTAAGTTTTTTGTAATGATTATATTTATCATTTTTTTGTTCTGTTTTGATTCAAATAAGTCTTAAAACCTTCGATTTGATATGGTAACTGTAAATAATCTAGTACTTTATCCTTATCAACCCAAACACGCGTATGCCCTTCTTCAGTTGGATTAATAAATTTATCATCAACACTTACAACAAATATGTTGCTTAATGACCTTAATGGATAATGACTCGCTGCAAGCCAATAACAATCTACTACACAAAGTGGTAAAATACTTTTGATTGTTGCTCCAGCTTCTTCCATAAATTCACGCTTTAACGTTTCTTTTTTGCCTTCGTTTTTTTCAATGCCACCACCAACAAGCGAAAGTTCATTATTCTTTTTTACTAATAAAATTTTTTTGTCTTGTTCACAAATGCCAAAACACGTTTCCCGAAAATCATATTTTAAATTTGGTGATTTTTCTCCAATTAATATTGTTTTCAATTTTAGCACCATCCTTTTTAGTTTCTTTAATATTCTAAAAAACTACTCTTGTTTTGTCAACATTTTGCACTTAATTAATTCGTTTTACATTACAATCTTTCCACTAAGAGGAAATTGTACGCATTTAAAAAATTGATGCGTATTTTTTTTGTGAATATGTTGGTATTTGTTCATAAATGTGTTATAAATTAATGGGAGAGGTGAATAAAATGAAAAGCAATAATGTTGCAGATAAGGAAGAGAACTTGAAAGTTTTTGATGCACAAGGCGAATATACAGGACGCTATGCTCCAAGAAGTGTTGTTCATAAACAAGGTCTTTTTCACCAAGAAGTTGCATTCATACCTTTAAACAACAAAAAACAAATTTTATTACAAAGAAGAAGTAAAAATAAAAAGTCCTATCCTAATTGTTGGGCTTTATGTGCAGGTCATGTTGTTGAAAATCAAACAACTTTAGAAGCTGTTCAAATGGAGGCTAATGAAGAATTAGGATTAGATTTAAAACAAGAGGATTTTTTGCTTTTAATAGATAAAGTAAAAAATATTAGAGAAGACAATAATGCTTTTACAACATGCTATTACAAAATAATAAATGAACCTCTTAGTTTTTTTAAGAAACAAGATGAAGAAGTTGAAGAATTAAAATGGTTTGATATCCTTGATTTTGAAAAGATGATTAAAAATGGGTGGAGAAAAAATAATTGTATATTCAAAGATAATGAATTTTATAACGAACTAATTACTAAACTTAAAATTTTAAGATGAATATTAGTCTATCAAAAGGGTCTAAAGTGAACATTTTCGTATAGACCTTTTTCTTTACTTTTTACTGTGATAAAAAACTAAAATTCTTTACAAAGAAAATTATTCACATTTTCAATAAGGTGTGGTTAAAAACTTCTAATTATGAAAAAAAAGACATTATAAATGTCTTTCGTTTCCATAATTATAGTCATGTGCAATATCTTCTAGTTGATTTATTAAACCTGGTATATTTTTATTATCTTGAAAATTAAAAGGAATAAACTTATCTGATTGCATATTTAACATTGAATTTGCAACAGAATTGCAAAGTGCACACGCTACTAATTTGGATACTGTATCTCCAGCTGATGAAGCTTCATTATTTATACTCCAATCTGAATTACGTTTTAATATTTTTATATTATGGTCATCTGTATTTTCATCTTTATTTAATGCAGTTGGTGCGATTAATATTATGTTATTTTGCTGTAAAATAAAACATTTTGAAGATTGCATAGTAAAAATAGTTATCGGTTTATCAATATGGTCCCATTTATCATCATTGTAAATACGTAATAGATATTTTATATAATTTTTGTCATAAATTGACATTTTGACTTTATCCAAATTTTCAAATACTTTTACCCATGGTTTATTTGAGTCGTACCACATTGTGTCATTAGGGGAAATAACATTTAAGCATTTTATAGAGCGATTGTTATATCCTGCATAAGTATTTATTCCATAAGAAATAAGAAAGATTTGTTCTAAAATTAAGTTTATTTCATTATTATCGTAATTTAAACCATGCAAATCATCTTTAAAGTTTTCAATTATATAATTTGCTCTTGTATCTCCAAGACAATGAGCTAGTATTGTTATATTGCGAACATTTTTACATGCTGTTTTTATATCTATTTTTTTATTATTTTTTGAAACAAGTGGCACAAATATTTTCTTTGAAATTATATCTGCATTTTCTTTTAAATCTTCATACTCATCAATATTGTTATAATTTATTCCTAAAATATTTACATCATTTATAAAATTTCCTAAAAGAGAAGATACAATTTTGCAATAGCCGTTTGCAAGCATATTTGAATCTGTTCCATTTCCACCTAAAACTAACACGGTTGGTTTATTAATTTTAAAATTATCTAAATCTAGGACTTGCCATTGGTTGTTCAAATTGTTCGGAACTCGTCTGCCTACGATAAATTTATTTTTTGACATATTTTTCTCCTGGCATATTTTATCATAAAACATTGATTTAATCAATACAATTTTATTTCAAAAATAGGTTTAATTTCAATTTGATTAAGATTTTTGTCAATATTATAAGAATATATATTAAAATTAAAAAAATGATTTGACAATTTTTTATCTTGTATGATAAAATCTCTATAGAGGGAAAAAGAAATGAAAAAAATACTTTATATTATATTAATAATCTATACTGTTATCGTTACAATTGGTTGTGCTATTTTTGGAATATTATTTTTTAAAGAAAAAAATAACACTGATGATTTGAGTGAAAATAGACCAAGTACTCAATCAATTACATATTATGAAGCCAAAACTTTGGTTGATAAAGTATATGAAATGCAAGTGGGAACACCAGTGGCCTCTTTAGCATCACTTGATTACAAAGATTATACAGAGAAAGAAATTAATGAAAAAAATATTGATTTTTCTTCTACAAGATATAAAAAAGTTTTAAAAGATTTTAAAAATATATTTGATAATAATTGGGTAACAGATGTTTGGTTTAATAGAGAAGGAAGTATAGCTAGTGCTAAAGCAATTGATAATAATGATTGGTTAAATGTTTATGATTCGGTATTAGAAGCTACTGAATATTTTAGAGTTTTTATTTCTGGACAAAGTGTTACTCTTAAAATTGTTCAATCAACTAGTTCAACTTGGTTTAAAGATAGTACAGACACTAAGCAACCAGGTGAAAATTCTATGTCATTTGTTTTTAAGATAACAAAAGTCGGAGAACATGATTGGACGACTGATTATTATGAAAAATGCTATTTTATAAATTCTGCAAGCAATACAATTAAAGATAAGAAAGATTATCAAGACTATAGAGTATCTGTTTATCACCTTCAATATGAGACTAATAGTACAATTATAAAAGAAGAAGAAAAAGAAGAAGAGAAAGAAAAGGAAGAAGAAAATAAAGATAAAGAAGTTAAATGGGAAACAAAAATTGTTAAAGCAAAAATTGAACGAGTAGTTACTTCTTTGAAAACATTTGAAAAAGAAATTCAAAATAATCAAATTAGCGAATATGCTATTTTTGATTGTGATTTAAATACTCATAAATCTTTATATGCTAAAGGACCTATTAATATAGACCTTGGAATTACAAACTTGGAAAAACTAGAATGGGACGATGTATATTTATATGGAAAGAAATTGTATAATGATGCTATAAAAATTATGGGTACTTATATGGAAAATACAGAATTTAAAAATTGTATTGTAGTAAATGTTTAATAAAAAATAACACTAAATGGTGTTATTTTTTATTCAAATTTATAAAAACTTATCTATTTTGAGATAAGTTTTTTTTGTAAATTTTTACAACCATTTAAAATAATTATGGAGGTAAAAATTATGAAATATAAAAATTGGTTAAATGAGTGGCTTGAAGTTTATGTAAAACCTACAAACAAATTACAAACTTATAAAAAATATAAAGGAGTTGTAAAAAATCACATTTTAAAATTTCTTGGAGATTATGAAATTCAAAACCTTTCAACTGAAATTTTACAACAATTTGTTGCTGTCCTTGTCCGACAAAATTTGGCAACAAATACAATAATTGGAATTTTTGCAATTATAAAATTGTCGTTAAAAAATATTAAAAATTATGAAAAAAATGAAAATTTACATATAAATTCTTTAATTTTGCCTAAAACTCATGAGAAAAGAGTTAAATGTTTTTCAATATATGACCAAGAAAAAATTGAAAAATACATATTTGAAAGTCGTAAATCTAAACTTTTTGGTATTGTGCTTTGCTTATATTCTGGACTGAGAATAGGGGAGTTGTTAGCTCTTACTTGGCAAGATATTGATTTCGTTAAAGTTTGTATCAATGTCAATAAAACTTGTTATGATAGTTGGAAAAATGGAAAATATCTAAAAGTAATTGATATTCCTAAAACAGAATCTTCTTTACGAACTATTCCAATTTTCAAAAAACTCTTACCAAAATTGAAAGAAATGAAGAAAAATGCAAAAAGCAAATATGTAATTGAAGGGAAAAAAGACCAAGGTATTTCAATAAGGAGTTATCAATATACTTTTGAAAGATTGATAAAAAAACTTGGGATTGAACATAATGGTTTTCATTCTTTGCGTCATACTTTTGCAACTCGTGCACTTGAAGTTGGAATGGATGTAAAAACTTTATCTGAAATTTTAGGACATTCCAATCCAATGATAACTTTAAGACGATATGCACATTGTTTGCTTGAACATAAGAGTGAGATGATTAACCGTCTTAGCAAAATTAGTAAGTTCTAATAAAAATTAATGATTGCCGATTTTTTTAATATTCTATAAGTTTATCATTTAAGAATTTGCACTACCCAATCTTTGTATTCTTTTGCATGATTGCAAAAATCAGGGGAATATAAAAGTTTTACAAATTCATCATAATCAAGCCATTTTACACATTCAACTTCTTCTTTTTGAAGTTTCATATCATTGATATCTTTATTCGTTTTCAACAAATAAATTTCGGCAAATTCCCAGCCTTCTTGATTTAGCCATTCTTTTAGAAAAATAAAATCCTTTTGTTTCGTTTTTATTCCTAATTCTTCAAAGGTTTCTCTTACACAAGCTTGAAGTAAAGTTTCGCCGGCATCAACATGACCAGCAGATGGCATATCCCATTTGCCGGGGCTTTTCTTCTTTGTCAAAGCTCTTTTTTGAACTAATATTTGCTCTTTATCATTTTTAATCCAAATCCAAACGGGCTTATGATATACTCCCGGATTTTCGCTATGGCAAAAAGATTTAGGCCTTGTTCCTACATGATTTCCGTTTATGTCATAGACATCAAAAATTTCTTCCATTTGTTTCTCCAATATTAATTATATCACCTTTTAAACCAAAGTCCAACACAATCACTTAAAAAAAGTTCACACCCATTTTTATTGAGGAGTGAACAGTTTTAATTTGCTGGCGGAGACGGTGGGATTCGAACCCACGTGCCGATTTCTCGACAACCACATTTCGAGTGTGGCTCGGTACGACCTCTTCGATACATCTCCATTCTTTTTTTATTATATCATCTCTTTTTATTTTTCGCAATCTTTTATCATATTTATTATTTATAAAATAATTTTGTAAAATATTGAAAAATATTTGCTCTTTATATCGTTTCATGATATAATATGTCTAAATTAAGGAGGTTTTATGGTTACACAAGAAGAAGATAATTTAATCAAAATTAATTTAATTCGTTCAGGCTTCAAAATTAATTTGCTAGGTTTTAAACTTTTTCATCAAGCAATATTACTTTCTATTGAGGACCCAAATCTTATCTATGATACTGAAAAATTGTTTAATTCCGTTGCTAAGATTTGTAATGTTAAAAATCCTTTTAGGGTTGAAGCAAATATGCATAATGCTGTTACGGTCGCTTATAATAAAGGTGCAATTTATTATATTAACAAAATGTTTAATATGGAAGTTCTTAAACCAGGTTATAAACCAACTAGCGCTGAAATAGTCAAGTTAATGTCAGAATATATTTCTCTTAAGGTTTATAAAATTAAACCAAAAAGAAAAAAGAAAGATGCTATTGCATAATAGTTTAAATAAATTTGCAAAAAATCTTGTTTTGTGATATTCTTTTAGTGTTTTATGGACTCTAAAAAGAATATTCATTATAGACCTATTTTTTATGCTTTTTTATCTTTGATGTTAGCACTTTTTACATCAAGATTTATTTTTAATGGAAATATTTATTATATATGTTTTGATTTGGTTCTTTTACTAGGATTTTGTTTTTATTGTGTTTATTTTAAAAAAATTAAATTATTTTTAATTATTTTATCTATTTTTGTTTTTGGTTTAGGTTGGTGGTTTGTAGGTTATTATAGTTTTCAACCTAAAGAATTTTTAGGAGAGTGCCAAGTTGTTGGAAGAATTAGTGATGATATTCAAGAAAGTTATTCTAATGTCATTGCAGTTGTTAGAGATGTGTATGTAAATGGACAAAAAGAAGGTGATTTATCTCTTTATATCTATGGTGGAAAAGATAAAGTAAAAGAAGGCGACATTATATCATTTAATACTGAGATTAAAAAAGCAAATTTATTTGAATTACAAAATTTTAATAGTTTCTATTATCGAGATAACACACCTTATAAAGCGACAATTTCTAATTTTGAAATTCTTGGAAACCGATTGACTGGAGTAGAGCAATTTAGGTTAAATATGAAATCAATTTTGTATGAAAAGATGGGAGAACAAGGACCTATTGCATATGCCGTGTTATTTGGTGACAAAACTGATGTGCAAAATGATGTTTATTCTGCTTTTAAAACTGCAGGTATTGTACATATTTTAACTGTTTCAGGTTTACATATAAGTTTTATAATTTATCTTTTAGCCTTTATTCTTAAAAAATGTAAAATTAAATCTATTTTAAATTTTTTCATTTGTGCGTCTATAATCTTTCTTTATGCTTATGTTTGTAATTTTTCGCCTTCAGTTTTAAGGGCTAGCATTATGGGTATGGTTTTAACTTTTTCTGCGTTAAGTGGAAAATGTTATGACGCATTAAATTCTTTGGGATTTTCAGGTATATTAATTTTATTATTTATGCCACTTTCTTCAATGGATTTAGGATTTTTGATGAGTTTCTTTAGTGTTTTAGCTATTTTTGTTATAAGTCCTTGGCTTATAAAATTTTTCAATAATTTTCTACCTAAATTTGTTTCTAATGCTATGGGAGTTACAATCGCTATTGAAATTGGAATTTTGCCATTTCTATGTCAAATGTATTCTTCATTTAATTTTTTAACTTTCTTTGTTAATTTATTTGTTATACCAATTTTTTCAATAGTTTATCCTATTCTTTTTATTAGCGCCTTATTGACTTACTTATTACACTTTTTGGGATTTATGTTATTTATTCCGAAATTAGGTCTATCACTTATTTCAAATTTAGCACAATTTTTTGGGCAAACAAATTTAATTTTAAATCTAGAACCTTTAAGTATATTTTTCACTTGCTCAATATTTATTTCTTTTTTCCTTGTTAGTAAATTTTTTATGTCTAGTAAATCTACAAAAAGGCTTATTTGTTCTATAGCGTTTGTCATATCAGAAACATTTTTTGTGACAAGTTATATCACAATCCCTGTAGGAACAAGTGTTTCATATTGTGTAAATAATTCTTCAGAAACTATTTTATTGACTAATAAAAATAATGAAAATATTATTATAGATTTAGGTAAGGAAAATTTTGTTAAAAACATATTTAAAACCTTAGGCATCAGGAGTATTCAAGGTGTTGTTTCTCTTCAAAAAGCTTCGGTTGATGGTATTCTTGCAGACAGGCTTGGAGCAACGGCAATTTTTAGATGTGAAAATTTAGAAGGTTGGGATAACGAATATTTAGTTGCACCTAATAATTTATTAGAATTCGGAAATTTTGACATTATTTTCCTTTCTATTGAAAAATCTTTTGTTGGTGTTGTTATTTCATTTGACAATACAAGTGTTTTTGTCTTAAAAAATAAGAAATTAACTGATAAAAATTTAGAGCTTTTATGTCATAAAAATTTTGATTTTGTTATTTTAGGGGAACAAAGTGAATATGCTGAGTTTTTTAATTCGAATTCAATCATTATAACAAATGATTTTACACAATATTCAGATGCTTGTTTTGAAAAAGATGGCAATTTTTCATATAAATTGTATGGAAATAGTTTTGTAAGGAGGTGTTTAGATTGAAAACTTTAAAAGGAAGATTGGTAAAAAAAATTGAACCATGTTATGTAATTCAGGGCGATGACTTATTGTTGTATGATAGGGCTCTTTCTTTAATTAAAAATGCTTGTAAATTAACTTTAGAAGAATTTAATTTCCTTGTTTTTGATGAAGATACTTTTGATGGAGATGCTGTCATTGATGCTTGTGAAACTTTACCAATCGGAAGTGATAAAAAAATAGTTTTATTAAAAAATATATCAAAACTAAATGATTCGTTTAAGAAAAAACTTAAAGATTATTTAAAGAAACCTGCTGAGAGCACTTGTCTTGTGATTTTTGATTTTTTTAATAAATTTGAATTTATCATTAGTGAAAAAATTAGCGCAAACAGACTTGATGAAAAAAGTTTGCAAGAAATTGTTATTTCTGAATTAAAAAATCATAAAAAGACTATTACAAAAGATGCTTGCGATAAATTGATTGATTCGTGCTGTAGTTATTATTCATTAATTAAAAATGAGTTAGAAAAACTTTTTGCTTGTGATGAAGATGAAATTACACAAAAACAAATTGAAAATTTAGTTACCAAAGAAACTGAGTTCACAGTATTTGAGTTGACTGATGCTCTTTCTCGCCGTGATGCAAATAAAGCTGTTTCGCTTTTAAACTTAATGAATAAAGATACAAAAACTTTTACATTAATTTTAAACCATTTTAGAAGAATTTTCTTTACTTCAATTTCAAATCTTACAGATAAAGAACTTTCTGAATTTTTATCAGTAAAAGAATATGCTATTGTTAAAGCAAGAGAAATCGCTAAAAATTTTACAAGAATCCAATTAAAAAATATATACGAAATGCTAAATGATGTGGATTTTTATATAAAAAATGGTCAAATGCAAATAGAAAATGGCCTTTATTATTTGATTTTTGGAATCCTTTATTGTTAAAATGTAAATAGGAGAAAAATATGGAAAAAGAACAAATTGAAAATAATAAGTCTGAATTTTTAGAAATATTTTATGATAACGTTGAAAGAGATGGCGCAGAAGAACTGTTAAGCTATCTTGAAAAAACGGACTTTTTTATTGCTCCAGCATCAGGTAGGCGTCATAGCAATTTTGAGGGTGGGTTGTGCTTTCATAGCATAAATGTTTATAAAAGATTTTTGAAATTACTTCAACTTGAATATGGCGATAAATGGCAAGAGAAAATATCACCAGAAAGTGTAGCAATAATTGCCCTTTTGCATGACATCTGTAAAGTTAATACATATTCAGTAGATATAAAAAATGTTAAAATAGACGGGCAGTGGATTCAAAAACCTTATTTTAAATATTCTGATACTCTTCCATATGGGCATGGAGAAAAATCAGTATATATGATTTCAGGTTTTATGCGTCTTACAAGAGAAGAAGCACTTGCAATAAATTGGCATATGGGTTGTTTTGACCCACGAAGTCAAAATTCAAATATAATTGCAGAAGTATTCTATAAATATCCAATTTCTTATTTATTTCATTTAGCAGATTATATGGCAACATATCTTGATGAAAGTGTTTCAGAGTAAAAATAAAGACAGATTTTTGTCTTTTTTTTATGTCATATTATGATATTAATTATGGTTTAACCTAATATACTTTTAATTGAATATATATAAAAGTGTAAAAAAATGCATATAAATTATTGAAAAAAAGTCAAAAAAAGCGTTTTTTTTAAAAAAGGGTATTGACAATGACCTTTATTTGAGATATAATAATTGCGAAAATAAACAGGAGGGAATTATGACAACAGAAGAATTTCCAACAAAAATTTATAGTATGTATATAGATAGCATGGAATATAAACCTGACTATTTTAAAACTTTACCTGCTTTTGATGAAAAAACCGGTCTTGGTAGATATGTTGATGAAAACGGACGAATATTGAATTTTGTGAGAGATACAGAAAATGGAAAAATTTATTGCTTTGCACAAAAAAGTGAGTCTGATAAAGCAAAATTTGTTACTCGTACAAAGTTTGGAAGAAATCTATCGGGTAAAAAAGGAAATGTTGCATATTTATATACAAATTCTAGACAAATTTCTGTGAAAGGATTATTAATGATTATCGAGCAAAAATTACCACCTAAAATTAAAGAAATATTTAGAGAAGATAGATTTCAGAAGCCTAGAACACATGATGAGGTTTATGAAAGAATAACAAATAAAGAAAGAACATTTACATCAATTAATTTGAATAATGGGACAAATGATAGTTTAATAAAAGGCCTGGGTAAAGGACAACAAGCAGCAGTGTTGAATAAAGGTGAAAGAATAATTTCAGAAACAGGAATTGAAAAAGGAGGAAAAAAAATGAAAGAAGAATTTAATTTTGGTGAACAGGTAGATGTTGAGCTTATAGATGAATCAAATAAAACTATAAAAGAACAACATAAAGGAGATGAAGTAAGCGGAGATGATGTAGGCAAAAGAGATAGTGAAGTACAAACTCAAGGTGTAAATTTTCAATTAGTAGGAGACAGTTATAGTAATAACATTCCTACAATATATGTTAAGCAATCTTCTTCAACTACAGGAAAGGAAAAAGGTGGATTTGTAAAATTTGTAAAAAAAGCTTTTACCTCTGTTAAAACAAAAATTGCTCTTGCGGTATTAGGTGTTGTAACCATTGTAAGTGCAATCATACCTTTTATAAACGATTCAGAAGTTAAAAGTTATGAGTCAGATGTTAGAAATCAATTTTTAAATGATATTAAAGCTCAAACTTATAAAATTAATGAAACAGAGGGTAAAGAAGGTGTTTATTTTAGAAAAGTAGGTGGAAAAGTAGTTTCAGTAGCAAGCAATATGAATCCTATCAATCTTTCAACATTAGATAACGGACCACACCATGTAAGAGCTTATTTTTATGATCAAGTAAGAAAAACAGGAAGAATAGAAGCTCTTACAAATCTTGGAAAAGAACTTGCTGAAGATACTTGCAAAAACCTTGATGGCATTTTAAATCAAAAACTTTTTAATGGAAATGGAGCATCTGTTATTAGGTATTTAGTAAAGAATGGTGAGGAACAGTTAGGTGACGAAGGCCGTAAAAATATGTTCAATCTTTTGAAAGAAAAAGTACATTTAGATAATAGAGATTTAAAAGATGATGAGATTGAATTGATAATTAGCCAATATGAGCTTGATTGTGAAACAATTGCAAATAATCAATACTATAGCTGGGCAGAAGATAATAGTTTCAGAACTGATGATACAAGTATTCGTTGGAGAATTGGCTCTACAGAAGAAAGAACATTTATTAAAAATATGCAAAATTGTGTAAAGACAAAAGATAATGCTGTTAAACAACAAAAAGAAGCTGAAAATGAGAAAGTTGTTGCTGAAGAACAAAGAGCTATTGCTGAAGCAAAAACAGCTAAAGAAGCAAATGAAGCAGCTGGAAAAGCAAGAGCAGCAGCTATTGCAGCAAGAACAGCAGCTACTAAAGCTGAAGAAGCATATACATTAACAAAAGCAGCAGCTGATACAATATTAAAAGATGCAAAAGATGATGAAATAGAAAGAATTAATAAAATTGTTGAAGAAGCAGCAGAAGCAGCTATGGCAGCTGAAGAAGCAGCTACAG
>CANQFL010000009.1 GCA_947598785.1 uncultured Clostridia bacterium
ACCATTATATTGGATATGTTGAGCATTACGAAAATTCAAAACAAGAGGGTGTTCCATCTTTTTGGGAAAAAGGTGGTGGAGATGAATTTTTTAAACAAGTAAAATCTCAAATTGGTTTAGACAAATTATTTATAGAGGATTTAGGTATATTAAGTAAAGAATGTATAGAAGTTAGAGAAAAATATAAATTAAAAGGTATGTCAATTTTACAATTTGCTTTCGATACAAATGATAAAAATCCTTATTTGCCACAAAATTCAAGGAAAAATAATATTTATTATTTAGGAAATCATGACAATAACACATTTATCGGTTTTCTACAGGAGTTGTCAAAAGAGAAATTAGAAGAAGTAAAAAAAACATTAAATAGTAATGCTAAATCTTTAAAACAACTTCATTTTGACGCAATTTCATCAATATTAAATAGTGGAGTTGATGTTGTCATATTACAAACACAAGACGTTCTTCTTCAAGATGCTAGTCAAAGAATGAATTTTCCAGGTAGGGCTGAAGGTTGTTGGGAGTATAAAATGCCAATAAATTATTCAAGATTATTTAATAAAAACCTTAAAAAGATTTTAAAATTAAAAAAGTAAAGCCAGCTTTTAGTCACACCTGTTCATTGCATTGTGATTGATGCTTGAAATGGTGCTTAGATGTCAAGTTGGGGCAGTGGCAAGATGAGAAAAAAGCATATCAGTTGATATGCTTTTTTTGTTATTTTTAATGAATTTGAGATTCTGGATTGTATGTATTGTAAACATCAATATATTCGCTTGTAAAATCGTAAACTTTTTGTGTAAAATCTTGAGATTGTACTAGTTCTAAACTTTTGTTTTTTATAGAGTTTTTAAGGTCTATATATTCATTATCGTCTTCAACTGCCTTGCTCAATGTTTCATTTTGATATTTATAACAATAAAACGTATCATCACCATCTTCGTATGTTGTATATCCATACCATTCAAAAGAATTTAACTGATTACTTGTAAAGTCATAGTCTATTTGCATCCATTCATAATCTGTATATAGTGACCCCTCAGGAGCAAAATTCATTTCTACAGAAACATTATTATCAACAATACTAAATCTATTAAAACTTAAAACTGTCATACTTTTATTATCTTGACTAACAGTCGCTGTTCCTTTGAAAGGTGAGGTTGTATATTCGAACTTTGATGATGTGGCAATGGCTTTAATATAGTCAAGAATAAAAAGTTGGCCGTCCACATCTTCAGCAACTTCTTCAAATTGTACCGAAGATGCGCTTGTGGAATTTGACGCTGCAGTATGTTCTTTAAGAATTGCTATTGCAGGGCTTAATGCTTTAGAAATATTTTCGCCGTAATTATTTTGATTTTCACAACAAGCCATACATAAAATAGGACAAAGAGCAATCATAAATGCCAAAACTATACTAAAAGATATTTTTTTTATATTTTTCATAAAATTTCTCCTTTATAAAATTTCATTTATATGATATCATGCCGAAGAAATATTTGTCAAAGATTTTTCAGATAAAACTATCATCTTTGTTCTTAAATTTGTGATTTTTTCATAAAATGTTGTATGTTTTCTAAAAAGCACGGATTTTTTGTTTTAAAGAAGAAATATTATATCTTTGTGGTTTGTTTCCTGCTTGTTGTTTCAAGCGTGGTGGTGTATTTTACTGCCATACGTCCTACGTTTATGCCAAAGCCTGTGCACACAATTGTTATTGATGCTGGGCACGGTGGAAAAGATGGTGGTGCTGTTGGAAAAACATCTGATACGTCTGAAAGTTTTTTAAATTTACAATATTCTTTGACATTAGGTAAGATTTGTGAAGAATTTGGCTTTAAAGTTATTCAAACTCGTAGTGACATGGGTGGTCTTTATTCTCCTTTTGCAGCTAACAAAAAAAGAAGCGAAATGGAAAAAAGAAAAGAAATTATTGATAAATCTTCTCCCGATATTGTTGTTAGTATTCACATGAATAGTTATCCATCTTCTGAAGCAAGGGGTTCACAAGTTTATTATGCAAATGATTCTGATACAGGAAAGTTACTTGCTGATAGTGTTCAAAAAACTTTATTTCAAAATATTGAATATTCAAAAAATACGGCTAAAGTGGGAGATTTTTATATATTAAATTGCACAAAAATGCCTGCAATATTGGTTGAATGTGGTTTTTTATCTAATCCAGAAGAAGAATCTTTGCTTTTAGAAGAAGAATATAAACAAAAATTTTGTTATAATTTATTTTGTGGGATTCTAAAATTTTATAAAAATTTTTGATATTTATATTAGTTGTTTGACTTTTTTTAAAAATATAAATTATACTAATAAAAAATTAGGAGGTTATATGACAGAAGAAAGTATTAAAAAATTTAATTATGAATTTGAAAGAGCTTGGAAAAAGGTTTTAATTGATGAGGGGTTAGTCGTTTATACTCGTTATAATATTCCTTATTTATCTGAAATTAAAACTACAGAACAAAGAGTAAATAAAGATGGAATAACTATGATAATTACTCCAGTAAATTTTTCAAATTTTTATTTAGTTAGAGAAAAGTTTGATAGAAAATATTTACATGAAAATAAACCTTCAGAAATGTGTTTCGGTGATACTTGTGTATATTTAAAAGATGGAACATTTTTGGGTTATCTTAGAGATAAAAGTGATGGTAAGATAATAACTCTTGATGGCGAAACTGAAGAGATGAATAAAGAACTAGTAGACAATGCAACAAACGACATAATAAAAGACATGAAAAGTGTTGATTCTAATTTTATATTTAAAAATTTAATTAAGAAAGTTGTTTGTTTAGAACCTGAAATTATAAATAAACATCAAGAAATTTTTGACGGAGGTTATGATTTTTATTATCAACATGCTTTTGGTCTTAATTTTTATAATTCTTGTGTTGATTATATGGGTGAAGTTTTTAATAAAGTTGCTTCACATCTTAAAAATATAGATAAACCTGTGAAAAGTAGTGAAGAACAAATTAAATATAATGTAGGTTTAGATAAACCTGTGGAAAGTGATGAACAAGAATTGTTCATGTCAAAAGTTGAGGAAAAAACTGGAACAATTAAAAGAACAATTTCAGACCCTGATTACATAAAAGGTTATTCAGAAGAGGGGTTAGCAGCTCTACATTAAAATGTTTGTATTCAAAATATGAAAATAATTTTGTTAGATAAAAGTTATAAACAGCAAGTTTTAAAATTATATGATGATGTTATAAATAATCTTGAAAATGAACTTTGGTTTTTACCAAGAACGCAAAACGAAGTTGATAGCTTTTTTGATAAAAATCATTGTTGTATGGTTGGGATAGAAGAAGGACAAATTGTTGCTTCTAGTGTTTTACATTTGGATAATAAAATATTTAATGACGTATTAACAGTGTTGGACATTGAAAATAAAAATGTTGCAGAATTGGGAAGATGTGTTGTAGCGCCAAGTTTTAGGGGAAACAATTTGATGTTTAAATTAAACAAAAAATTGTTGGAACTTGCCAAAAGTTTGGGTATTAAAAAAATAGTTGCAACAGCACATCCTGACAATATTGCAATCAATAAATCATTGATTAAATTGGGAATGAAAAATGTTAAAACAATGTTAAGAGATAATAACTATTTAAGAAATGTTTATCTTCTTGAATTAAAATAAAAGTATTCGTTAAAATTTGACAAAAGTATAATTAAATCGGCAAAATTTTATAACCTTACCTTTTTTATATTGATTTACAATCAAAAAAGGTGAGGTATGAAATTTAAAATAAATAAATATTTATTATACTTTTTACAGTTTTTGATTTTTATTGTGTTATTTTATATTCTTTTTAATTCAAGTGTAAATTTGGTCATTTTTCCATTTGCTTTTGGTATGTTTTTTGCACTTGCATGGGCAAATCAAAAATTATTTTTGTTAGTCCCTTCATATTTTATTGCTGGGATTATTCATGATACATCTTGGGAAATGGCTATATGTTTGGTGGCTACAATCTTTTGTCTTGTAGTTCCATATTTTATTCATGTCCTTTGCAAAAAGAATATGAAAAAATGGGAATTTGGTATATTTGCAGTTTTAAGTCAAATTGGAGTTGTTGTTTTTGATATTTTAAATGGTTTTTCACCAATTTTATGTATTGCCTATATGATTTTGGGTGTTCTTTTCATGTACGCTTGCATTATCATTTTTGAAGCAATTATTATTAGGGGATTCACTAATAAATTGACAAATGTTGAAATTGTTTCTCTATTTTCAATAATAGCTATTGTTTGTGGAGGACTAACTCTTTTAAACATTGAACATTTTAGTTTTTTAAAATTATTTATGTGTTTTATCCTTCTCATATTTTCATATTGCTCAACTCCACTTTTAACTTTGTTGGTGGCTTCAGTTGGAGGAATTGGGAGTTTGATTTCGACAAATAATCCTTTATTTGTTGTTCCTTTTATCGTTTGGGGACTCTCTGCGTTACTTTTTAAGAAAAAATATCGAATTTTAATGGTTTTAGCTGTAATAAGTATTGAATTGTTGTTGGGCTATTACTTCAAATTGTATAGTTCGTTTGGCATTATTGAAATGTTGCCTGTTTTGATTTCATCTCTATTATTTTTAATTATACCTAATAAAGTATGTAGCGAAATATCAACGATATTTAATTTATCAAAAGATAGACTTGCTATGAAAAATGTGGTGAATAGAAATCGTGAAATTTTGCATAATCGACTTGGTAATTTATCTGAAATTTTTAATGATATAAACCAAATTTATAGGAATCTAATTAAACAAAATATGACTTTTGAAGATGTCCAATCCATATTACAACAAGAGATTGTAGATAAAATTTGCTCATATTGCCCTGAAAGGAATCATTGCCATAGAACTTTTGCAGATAATACAAAAAAAGTCTTTGATGAACTTATCAAAATTTCTTTTGAAAAAGGAAAATCTACTCTTTTAGATGTCCCTTCTTATTTAACTTCTAGGTGTAAGCAAACAAATTCTATTTTGGGAAGCATTAATACTCTTACTGCTCAATATAAAAAATATATTGGTATGGTTCATGATGTTGATACAAGTAAACTAATTATTGCAGACCAACTTTTAGGTGTTTCCAAAATAATGAAAACTCTTTCTAAAGAAGTTGAAACGGGGATTTCATTTGATACTGCTAGAGAAAATAAAATTATAGATGAACTTACCTATTACAATATTATTTGTATTGATGCTGTAGTTTTTGAAAAAGACGAATGGACTCAAAATGTTTCTTTAGTTGTTAGAAATGAAGATAGTGAAAGAAAGAAAATTGAAAGTTGTGTAAGCAAAGTATGTGGTAAGAAAATGACTATTTACGAAAAATTTTCTTCTACTAGGCCTGGATATTGTGTAATTAATTTACAAACTGCTCCAAAATATGATTGTATTTTTGGGGTAAGTCAAAAAACTAAAAATGGCTCTAAAGTTAGTGGTGACACATACAGTGTAATTAAACTTGACGGAAACAAACTTTTATTTGCAATTAATGATGGAATGGGAAGTGGTGTCAAAGCAGAACAAACAAGTGAACTTTCAATCAGTTTAATAGAAAATTTTTATAAAGCAGGCTTTGATAATGAGATAATTTTGTCAACAGTAAATAAATTGCTTAATCTTCATAAAGATGACATTTTTAGTGCTTTAGATATTTGTGTGTTAGATGAAAAAAATGGGCTACTTGATTTTATTAAAATGGCTTCACCAAAATCTTATCTTTTAAATGAGGATTGTTTGAAAGAAATAAATACTGGTGCTCTTCCAATTGGAATAGTTGAAAATCCTAAGCCATTAGTAAACAAACAAGTTATATCAGCAAAAGATTTTGTAATTATGATAAGCGATGGAATTAGTGATAGTTTTGAAAATGACGAAGAATTATCTTCTTGTATAAAATCGATAAAAACAAGAAATCCTCAAGAATTTGCAGATGAGTTGGTTGAAAGAGCACTTTCTTGTAACAATGGTTATGCTGTTGATGATATGACTGCCATTGTTGTAAAAATTTTAGATTTTTAAAAAAATCAATAAAAAACACTAAAAAATCAATAAAAATGCTTAATTTTAAGCATTTTTTTATAAAATATATTGTTTTTGCATAATTTTTGTGTTATCATAAAACTAAGGAAGGAAATTTTATGGAAAAAATTTTAGATTTTATTAAGCAAAATAATTTGATTAAACCAGGGGAAGTTATTGGAGTTGGTGTTAGTGGTGGAATAGATTCTATGTCACTTCTTCATTTTTTATATACAAATAGAAACTTACTTGACATAGAAGTTGTCGCTATTCATGTTGACCATGGTATCAGAGAAAATAGTGCAGACGATGCAAGATTTGTTGTTCAAAAATGTAAGGAAATGGGTGTTAGAGTTTATAAATTTTCTGTAGATGCACCTAAAATCGCAAAAGAAAAAAAGGTTAGTATTGAAACTGCAGCTCGTGATGCAAGATATGGCGTTTTTGAAGCTTTAGTAAAAAAGGATATTATTGACAAAGTTGCTCTTGCACATCATCAAAGTGACCAAGCAGAAACAATTTTAATGCATATTTTTAGAGGAAGTGGACTTGCAGGGGCAAGAGGTATGGAACCATTACGCGATGTTTATATCAGACCTATGCTTCCTGTATCAAAAGAAGAAATTGAAGAATATGCTACAACAAATGCAATTGATTTTGTTGAAGATTATACTAATCAGGACAATTCTTTGGCAAGAAATTATATAAGAAATGTTGTAATGAAAGACATCTTAAAAAAATGGCCAAATGCTATCGAACAAATTAATAATTTTGCAAGTGCTGTATCGGCAGATGATGATTATATAAAAGCTAGATTAGATACAAATGCTCTTTATGTTGAAGATAAAATGGTTCAAATGCCTTGCAGTTACTTTAGGGGAAGCAGTGCTGTTTATAGTAGAATGGTTTTTAAAGCTCTTGCAATGATTGGTGTTAACAAAGATATAGAAAGAAAACATATTGAGTTAATAAAAGAACTTGCTACTTCACTTGAAAATGGTAAAAAGATTAAATTACCTTTTGAGATTACAGTTAGTAAAGAATATGAATATTTGACTTTTGTAAATAGTTATGTTGAAAAACCAAAGCTTTCGAGACCTTTAAAATGTGAAGAATTTGAAGCAGAAGGTTTTGGAAAAGTTATAGTTAAACGAGTAAAAGCTGACAATATGAAAGGTGATGCTCTATATTTTGATTATCGTAAAGTTCCAAAAGATGCTCGTTGGCGTTACCGTGAAGAAGGTGATGTATTTGAAAAATTCGGAGGAGGTACTAAAAAACTTAAATCTTATCTTATAGATAAGAAAGTGCCTGTAAGAAAACGTGATTATATTCCTGTTCTTGCTAGTGGAAATGAAGTTTATGTTATTGCTGGTGTTGAAGTAAGTGAAAAAGTTAGAGTGGAAGATGTTTCAACTTGCTTTAAAGTTATTGTAGAAAAAATCTAAAAATTTTATGGAGAAAGCTTAGTCTTTCTCTTTTTTTTATATATATTTTAATAATTTTTATAAAATTATATTTGCTAATTTTATTCTATTTTTGATATAATAATAAAACTGGAGGTAATATGAAAATTTTAGTTACTGCTGAATCAACAATTGATTTACCTAATGAAATTTTAGATGAATTTAATATAAAAACCACTCCA
This sequence comes from uncultured Clostridia bacterium, assembly GCA_947598785.1. Lineage (GTDB taxonomy): Bacteria > Bacillota > Clostridia > Christensenellales > UBA1242 > Caccovivens. Next base: position 7,701 of record CANQFL010000009.1, read on the forward strand.
TTTACAGTTATTTTAAAAGATAAAGAATATAAAGATGGAGAAATCACAACTCCTCAAATTTTTGAATTTGTAGAAAAAAATAACGTTTTACCAAAAACTTCAGCTGTTAATGTTGAACAATATCAGCAATTTTTTGCAGAAAATTTAAAAAAATATGATGCAATAATTCATATTTCATTATCTTCACAAATTTCAAGTGCTTGTCAAAATGCGATTGAGGCATCTCAAGAGTTTATGGATGTTTATGTTGTAGACAGTTTGTCCTTATCAACAGGCATTGCTCTTCTTGCTATTTATGCTAAGAAATTAGTTGACGAAGGTCTTGAACCAAGAGAAATTTATGAAAAAACAAAAGAAAGAGTAAAAAATGTTCAAGCAAGTTTTGTTATTGAAAGACTAGATTATTTATATAAGGGAGGCAGATGCTCTGCAATTTCTTATTTTGGAGCAAATCTTCTTAAAATTCGTCCTCAAATTATTGTTAAAGATGGCAAAATGGGACCTTATAAAAAGTATCGTGGTAATATGGATAAGGTTGTTGCTAATTATTGTCAAGATACTTTGAAAGAATTTAACAATCCAGATTTGTCTTTGGGCTTTATTACTTACACAACTGCAACACCAGAAATGATTGAAGAAGCAAAAAAAGCCCTTCAAAATCGAGGCTTTAAAAGAATTGTTGAAACTCATGCTGGTGGAACTATTGCAAGTCATTGTGGCGAGCATACTCTTGGAATATTATATATAAATGACGGTATGAAGTGAGATTTTTACAAGTCATCTGCATCTTGAATTAATGGCTCATCTTTTATCGAATTTCCCGTGTAAGAACCTAATGGGTCATTTTTACTTTTAAAATAATTTTTTTTCTTTTTCTTCATATTTTTATTATGTGAAGATTTTTCAAATTTATTAAATTTATTTGCTTTAAACTTTTTAAAAGTGTAATATATTTTTATGAAAGATTTAACAAAAGCACAACAAGTTGAACGTAGTATAAGTAAGCGTTTCAGAAAAGGTATCTGGGCTAAATTTATTGGCGCATTACAACATTATAATCTTATTGAAGAGGGAGATAAAATTGCTGTATGTGTTTCTGGTGGAAAGGATAGTATGTGTTTAGCTAAACTTATGCAAATGCTGCAAAAAATTTCTGATATTAAGTTTGAATTAGTTTTTCTATGTATGGACCCTGGTTATAACAAATTTAATCGCGAACTTATTGAAAAAAATGCAAAACTTCTTGAAATACCATTAGAATTTTTTGAAACTAAAATTTTTGATACTGTTGCAAAAATAGAAGATTCTCCTTGTTATTTATGTGCAAGAATGAGAAGGGGATATCTTTATAACGAAGCAAAAAAGAAAGGGTGTAATAAAATTGCTTTGGCGCATCATTTTTCAGATGTTATAGAAACAACTTTGATGGGTATGCTTTATGGGGCACAAATTCAATCTATGCCACCAAAACTTAAATCTAAAAATTTTGAAGGTATGGAAATCATTCGACCATTGTATTGTGTGCATGAAGATGAAATTATTTCATGGAAAAAATATAATGAACTTGAATTTATTAATTGTGCTTGTAGATTTACTGAAAATTGTGAAATAGAAAGTGGTAACTCTGCAAGAAAAACTACAAAACTTTTAATAAAAAAACTTAAAGAAACTATCCCTGATGTTGAATATCATATTTTCAAAAGTATTCATAATGTGCAAGTTGATACATTACTTGGAGTTAAATTTAATGGAAAAAATTATGATTTTAATGAACTTTATAAAAATAGAGATTAAAAAAAGCGTTTAAAAACGCTTTTTTTTTAATCTTCTTGATGGTCCATTACATAGTAACTTCCCTCATGCTGTGTTGCAGGAAATCGTTTACCTTTTTCTAGATAGAGTATTCCTCCATCATGGTTTTGACTGTCAAGTGCTTTATAATGGCATGACATTGGTACGATATCACCTGGTCTATATTTTTGCATATTTACCTCCCTATATTTAGGGTGAGCAATATAGGTAAAAATATACAATTATTTAGAAATATTACGTAAATATTCTTTTAAATCTTCAGAAATTGTTTTATCTTCAAGAGCATAATCTAAAATACATTTAATGTATTCTAATTTGTTCCCACAATCATAATATTTTGCATCAAATTCGCAGCAAACGGTTTTCCCTTGTTTAGCTAAGTTTTGAATTGCATCTGTTAGGCGAATCTCATTATTAACAAATCTTGGACATTTTAAAATTTCATCAAAAATATCTGGAGTTATTATATATCTTGCAAGACCAACTAGGTTAGTAGGAGGGTCTTTAGGTTTTTCAATAATATCTAACATTTCAAAACAATTACTTGAGATTTGTTTTCCTGTTATGATTGAAGAATATTTGTGAATTATTTCCATTGGAAATCTTTTTGCACCTACAACACATTTCCCTGTTTGTTCATACACTTTCATTAATTGTAATATTGCAGGTTCTGTTATAGTTTTACAAAGGTCATCACCATAAATTAAAGCAAATGGTTTTCCTTGTGCCCATTCTTTTGCAGAATAAGTTGCTCCACCACTTCCATTTAATTCTCCTTGATATACAAAAGTGATATCTAAGTTATCAATAATGTCATTTATTTCATCTAATAAGTTCAATTTTCCTGCATTTTTAAGTTCTCTTTCCATTCTTTCATTATGCTTTAAAAAGTCTTTAATAATTTCTTTTTCTTTTGAAATAACTAAACAAACTCTTTTAATTCCACTTTGCCTAATTTCTTGGAGATGATATAATAATGCAGGTTTATTTTCTATTGGAAAAAGTTCTTTTGGTACTGCTTTTGTCGCTGGCAAAAATCTTGAGCCTAATCCTGCAACAGGAATTAAACATTGTTCTATTTTTTCAAATTTTTTCATAAATCCTCCTAATTTTTATGAAATAAGTTTTTATTTATAAGGATAATTTTTTTGCTTATAGATAAAACCATGAAAAAACATATAAATATTTTTAATATGATTTTAATTTATTTTTTTGCTAAACTTACAGCCACTGCCAAACTTACTGTTGCTCCAACCATAGGGTTGTTTCCCATACCGATAAATCCCATCATAGCAACATGTGCTGGAACAGAAGAACTACCTGCGAATTGAGCATCACAGTGCATTCTTCCCATAGTATCTGTCATTCCGTAGCTTGCTGGGCCACATCTCATATTGTCAGGGTGTAGTGTTCTTCCTGTTCCTCCACCTGAAGCAACAGAGAAATATTTTTTCCCATTTTCATTACACCATTTTTTGTATGTTCCTGCAACAGGGTGTTGGAAACGAGTTGGGTTTGTAGAATTTCCGGTGATAGATACATCAACTTGTTCATGTTGCATAATTGCAACACCTTCACTTACATCATATGCTCCATAAATCTTAACACTTGCTTTTTCACCTTTTGAAAAGGCTATTTCGTTTAAAATTTCTAATTTTTGTTCTTTATAATTAAATTTTGTATTTACAAAAGTAAATCCATTTACACGAGCAATAATATAAGCTGCGTCTTTTCCTAAACCATTTAAAACAATTTTAAGAGGTGTTTTTCTGATTTTGTTTGCAGTTCTAGCAATTCCCATAGCTCCTTCTGCAGCAGCAAAACTTTCATGTCCTGCAAGGAAGCAAAAACATTTGGTATTTTCATCTAATAATCTACCTGCAAGTCTGCCATGACCAAGTCCAATTTGTCTTTCATCAGCAACTGAACCTTTTACGCAAAATGCTTGTAATCCTTCACCGATTTTTTCAGCATATTCACTTGCATTTTTACAGTTGGATTTAAGTGCAATAGCAGTTCCGAGTGTGTAGGCATAAACTGCACTATCAAAACAAATTGGTTGAATGTCACGAACTATCTTTTCAACATCAATTCCATTTTTTGAGCAAAATAATTTTGCATCTTCAATATCTTTGAAACCATATTCTTTGAGTTTAGCAGGAAGATATTCAAATTTTTTTAATTCTTCTATCATATTTCCACCTCTCTTGGATTAACAATACGTTTTGCTTCATCAAATCTGCCGTAATGTTTTGTAGATTTTTCTATTGCTTCTTTTTTAGAAAGTTTTTCATCTTGTAAATTTTTCAAAAGAAGTCCTAAATTTACATATTCATATCCTATTGTTTCGCCATTTTCATCAAGAGCCATTTTTGTTATATAACCTTCTGCAAGATTGAGATATCTTACTCCACCTTTTTCTGTAGAAACAATAGTCCCTATTTGACTTGTTTTATATTTTCCTAAATCTTCCAAAGATGTACCTACAGGAAGTCCACCAAGAGAAAAGGCTGATTGACTTCTTCCGTAAACGAGTTGAAGAAAAATATTTTTCATAGCATCATTTATTGCATCACAAACTAAGTCTGTGTTTAATGCTTCTAAAATAGTTTTTCCAATAAGTATTTCACCTGCCATAGCTGCAGAATGAGTCATACCTGAACAGCCTATAGTTTCAACTAAGGCTTCTTTAATAATTCCATTTTTTACATTTAGTGTTAATTTGCAAGCTCCTTGTTGTGGTGCACACATACCACAGCCATGTGAGAAAGCAGAAATTTGATTTATTTCTTTAACTTGGTCCCATTTTCCTTCTTGTGGAAGAGGTGATGGTCCATATCCGTGCATATTTCTCACGCATTCAAATTTTTCCATAAAAACTCCTTTTAATTAAATTCAATTCATTATAACAAGTTTTTATAAAAAGACAAAATAAAAAAACAAATTGTATTGAAAAGATATTAAATTTATGTTATAATAAAATATAGAGGTAAAAATGAAAATAAAAACTGATAGGTTAATAATTAGAAAGTTTATAAAGAAAGATTTGAATGATTATTGTGAAATCTTACAAGATGAATACGACATTCCAAGTGCAATAACTGATTTCAACAAAAAGTTTTTGAAAAGTGATTATGATTTTGCACTTGTCAGAAAGGAAAATCCTAAAGTAATTGGAATGGTAAATTTATATAATCAACCATTATTTTTATATAATCCTTATAGTGATATGAATTCAAAAGAGTTTTCAGTAATAATGAATCCTTGTATGAGGGGTAAAGGTTATATGACAGAAGCCGTTAAAGGAATAGTTAAACACACTTTTGAAAAGACTAATTTAGATGCCTTATACGCAAGAATATTGATATCAAATATAGCAAGTTTAAAGCTTTTTGATAAATGTGGTTTCAAATTTATTTCAAAAGAACAACAAATTATAAATTCACATGAAATTGGAGAAGTGATAACAAAGGGAATAACAAAGAGTGAATATAAAAATAGTCCAATTTTTCAAAAATAATTATAAATTTATTGACAAAAATTAAAAAAATTGATAGACTTATACTCATAATCAAAATGGTGGAATGAAAATAGTAAAATTACTCAAATTTCGCTCAGAGAAAAGTTGGTTTGGTGAAAAACTTTAGAAAAAGTAATTTGAATTACACTCGTTTCAAGTTTTGCGCTTGTGTCTGCGAAAGACATAATAAGGATTGATGAGTTAATACTCAAAAATTGAATTTAGGTGGTACCACGAAACACACGCTTCGTCCTAAAAATATGAAGCGTGTTTTTTATTTGGATTTTTATAAAAAAATAAATGTTATATAAGGAGAAAATTAATGAAAATCGATACAAATTTATATAAAATTTTAAAAGAACGTGGACTATTGTATCAATGTACTGATGAAGAAGGGTTAAAAAAGCTTCTTGAAAGTGGAGAGCAAATAACATTGTATGAAGGCACAGACCCAACTATTGATAGCCTCCATATTGGACATTGTGTTCCTTATTGCATTTTAAGGCGTTTTCAACAGGCTGGGCATAGAGTTATCATTCTTATGGGTGGAGCAACTGCAAGTATTGGTGACCCTAGTGGAAGAACTGAAATGCGTAATATGCTTAAAAAAGAAGATATAAACAAAAATATAGAGTGCATTAAGAAAACTCTCAGTACTTTTTTAAATTTTGAAGGGGAAAATCCAGCTATTATTGTTAATAATGCAGATTGGTTTAAGGGGTATGATTATATTGACTTTATGCGTGAAGTTGGTGTTCATTTTAATGTGAATAAAATGTTATCAAATGAAATTTATGCCAATCGTCTTGAAGAGGGTGGCTTAACATTCTTTGAAATGGGTTATATGCTCATGCAAGCATATGATTTTGTACATTTGAATAGAAAATATGGTTGTGTTTTACAGTATGGTGGACAAGACCAATGGGGAAATATAACTGCCGGAACAGAACTTCAAAGAAAACTCAATTATCAAAATGGAACTAATATAAATTTAATAGGTGCTACAAACCCACTTTTGCTTACACCTGAAGGTAAAAAAATGGGAAAAACTGAAAAAGGTGCAATTTGGATTGATAAAGATAAAATTTCAGCTTACGATTTTTATCAAGGAATATATCAAACTCCAGATAATTGTGTCAAAATGATGTTTGCTCTCTTTACAGATGTTCCTATGGACGAAGTTGACAAAATGATTGCAGAAGATATTGTTAAAGTTAAAAAAAGTTTGTCATATGAAATAACAAAATTTGTACGTGGTGAAGAAGATGCTCAACTTGCTCAAAAAATGAGTGAAAATTTGTTTAAAGATGGAGGAGATGATGCTCCTATTGTTGAAATCAATAAGAGTGAATTTCCTATGAATATGTGCGACTTAATTTTTAAATGTGGTCTTGCTCCATCTAAAAGTGAAGCACGTAGGTTAATTCAGGGAGGGGCTATCTCATTTAAAAATGAAAAAGTTTCTAGGTTTGATGTTAATATAACTCCTTCAGACATATCAAATGGTGCTCTTCTTAAAAAAGGAAAGAAAAATTTTATTAAAGTTGTAGTTAAAAATTAAAAGAAAAGACTTTCAAAGTCTTTTCTTTTAATTTACAAATCCGAGAGAAATTAACAAGGCTCTATTTATTTCTTTCATTTTGTGTTCATCAATTGTTGTTATCCTTTCTTTTAAACGTCTTTTATCTAAAGTCCTGATTTGCTCAAGTAAAACAACTGAATTTTTGGGTAGGTTATAATCATTTGAAGATAATTCAATATGAGTTGGAAGTTTGGCTTTAGTCAGTTGGCTTGTTATTGCTGATACAATTACTGTTGGAGAATATTTATTTCCGACATCATTTTGAATTATCAGGACAGGGCGTGTTCCTCCTTGTTCACTCCCAATAACAGGACTGAGGTCAGCAAAATATATTTCTCCTCTTTTAACTGAATTCTCCATTGAACCTACCTGAAAGATTTTTATAGTCGCATAAATCGGCAAGTTCAAGGTCTTTTAAATCTTGATAAACTTCCAATAAATGCTGACAATTTGAGGCATAACTGTCCTCTATTCTCATTCTATGATGTTCACTACTGAATGTTGATTGAATAACGTAATCTTCAAGACTTGAATTTTTTTCAATCTCAAACACTCTTTTTTTTATTTGGTAGAAAACATCTTCATTCATGAAAATAATCTCCTGTTTATCAAGATTTTATACTTAGTTTGAGTTAAATATAAAATTTTATTCTTCAGTATTTTTAAATGCTATACAAACAGCTCCAACTATGTTTTTTTGATGAGAAATTGAAATTTCAATATTTTTGCCACCAAGTTTTTCAAAATTAGATTTTGTTTGTCCATGCAAAAGAATGTAAGGTGCTCCATTTTCTTTATGACACAATTCAATTTCTTTATATGAGTCAACACAATCATTTAATGCTTTAAAAACTGCTTCTTTGACAGCCCATAAAGTTGCAATACGCATTTTATAATCACACTTAAATTTTTGTATGTATTGTATTTCGCTCTCAAGTGCAATTTTTTCTAATAATTTTTTTCCATTTTTGATTTTGTCAACTTCTTGAATATCAAAACCTATCATAATCATTTTCTCCATTGTTTTTAAAAACTTCATTTGTTGCTTTTTGAGCTATAGAATAATCATAACCCTTATAAATCAAATGAGCAAGGCATTTTTGTTTGTTTTTTGTGTCATTTTGACGATTTTTTGCGAATTTTTCTGCTAAATAACGGGCTTTTTCAAATTCATCGTTATCATTTATATTTTCTAAAATATTTTGAATAATCTCATTTGATATTCCTTTTTGTTTAAGTTTTAATGATATAGCGCGTTTTCCTTTTGAGTAAGATAAAGTTTCAAAATAGTTACGGGCAAATTTTTCGTCATCTATAAGTGTATAATCTTTTAACTTGGAAATTGTTTTATCTATTGTTTGAATTGTAAAACCTTTCTTTTTTAAATAATCTTTTATACCTTTTTCACTAACTACATATTTTTCAAGATAAGATGCAGCCATATCAAATGCTACACGCATATCATTTTCTTCTTTTATTTTTGTAAATTTAGATTCTTCAATGTCACAGTTTGTTTTTATGTTATATTTAACAATAATTTCATCTAAAAAAATTCCTAACCAAGTTTCATCAGAATAGATATGATAATAGTTTTTGTTTCCTATTTTTTTTATTTTAGTTATTTTCATTTTGTTTCCTTTTATTTTTCTTTAGTACTTTAAAACTTCACTTGATGCTTTTGTGTATGCCCGAACAAGTCCTCCAGCACCAAGTTTAACTCCACCAAAATATCTAACAACAAAAATACAGACGTTCTTCAGTTGCTTTTTTTGTATTACTGATAATATAGGTTTGCCTGCAGTTCCACTAGGTTCGCCATCATCTACTGCTTTTTCTAAAAAGGGTGAAGATAAAGAATATGCGTAACAAATATGTGTACATTTTTTATGCTCATTTTTTAAAAAAGATAATGCGTTTGATATTTCTTCTAATTGAGAGCAATTTAAAAGATAAGAAACAAAACGTGATTTTTTTTCAACATATTCAAATTTGTTTGTAAAATTAACCATATTAATCTTCTAAACCACAAAGATAATCAGTCGATACTTTAAAAAATTTGGCGAGGGCAACAAGATAAATGATATTTGGAACTCTTAGGCCATTTTCCCATCTACTTATTGCAGCATGGCTGACACCTATTGCTTTTCCTAAATCTTGAACAGATAATTGTTCTTCTAATCTTAATTCTTTAAGTCTTTCTGAAAAAATTTTCATATAAAATCCTTTAAAAAACCTTTTATATGAAAATTATAACCATTTGGTTCAAAAATAACTTGACTTGTACCATTTGGTATATGTATAATTATTGTGCCATTTGGTAAAAGGAGTATATCATGAAAAATAATAAAAATGCAAGTATTATTATGGCAAAAAATGTTAATTATCAAATTATCAAAGATTATTTAAAGAAAAATGGCATTTCAGTTGTAAAATTTTCATATAAATGTGGAATAAGTAATAGCACTTTTTATAGAATTATTAGTGGAAAAAGCAATGTGACTAGAAAAAATATTTTTAGAATTGCTTTAGGTATGAAAGTTGAACCTATTGAACTGATAAGAAGTGATTTAGAATAATTTTTTTATCTTTTTTATTATAAAATAATTACAAAAGACTTTACAAATTCTTTTTTTTGTGTTATTATATCAAAGATTTTAAGGAGAATTGATTATTATGATGATTGAACCACCTATTGACGAACTTGCAAGCAAAACTAAGGGAAATAAATATATCCTTTCTATTCTTGCTGCAAAACGTGCAAAAGAAATTGAAACTACAAGAAGAACAGAACTTGCTACTGCTGATAAAAAAGCAATCAGTCTTGCTCTTGATGAAATTTATGAAGGAGAAATCAAACCAAGCGATATTGAAGATTAATTTTGTTTGATTTTTTGTATTTTTAATGTTATAATTCTGCTGTATTTATACAGTAGAATTTTTTTTAGGAGATTTTTGTTGTTCGCTAAAATTATTATTGACCAAGATGCTAAGGCTCTTGATAAAGTTTTTGAATATGAAATTCCTGATGATTTTCATGTGGAAGTTGGTATGAGAGTGATTGTACCTTTTGGCTCTAGGCGCTTACAAGGTTTTGTTGTTGGAATTTCTGATAAATGTGAATTTGATTCTTCAAAAATCAAACCTATACAAAATATCGTTGAAAATTTTGCAGTAATAAAAAAAGAAATGCTTGACCTTATGTTTTATATGGCTGATAAAATGCACTTGAAACTTGCTTCTTGTTTAAGACTTTTTCTTCCAAGTGAAATGAGAACTGATAAAATTAAAGAACTTGTTGTTAATGTTTGTTCTCTTTCTGAAAGTTATTCTTTACCTTCATCAAGAGCAAAAAAACAAATGCAAATTATTGAATATTTAAAAGATAAGAAATCTGAAAAATTTAGTGAACTTTCTTCAATTTTTGGCTATGCTCCACTTTCGGCTTTAGTCAAAAATGGTACTGTTATTGTTGAACAAGAACAAATTAATAGAACTCCTGATTTTGATAAACTTCCAAAAGTAGATAGAAAATTAACTTCCCTACAACAACGTGCAGTGGATACAATCATAGATAATAAAACATACCTTTTGCATGGAGTTACAGGCAGTGGAAAAACTGAAGTTTATATGCAACTGATTGAACGTGTCCTTGAAAAAGGTAAAACGGCTATCATGCTTGTACCTGAAATTTCATTAACTCCACAAGTTCTTGCAAACTTCAAATCTCGTTTTGGAAGCCAAGTTGCACTCATTCACAGTGGTCTTTCTGCAGGAGAAAGATTTGATGAATGGAGAAGAATCTTTTTTGGAGATGCTCGTGTTGTTGTTGGGGCAAGGTCAGCAATATTTTCTCCTATTGAAAATGTTGGAATCATCATTATTGATGAAGAACATGAACAAAGTTATGTGTCAGAAAGTAATCCTAGATATGATACTCATGATATCGCTGAATTTAGAAGAAAGTATAATGATTGTACACTTGTTTTAGGTAGCGCTACACCATCAATAGACAGTTTTTCTAAAGCAATAGATGGTGAATATGAACTTGTTGAAATGCCGGTACGTGTCAATGGAATGGAAATGCCAAAAATTGTTGTAGTTGATATGCTTATGGAAATGCGTCAGGGTAACAATAAAATTTTTTCCATTCCTTTAATATATGAACTTAAAAACATTATAGAGCAGAAAAAACAAGCCATGATTTTTATAAATAGAAGGGGATTTTCTTCTTTTCAAAGATGTAGGCAATGTGGTTATGTTGCAAAATGTTCTGATTGTGATGTTTCTTTAGTTTATCATCATTATGAGAACAAATTAAAATGCCATTATTGTGGGAAAAGATATAGAGCTCTTGATGTTTGTCCAAGTTGTGGAAGTACGGATATTAAACAGGGAGCAGTTGGAACTGAAAGGGTAGTTGAAGAACTAAAAAGTCTTTTTCCTGATGTAAAAATATTAAGAATGGACAATGATACGACTTCCAAAAAAAATGGACATAGGACTATTCTTAATGAGTTTAAAGATGCTAAACCAGGGATTTTGGTTGGAACACAAATGATTGCAAAAGGGCATGATTTTGAAGATGTTTTGCTGGTTGGAATTATTGATGCAGACCAAAGTCTATATCAATCTGATTACCGTTCAATAGAAAGAACATTTCAGCTAATTACACAAGTTTCAGGAAGAGCTGGTCGAAGTGCAAAACAAGGAAGGGTTATTTTGCAAACATATTCACCTAGACACTATGTATATAAATTTGCCATTAATTATGATTATAAAGGATTTTTTAAAAAAGAATCAAATTTACGTAAAGTTACAAATTTTCCTCCATATGCAAGAATTTTGAGAATATTATTTACTCATGAAGATGAAAAAATTGTCGCACAAGATTGTAAGGATTGTTACAATGAAGTAAAAAAAATACGTGATGAATATGCAAATGAATTTGTTTATTTAGATGTAATGAAAGCACCTTTAAACAAAATAAAAAACAAATTTAGATACCAAATTTTAATGCGTTTTAAGTTGCCATATGCAGATGAAATTGAAAAGAAAGTTTTTAATTGTGTAAATGAAAAATGTAAATCGTCTGTTTTTTTTGAAACAAATCCAAATAATTTAAGTTGATTTTAGGGGGATTTATGAAATTTATTGAAATCAAAACAGCATTTGAAGAAAAAAAGGAAGCTGAATCTTTAGCTCAACTCCTTCTTTCACAAAAACTTGTTGCTTGTACACAAATTTATGAAGTAGATACAAAAAATTTTTGGAATGGAGATATTGAAATTCACCATGAATTTGTTCTGCTTGCAAAAACAAAAAAGAAATTGTATAATAAAATTGAAAAAATCATCAAAGAAAATCATTCTTATCAATTACCAGAAATTATTGCCATACCAATAGAATGTGGATTGAAAGAATATTTAAGTTGGATTGATGAAAATACAATTTAAAAGGATTTTTAATTATGTCTGTTAGAAAAATTGTAACTTTGGGGAATAAAACTTTAAGAAAAATATCAAAACCTGTGGTTGATTTCGACCAATCTCTTTTTGAATTACTTGATGATATGAAAACAACTATGCTTGAAAAAAGAGGAGTTGGAATTTCAGCTGTTCAGGTTGGCGTTTTGAGAAGAGCTATTGTCATACAACTTGATGATGACGAATTTTTAGAGATAATCAATCCTGAAATCATTAAAACTAGAGGAAAAGTTAATGAAAGTGAAGGTTGTTTAAGTGTCCCTGGTTTTTATTGTGATGTTGAAAGACCTAAATATGTAAAAATTTCAGCGTACAATCGAAATGGAGAACCTTTTGTTTTTGAAGCAAAAGATTATATCGCTCGATGTGTTTGTCATGAAATCGACCACTTAAATGGAGTGCTTTTTGTCGATTTAACTGATGAAGGTAGAGCTTATAAGTTAGAACATGAGGTGAACTGATGAAGATTTTGTTTTTTGGAACTCCTCTTTTTGCTGAAATTATTTTAAAAGGTCTTATAGACAACAAATTTGATATTGTTGGAGTGGTATGTCAAGAAGATAAACCTGCAGGTCGTGGAAACAAAATGACAAGTCCACATATTGTTTCATTAGCAAAAGAGTTAAAAATTCCAGTATATCAATTTGTAAAACTCAAAGAACATATTGAAGATTTTAAAAATATAGATTATGATGTTGCTGTTACTGCCTCTTATGGCAGAATTTTGCCTAAATCTTTTTTAGATTTAAAACCTTGCATTAATGTTCACCCTTCTCTTTTACCTAAATATCGTGGAGCAACACCAATTCAAAATGCACTTTTAAATGGTGACAAGATTACAGGTGTTACAATAATGAAAACTGATGTTGGTATGGATGATGGAGATATATTTTTTCAAGAAAAAGTAGAAATACAAGATGATGACGATTATACCTCTCTTTTACCAAAACTTGCTGAAAAAGGACTTGAATTATTAATTAAAACATTAAAAAATTGGGAAAATGGAACTGAAAAAAGATTTCCTCAAATTCATTCAGAAGCAACTTATGTCAATCTTTTGAAAAAAGAAGATGGGCTTTTAGATTTTTCATTTGATGCACAATCACTTGTGAATAAAGTGAGAGCTTTTTGTGAATTTCCTGTTGCATTTTTTAATGTAGGGGGAGATAGAATAAGAGTCTTTAAAGCAACAGTTGCACAAATTAACACTAATGCAAATGTTGGAGAAATTATTTCAGATAAAAAAAGATTTTTAATTCAAACTGTAAATGGAGTTTTTGAAATCTTAAAATGTCAAATTGCTGGTGGAACAATTCTTGATGCGAAAAGTTTTTTAAATGGTTATAGATTTAAATCTAAGGTGGTGGACAAATGATTTTGGATTTATCTTTGCCAGAAATGGAAGAATATGTAAAAAATCTTGGAGAGCCAAAATTTCGAGCTAAACAATTATTTGAAGCCTGTTATCTTTTTAAAAATTTAGATGAAATTTCAAATTTACCTAAATCATTTAAAGAAAAAATAAAAGACGAATATTTTTCTTATGAAATTGTTGCTCATTTAAAAAGTAAAGACGAAACAGAAAAAATTGCTATTAAATTCCCTGATGGAAGCATAGTTGAAAGTGTTTTGTTGAAATATAAATATGGCTACACCGTTTGTGTTTCAACTCAAGTTGGGTGCCGTATGGGGTGCAAGTTTTGTGCATCAACTTTAAATGGTTTAAAACGAAATTTATCAGCTGGTGAAATTTTGGCGCAAGTTTTATATTTCAACAAAATTTTAGGTGGTAATTTAAAAGAAAGAAAGGTTACAAACATTGTGTTGATGGGTTGTGGTGAACCTCTTGATAATTATGAAAATGTAACAAAATTTTTAAGACTTGTTTCATCTGAAGATGGAATAAATATCAGTCAAAGGAACATTTCACTTTCAACTTGTGGAATTGTTCCTCAAATTTATAAACTTGCCGATGATGGTTTTTCTGTAACTTTGACAATTTCTCTTCATGCTCCAAATGATGAGTTAAGAAAAACGATTATGCCAATCGCAAATGTGTATAAAATTCAAGACATATTGAAGGCTTGTGACTATTATTTTTCTAAAACAGGAAGAAGAATTTGCTTTGAATATTCTTTGATTTCCAATGTAAATGTCAAAGATGAAATAATTGAACAACTTGCTGACATTTTAAAAGGCAAAACTTGCCTTGTAAATTTGATTCCACTTAATTCAGTTAAAGAAAAAAATCTTGTTGGAGCAACTCGTAAAAATGCTTACCAAATATGTGAAAAATTAACAAAATTGGGCATTAATGCAACAGTACGCAGAACAATGGGTGAAGATATTGAAGGGGCTTGTGGACAACTTCGCAATCGCATAGGAGGTGAAAATGTTTAGAGGTTTAGTCCTAAAAAAACAAGCAAATTTTTTCACTGTCAAAACTGAAGATGAAAAGATTTTTCAAACAACTGCTCGAAATCTTAAAAAAGAAGGGGTTTTTGTTGGAGATTGGGTTCAAATAGATGAAGAACTTGTAATTTGTGGAGTTGAAAAAAGAAAAAATTTTATTATAAGACCTCCTGTTTCCAATATTGATAAAATGTTTATTGTAATTGCTCCAATTCCTAAACCAGATTTTCTTTTGGTCGATAAATTGATTATATTTTGTGTGGTGAATAAGATTAAACCTATTCTTTGCATAAATAAAATTGATTTAGATGAAAAAATGTGTAAAGAAATACAAAATATATATAAAAAAATTATTAAAACAATTATATTTTCAACTTTTGATGATAGTGTAAAGAAAATTAAGCAAGAAATTCAAGGAGTTTGTGTCCTTGCTGGACAAAGTGCCGTGGGTAAATCCTCTATAATAAATTCTCTTATGGAAAAACAAATTGCAAAAGTTGATACTTTTAGCAAAAAAGTTCAAAGAGGAAAACAGACAACACGTACAGTTGAGTTATTTAATTTGGGCAAAAATAAAGAACTTGCCGATACTGCAGGTTTCTCTAAATTAGATGAAAGTTTACTTGGTATTGACGAAAGAGAACTTAAAAATTATTATCCTGAATTTTTAAAATTTTCTCCAAATTGTAAATATTCAACTTGTGTACACAGAAACGGAGATAAATGTGCAGTTATTGAGGCTGTAAAAAACAATGAAATTTCAGAACTTAGATATAAAAATTATTTGAAATTATATGATAATTTAAAAAATGTAAAAAAATATTAAAAACAGTTTGAAAAAATTATCTTATTTGTTAAAATATCTAGGTGAAAGGAGAATTAACTTGAAAAAAAGTCCAGATATTTCTGTTTCAACAGAGCCTATTAGTGATTTTCAAAATATTGTAGAATATGCAAAACAAATGCAGGGAGTTGCTGATTTTTTGCATTGTGATGTAATGAATGTAAATTTTGTAACAAAAAATAATTATGATTATAATCTCATAAAAAACATTAATCGAAATAGCAGTATCATGTTAGATGTTCACCTTATGGTAAATGAACCTACCATTGATATTCCTAAATATTTGGAAGCAGGTGCAAATATTCTTACTGTCCATTATGAAGCTTTTGAAAGTAAGGAAGATTTGGTTAATGTTATAAAATACATAAAAGCACACAATGCTTTAGTTGGTATTTCTTTTAAACCAAGTACTTCTTTTAAAGAAGTAAAATCGTTTTTGTTTAGTTGTGATGTTGTGCTTATCATGGGAGTTGAACCGGGAGCAAGTGGACAAGCTACAATTCCAGAAATGTTTGATAGAGTCAAAGAAATTGATGATTTTAGAACTCAAAATAATTTGAATTTTAAAATTGAATTTGATGGAGGAGTTAATCCTGATAATGCAAAAAAATTAGTTGAACTTGGAACAGATATTTTGGTTAGTGGCAGTTTTGTTTATAACAGCAAAAACAGGAGCGAAGCAATTAAAAAACTTAAAAATATAGATTAAAGGGTTTTAAACCCTTTTTTTATAAAAAAAACTAAAAATTGTATTGATATTTAAAAACAATTATGTTATACTCCGATTTGGAGTGTGAATTATGAGATTTGATAGTAAGAAATATAAACAATATTTTCCTGTAAATGAAAACCGTTCAGAAACTATTGATAATAAAAATTTAGATTATTGGGACAAATATAGAAAAATACCACAAGTTGCAGGTGCAGAAAAGAAGATGATGAATTTTTTGGCTCATGAATTTATTTTTAAAATTACATTAAAGAATCCTAATTATGAAATAATAAAAAATATTTTAGCAAATAAATATATTCGTGATGGAATTATTAAGGATTATTATAAAGAAGATATTTATTCTGTACTAGAAACCAAAAATTCAAAAATTAAGTTTTGTCTTTTAAGTGATATTTTTAAAAAATTAGAAAATTTTAGAGATGGGGAAATTTTTACTTTTAAAAGATTAGGAAAATGCCATCTAATGTCTATGGTTTTATCAAAAAGAATCAAATTTGATAATCAAGTTGTTACAGGTTATGTAAGTGGTACTTGTGATGAATCAAAATTTCTTCATAGTTGGATAGAATTAAAAATAATGGATTCAGAAGCTGTAATTGATTACACCTTAAATGCAGTTATGTCTAAAAAAGATTATTACGAAATTGCAGGAGTAGATGAAAAGAATCTTACTAAAATATCAAAACAACAAATTTTAGATGATGAAAAAACAATTCAAAAAACTGTTGGAGATAATTTAGGTTTAAAAGAATATTTATATTGTCATGACCAAGTAATGCAAGATTTGAGCAAGGCGATTTCTGGGGGTTCTGGAAAAGAATAGATTAAAATAAAAAAAGTGTGAATTATTCACACTTTTTTTGGTAGTCCCAAGGGGAATCGAACCCCTGATTTCGCCGTGAGAGGGCGACGTCTTAGCCTCTTGACCATGGGACCATGACTTTTGTATTTTATCATTTATTTATTAAAAAAGCAATAGAATTTCAATAATAATTCTAATTCATTGACATTTAATATCCCTTTTTGTTATACTTTTATAAAGGAAAATATATGAAAAATTGTTTTTTAATTCATGGAAGTTTTGGAAATTCAAATGAACACTATTTTGGCTGGCTTAAAAAAGAACTTGAAGAACTTGGTTATAAAGTGATTTGTCCAGATTTTCCTATTGGTGTTGGAATTCAAAATTTTGATTCTTGGAAAAAATGTTTAGATAAAAATAAAAAGTTTATAAATTCTGATACTATTTTTATAGGGCGAAGTATTGCTCCAATCTTTATAGTTAAATATTGTATTTTAAACGATATAAAAATTAAATCCCTTTATAGTGTAAGTGGATTTAATAATGCTTTTATAGATAATGGGGAGTATGATGAGGTTAATAAAACTTTTTATTTAGAAGATATTTCAAAGTTTAAAGGTCTTTGTGAAAATAGAATTTGTATTATTTCAGAAAACGACCCTTATGTTAAATTAAATTATTTAACCGAATTTGCTAAAAATATTGATGCGAAAGTTTTAAACATTAAAAATGGTGGACATTTTAACACTGAAAGTGGTTACACAAAGTTCGTAAAATTATTAAGTTTAATAAAAAAATATGAAAATTTGTAATTATATTAAATTTTTTT
>CANQFL010000010.1 GCA_947598785.1 uncultured Clostridia bacterium
GAACTTCGTGCTTGCACTGAAGATTTTAAGAATAGATATAAAAATGGAGAAAGTTTAAATTCATTATTACCAGAGGCTTTTGCTGTTGTGAGAGAAGCTTCAAACAGAGTTTTAAAAATGAAACATTTTTATGTTCAAATTTTGGGTGGTATTGCAATTCATCAAGGGCGTATTGCTGAAATGGCAACAGGTGAAGGAAAAACTTTTGTTGCAACTTTACCAGCATACTTAAATGCTATTTCTGGGCTCGGTGTTCATGTTGTTACCGTAAATGAGTATTTGGCAAAGCGTGATGCTGAATGGATGGGAAAAGTTTATAAATTCTTAGGCATGACAGTAGGGGTTGTTGTATCAGGTTTAGATGAAAAAGCAAAAAAAGAAGCCTATAATTGTGATATCACATATTGTACAAATAATGAATTAGGTTTTGATTATCTTCGTGATAATATGGCTATCGTTAAAGAACAAAGGGTACAAAGACCTTTAAATTTTGCTATTGTCGATGAAGTTGATAGCATTTTGATTGATGAAGCAAGAACTCCACTTATAATTTCAGGTAAAGGAACTAAATCAGGTGATAGTTATATAAAAGCACAAAAATTTGCTAAAACTTTGAAAAAAGAAGATTGGGAGATGGACGAAAAAACGAAAGCTCTTAATCTTACAGATAGTGGAATTACAAAAGCAGAGAGATTTTTTGGAACTGATAACCTTTCTGATATAGACAATATTGAACTTAACCATTTTATAAACAACGCACTCAAAGCGAATTTTGTTATGTTTAAAAATGAAAATTATATAGTAAAAGATGGTGAAGTTGTCATTGTAGATGAATTTACTGGAAGACTTATGCCAGGAAGAAGATATAATGATGGATTACATCAGGCGATTGAGGCGAAAGAAGGTGTTGAAATTAAAGATGAAAATAAAACACTTGCAACAATTACATTTCAAAACTTTTTTAGAATTTATAAAAAACTTTCAGGTATGACAGGTACTGCAAAGACAGAAGAGAGTGAATTTAGAGCAATTTATAAATTAGATGTTGTAACAATTCCAACTAATAAACCAAACATCAGAATTGACGAACCTGATATCGTTTTTACGACAGAAAGAGGAAAAATAAAGGCTATTGTCGAAGAGATTAAGAGATATCACGAAAAAGGACAACCTATTCTTATCGGAACAATAACGATTGAGAAAAGTGAACTTATTTCAGATGCTTTAAAAGAGAATAAGATTAAACATACTGTATTAAATGCTAAAAATCACGAACAAGAGAGCCAAATTGTTGCACAAGCTGGAAGAAAAGGGGCTGTCACTATTGCAACAAATATGGCTGGACGTGGAACAGATATCTTGTTGGGTGGAAATCCTGAATTTATGGCTAAGAAAAAAATGAAAGATGAAGATTATACTGACGAACAAATTTCTTATGCAACTGCTTTTAACACTTTAGAAGATAAGGATTTAAACAAAGCAAGAGAAAGATATAATGAACTTTATAATGAATTTAAAAAAGTGACCGATGCTGAAAAAGAGGAAGTTATTAAACTTGGAGGTCTTCATATCATTGGAACTGAAAGACATGAGAGCAGGCGTATTGATAATCAGTTGAGAGGACGTGCATCTCGTCAAGGTGACCCTGGTTCAAGTGTATTTTTCCTTTCTTTTGAAGATGATTTGATAAGAAGATTTGGTGGAGATAAAATCAAAAACCTTGCACAATTTTTTAAATTTGAAGAAGATACTCCACTTCAATTAAAATTGTTATCAAAACAAATTGAATTAGCGCAGAAGAAAGTTGAACTTCAAAATTTTTCTATAAGAAAAACAATTCTTCAATTTGATGATGTTATGAATGCACAAAGAGAAGTTATCTACAAAGAAAGGAATAAGGTCCTTGACGGAATCGAAGTGCATGACCAAATTATGGGTATGTTCCCTGAAGTTATAACAAAGTTTTGTGATAAGTGTGTAGATAATGAAAAACCATATTTTGAATGGGATTTTGCAAAAATCAATCAAGAATTAGAACGTGGACTTTTGGAAAAAGATAAAAATGTCATAACAGAAGAATTTTGTGAAGGGTTTGATAGAGAAGATTTAGAGCAAGCTGTATTGAAGTTAGTTGAAAAAAGATATAATGACAGAATGGTTGAAGCAGGAAAATTTGGTATAGATTTTGAAAAAATTGAACGCTTTGTCCTTTTGAAAGTTGTTGATACAAACTGGATGAACCATATTGACGATATGCAAATTATGAAAAACGAAATTTTTGCTCGTGGGTTTGGAAATGAAGACCCAATTCTTGCATATAAAAAAGACGGGTACCAAATGTTTGATTCAATGATAGAAAAAATCAGAGAAACAACTTGTGTTGTATTATTAAATACAAGCATTGAAGTGCGAAGACCAGAACCTCAACCACAACCAAGAATGACGGAGGCAAGAGTTTACAACCCAGGAGAAAGACCTGTTGAACAAAAAATTCAAAAAACTGATGTTAGAACAGGAAAGAAAATAGGAAGAAATGACCCTTGTCCTTGTGGAAGTGGTAAAAAATATAAAAATTGCTGTGGTAAAAATGCAAATTAAAATATAAAACGCTTTATTTGATTTAAAGCGTTTTTTGTTTAAGTTATTTATTGCTTTGAAAAGAAATTAAGATATGTTATTATTTTTATAAGGAGAAGAAAATGCAGTCGTTAAAAGAATTGTATAAAATAGGAAATGGACCTTCAAGTTCACATACTATGGGTCCTAAAAGGGCTACTGAAGCTTTTAAAAATAAAAATTCTAATGCTGATAAATTTAAAATTATACTATATGGTTCATTGGCAAGAACAGGTAAGGGGCACTTGACTGATTTTATCATTAAAAAATCTTTAGAAGGTTATAAAACTGAAATTTTGTTTGATACAAATTTTAAATGTGATGTGCACCCAAACACCTTTGATATCTTTGCATATAAAAATGGAAAAGAAATAGATAAGTGGAGAGTATATTCAATAGGAGGAGGCTCTTTTCGAATTGAAGGAGAACCTGAATTTGTTGCTAAAGATGTTTATAAACAAAAAAAATTCATGGAAATAAGAAAATATTGTGAAAAAAAGAACATAGATTTGTATGATTATGTTTGTGAAGTTGAGGGTAAAGAAAATATAACCAATTTTCTATCAGAAGTTTGGACAATAATGCAAAAATCAATAAATAATGGACTTAATGCAAAAGGCGTAATTCCTGGAAAATTGAAACTTAAAAGAAAAGCAAAAGATGTCTATGAAAGAAAATTGAATTATGAAATGGAAGATACTCAAAAAATTAGACTTTTAAGCAGTTATGCTTATGCTGTTGGAGAGGAAAATGCTTGTGGTGGGGTTATTGTAACTGCTCCAACTTGTGGTGCTTGTGGAGTTTTGCCTGCAGCACTTTATTATATGAAACAAAAGTACAAAATTTCTGATGAAAAAATCATTAAAGCATTGGCTGTTGCTGGGGTTATTGGAAATGTTGTTAAATCAAATGCTTCAATAAGTGGAGCTGAATGTGGTTGTCAAGCAGAAATTGGAACTGCTTGCTCTATGGCTGCTGGTGCAGTGGCTTATTTGCTTGGGCTTGATATGGAAAGAATTGACAACTCAGCAGAAGTTGCAATGGAGCATCATTTGGGGCTCACTTGTGACCCAGTTTATGGTTATGTTCAAATTCCTTGTATTGAAAGAAATGCTGTTGCAGCTGTTCGTGCAATTGATGCAGCAATTCTTTCTTCAATGTTAAAAGAAGATTGTTTAGTCACTTTTGATATGGTTGTTGAAACCATGTATGAAACAGGTAAAGATTTATCAACTCACTATCGTGAAACAAGTGAAGGTGGCTTAGCTAAAAAATATTGTAACAACAAGTTTAATTGCGACTAAACCATTTCGTTTTGGCAATTATTGATAAATTACTTGACAAATTTTGTTTATTATGCTAATATACAGCACAGCAGTATAATTTTTACTGTCCTTGTTCTTTGAAAAAAGAACCATTAGTCCAAAAGGAGGTAATTGAAGATGAATAAGTATGAACTTATGTTTATCATCGCTAGCGACATCGCAGACGAGAAAAAAGAAGAACTTATAACTCGCTTTAAAACTTATGTTGAATCTCATAAGGGCGTTGTTGAAGGCGTTGAAAAATTAGGTATGAAAAAATTTGCTTATCCAATCAACTTCAAAAATGAAGGATTTTATGTTTTGATGAACATTCAAATGAGTCCTGAAGAGGTTGATGCAATGAACAAACTTATGACCATCACAGATGGCATCGTTCGTCAAATGTTTGTAAGAAAATAAATTTAGGAGAAAAATTATATGAATAAAGTAGTCTTAATAGGAAATTTGACACGAGACCCAGAACTTAGAACAACAAATGGTGGGACATCTGTTTGTAGATTTGCTCTTGCTGTCTCTAGAAGAGCAACAAATGAAGGAGAAAGAGAAGCAGATTTTATCAATATTGTTGTTTGGGGAAATCAGGCTGAAAATTGTCATAAATATTTGAAAAAAGGTTCAAAATGTGCTGTATTTGGAAGAATCCAAACTTCAAGTTATGATGCTCAAGATGGTTCAAAAAGATATACAACTGATGTCATTGCAAATGAAGTTGAATTTATCAGTACAAATAGAAATGGTGGAGATGAAGGATTTGCTCCAGAAGAACCTGAACAAGAAAAACCTAAACAAAGTAGTGAACTTGAAGAAATTGATGATGATAGTCTTCCTTTCTAGTTTAGGAAAATTAAAAGTCGTTATAAAAAAATAAAAGGAATTTATTATGAGTGAAGCAGTAAAAACTGAAGAAAAGGTTACAAAAAAATATCGTAAACCTGCAAAAAAGAAAGTTTGTGCTTTTTGCGTAGCAGGGGAAGATAAAATTGATTATAAAGATGTAGCAAAAATTAAAAAATATATTACTGAAAAAGGTAAAATTTTACCAAGACGTCAAACAGGAGTTTGCTCTTATCACCAAAGAGAACTTGCAAATGCTATTAAAAGAGCAAGAAATATGGCGCTTCTTCCATATGTTGGAGATTAAAAGGAGAAAATCATGAAAGAAAACATTCATCCAAACTATCATGAAGTAACTGTAGTTTGTGCTTGTGGAAACACTTTCAAAACAGGTTCAACTGTAAAGGGTGATACAATCAAGATTGATATTTGTAATAAATGCCACCCATTCTTCACAGGAAGAAAGAAAGTTGTTGATGCTGGTGGAAACGTAGAGAACTTTAAGAAAAAATTTAATTTAAAATAACAGACTTTTGTCTGTTTTTTTATTTTTAGTAAATTTATTATATATTTGGAAATAATTTTCTTATGGAACGTTTTGTTTTTCCACTATCAAATGGTATCGTGATTTATAGTGAAGGTAAAAAAGTTATTTCCACAGTTGAAAGTAATGGGCAGAAGAAATTAAAAAGTACGCTTGAAAAGAATAAAATTATTTTTTTTAATTTCCCATTTGCAAGAGGTCTTCAATATTTTTTTTGTGGAATATTTGCATTTTTTCAATCTTTTTCAAGTGTTTTTTCATTAAATTTAAATAAAAAACAAAATAAAAATATTATTTTTGATATTTTGATAATTATAGGGACATTGATTTTATCAATTTTATTTTCTGCATTTGTTTTAGGAATTTTGCCTGGAAAATTGGGTTATATCATAATTTCTTATGATGGTTCAGCATTTCTAAGAAATTTATTAATTTGTGTTTTTAAAATTTTGTTTTTTGTTCTTTTTATTCTTTTGATTAGGTTTATCCCTGGTGTAAATGAATTTTTAAGATTCAACAGAGCATCAGATGTTGCTGCTTTATATGGAGATTTTGCAAGAAACAAAAAACGTAAATATCCAAATAATCCTACAAATTTCTTAAATTTTATTGTTTTTACTTTTATTTTAGATTTTCTTGTGGTAACATTAATCGGAGCAAGTTTTGGTTTTTGGTTTAATATTTTTTTTCACATTGCAATTTTCTTACTATGTATAAGTATTTCATATGAAATATTATATTTAATGGGAAAAGGGAATAATTTTGTAAAAAACGTTGGTTTTATTACAAGTTGTTTGATTTATGCAAAACCATCAATCACGCATATTGAAACTGCAATGATAGCTTTTACGGAAATGAACTTACTTTGCTCTCAAAAGGATAGAAAATTAATGGATGATGATAATAAAAATGCTTTTTCTGTAGTTTATAATGAAGTTAAAAATAGGTTGGCAAATGCTGGAATTACAGACAAAAGTGAAACAGATTGGCTTATTGCAACTATGTTAGGAAAAAATCGCGCTGAAATTAAGCTTGTTTCTTTCATTACTGATAAACAAGAACAAGAAATTATGAAAGCAACTGCAAGAAGAGTAAAAGGTGAAAGTTTAGATAATATTTTTGGTTTTACAGAATTTTATGGACTTACTTTTGATGTAAATAAAAAAGTTTTGACACCAAGAATGGAAACAGAGATTTTAGTAGAACAAGTCTTAAAACAAGAAAAAAATTTTAAAAAAGCTACCATTTTAGATGTTGGTACGGGTTCTGGAGCGATTGCAATAGCCATTGCAAAAAATTGTAACGCAGCTGTTACTGCATTAGATATAAGCAAAATGGCCTTATCCGTAGCAGAAATGAATGCTAAAAAAAATGGAGTAAAAATAGAATTTTTACATTCAAATTTGTTTGAAAACTTGAAAAGAAAGAGAAAATTTGATATAATTGTCTCAAATCCACCATATATCAAAACTGAAGATATAAAAAAACTTGATAAAAATGTCAGAGAGTGTGACCCTTTAATAGCGTTAGATGGTGGTGAAGATGGTTTAGATTTCTATCGTCAAATTACAGAAAAAGCAACTTGTAGATTAAATGTTGGGGGATATCTTTTTTATGAAGTGGGCAAAGGACAATCTTCATTAGTTAGAAAGATATTAAGAGAAAATGGATTTATAGAAATTAAAACTGTTAAAGATTATAACAAAATAGAAAGAGTGGTTTATGGAAGATATAAGTAAAGAATTATTAAACAAAACGGAAAAATCAAAAGTTAGATTTGATGAACTTACTGACTTAATTTCTCGTCCAGAAATTATTGCAGATAATAGAGAATGGAAAAAGTTGGTTAAAGAAAGAAATTCATTAGAAAATTTAGCGTATGAACATGAAGAACTTAAAAAACTTTTAGATAATTTGAATTCTTGTGAAAATGATTTAAAAAAAGAAAAAGATAGTGAAATGATTTCACTTTTTAAAAATGAAATAGAAGAATTGAAAGAAAAAATTGATAAAAAAGTGGAAGATATAAAAATTCTTTTATTACCTAAAGATGAAAATGATGATAGCAATGCAATTTTAGAAATAAGACCTGCTGCAGGTGGCGAAGAAAGTGCTCTTTTTGCACTCGAACTTTGTCGTATGTATTCTCATTATGCAGAGAAAAATAGGTGGAAAGTTGAATATATCAATTTATCTGAAACAGGTCTTGGAGGTATTAAAGAAGCCACTATAACTATAAATGGAAAAGGTGCTTTTTCAAGATTAAAATATGAAAGTGGAGTTCATAGAGTTCAAAGAGTTCCTGAAACAGAAAGTCAAGGAAGAATCCATACATCAACTGCTACTGTTGCAGTTCTTCCAGAAGTTGAAGATGTTGATTTTGAAATATTAGATAAAGACCTAAGAATTGATACATATCATTCTGGTGGTGCTGGTGGACAAAATGTTAATAAGGTGGAAACTGCGATAAGAATAACTTATCTTCCACTTAATATTGTTGTAACTTGTCAAGATGAACGTTCACAGTTGAAAAATAAAGAAAAAGCATTTAATATATTAAAATCAAAACTATATGATTATTATCAAGAACAAAAAATGAACGAACTTGACGCCAACAGAAAAAGTCAGGTTGGACGAGGTAATAGAAACGAACGCATAAGGACTTACAATTATCCTCAAGGCAGAGTTACAGACCATAGATGTAATGTAACTTCATATGATTTACCGGGTGTTTTGAATGGAAATATTGATGAGTTTATAGATGCAATGATAATAAAAGAAAGAACAGAACTTTTACAACAGGCTTAGTTCTGTTTTTATTTTTAGTATTGACATAAATTAAAATTAATGATATAATAAAGCCCTAGAGGTGAGTCATGAAGTTTAAGTTTTATGAAATTAAAATGATAGAAAGACAGGAAAAATTTACTTATATTGGTTATAAAGGAATTGTTTGCTTTAATGAAGAAGGCAAATATATTGGCTACATTAAAACTTTTAATTCTAATAATGAAAATAAAAATGTGTTTGATTATTTTAAATCTTTAAATTCTCCTAAGACTGAAAAAAGAAATATTGCTGGTATAGTTGTTCCAAACAAGGGAATTAGTTTAAATTTTTTGGATTATTTTATGCAAAACGAAGGATTTGTTGTTTTGCTTGCTGATAAAAATGGAAAAAATGGATTTTTTAGACAAAGTAAAAATGCCTATGAATCAATTTATTATGCTGAATTTAACCCAGTAAATGAAGAAACATTTGATTATAACAAAGAAATGAACGAATTATTGAAAGCAAATGATGCACAGGAATTTGAAGATAAATTCAAAAATGCAATGAAAATATGTGGATTGAAATATGATGATAAATTCTATCAAAGTGTCATTGAACTAAATTATGAAAAAACATATTCTGATGAAATACGAAATGAATGTGCAGATTTGCTTTCAACAATGAAAGAAAAATAAAACAATGGATTTACTCCATTGTTTTTTTTAAATAAAATTTCTTAAACAATTACAGCTTGAAGTATTTACATAATTGTTATTGTTGTTATTGCTGCTGTTTGACAATCCTAAGAGAAGCAAAAGTAAAATGTTTGTGTTTGTTGCAAGATTTGTATCGTTATTTGAACTTAAAACTGACAGTAAAAACACCCATAAAAATTCTTGAGTCATTACATTCCCTCCTTTTATGATAAAATTCGATAGAATTCGCATAAAAAGGGTTATAAACCCCTTTGACTTTTTTTCTTTAGTTTGTCAAAATAGTTTCTGTAGATTGTTACTTTTTTTATTATGAAAAAAAATTAAAAAAAGTGCATTAAAAGAGGTTTCTAATGAACAAACTTTTAAGAATTTCTGAGAGAAATAAATATGAAGTACAAGACCTTTTGCCTAATGATGACTGTGTAAATAAACTTGCTTTATATTTTCAAAATTTTGCAGACCAAACAAGAATAAAAATTTTATCTGCATTATCAATAAAAAGTTTATGTGTAAATGATTTATCAAAAATATTAGGAATAAATCAGACCACAATTTCACATCAACTTAAAACATTAAAAAGTCAATCTATGGTTGATTATCGCAGGGAGGGGAAAGTATTGATTTATTTTATTAAATCATCTGCAATTAATGAAATGATGTTGTACGCCACAAAAATTTGTTTGTAGATTTTTCTTGACAAAAAATAAGTAAATCATTAAAATATGTTTGTTATGAAAAGGAAACTACTTCTACACTCTTGTTGTGGACCATGTTCAACTGTTGTAATCGAAAGGTTAAAAGATGATTTTGATTTAACCATTTTTTATTATAATCCTAATATTGAACCTAAAGAAGAGTTTGAAAAAAGGAAAATTGAAGAAATTAAAGTTTGCAAACATTTTAATATACCTTTTGTAGAGGGTGAGTATGATAATGAGGAATGGCTTGAATTTGTAAAAGGTCTAGAAAACGAAAGAGAGGGTGGCGCTAGATGTGAAAAATGTTTTTACTTCAGATTATTGAAAACAGCACAATATGCTACTCAACATGGTTTTGATATGTTTGCTACAACTCTTTCAGTAAGTCCTCATAAAAATACGATTATAATCAATAAAGTAGGGCAAGAAATAGAACAAAATGAAAAAATAGAATTTTTACCAGAAAGTTTTAAGAAAAAAGATGGATATTTAAGAAGTATAAATCTTTCTAAAGAATTAAACCTTTATAGACAAAATTATTGTGGTTGTCATTTTTCTAGGAGAACAGATGAATTATAAACATGATTTTATTCAATTTGATAAGAAAATAGAAAAAAACGAGAAACAAAATCTTGCTTTATATTTAACTACGCATATAACAATTTATATTTTGTTGCTCTTTTTTGGTATTTTTTTTATATGGTACACAGTGTTCATTACAACTCATAATTTCTATACTGTTTCTGGACCATCTATGATGCCGACACTAAATGCCAGCATTACTGATGAGGATTTTGCAAATGATGTACAAAATATTAGTTATGATGCAGTTTATATAGATAAATTTACATCACCAAAAATTTTTGATATTATTGTGATAAAAAAAGACAATAAAAAAGACCCAGTAATCAAAAGGTTAATGGGAAAGTCTGGAGATTATGTTTCAGTAGCTATTGATGAAAGTGGCTTATTGCATTTTTATCGTATTCCAAAAGGTGAAAATCCTGAAAATTATGATGAAAATAAAGCATTAGTTGATGAAGTTTCAGGAATAAATGGCTACACGATAAAAAGTTACGAAGATTGGACAAGTAAAGATAATCGACCAGAAAATATTATAAAAGTTGGAAATTATACCTATTTAATTAATTTTTATCAAAATTATTTAAATAATTACGAAGAAAGAAATGATATTTATGTTTCTCCAAAAGGTTTAATTTTTGTTCAAGTTCCTGAAAATAAATTTTTCTATTTAGGTGATAACAGAGCAAATAGCCAAGATTCTTTGGACCAAAATGATTTTGAAGATGTTTCACATATTTTGGGTAGAAGCGAGTTTATTGTTTATAACTATAATTTTGGAAATAGAATTTGGGAAGTTATTAAATTTTATTTTAGTGAAATTGAGAAATTTTTTGCAAGATAGTTAAAATCGTTTGGTTTTTAGGGAGATTTATGATATTATAATACTAGCATTAAGTTGCAAAAAACAAAAAGGAGAATATTTTTTATGAACAAAGGTGATTTCATTAAAGCAGTTGCAGAAAAAGCAAATTGCACACAAAAAGACACAGGAGTTGTATTTGATGCTGTTATAGATACACTCGTTGATGCTCTTAAACAAGGCGAAAAGATTCAAATCCCAGGATTTGGTTCATTTGAACTTGTTAGCAAAAAAGCAACTACAAAAATCAATCCTCTTACAAAGAAGACTGTAAAAGTTGCTGCTTGCAAAGTTCCAAAATTTAAGTTTGGTAAAAGCTTTAAAGCACTTTTTAATAACTAATTTGTTTGTGGCTAATATAAAAAACACCTTTTTAGGTGTTTTTTTAATTATCAATATGTTGTTCTCTTAGTTCTTTTTCAAAATCAATTATGATAAAACCTTGAGGCATTTGACAAAGGGGGCACTCTTTCCAACCTTCTTTTGATATTGATACATGACCACAAT
Organism: uncultured Clostridia bacterium; assembly: GCA_947598785.1. Lineage (GTDB taxonomy): Bacteria > Bacillota > Clostridia > Christensenellales > UBA1242 > Caccovivens. The sequence goes on from CANQFL010000010.1 coordinate 11,457, forward strand.
TTGAGCATTTCCATTCAGTTGGTTTAGCCCTTTTATACATTTTTCCGGTTTTGTATAAATTTCCAAGATAATTTAAAATTTGATGATGTGTTGCTTCAACTTTTGCTACAAAATCAAAAGTTTTTGCAATTTCGGAAAATCCCTCATCTTTAGCAATTCTTGCAAAACTTGGGTAAATATTATTTGCTTCAGATTCCTCAATCATGCTTTCTGCCAAAAGGCTATTTTTAAGTTCTGGCATTTCAAAAGGAAATCCTGCTTCAATAGATATATTTTTAACATTTCCACCACTTTGTTGTAAAATTAAATCATAAAAAACTTTTGCATGAGCCATTTCATTTTTAGCTAATGTTTTCAAAGTGTCAGAAATAAATTTTTGTTGGTCTTGCATTGCCATTTTTGACATGAATTGATATCTTGCACCTGCTTGACATTCTGCAGCAAAACCTCTAGCTAAATTTGATTTTGTAATACTTTCATTAAAATCCATAATAATTCTCCTTTTCATATAATTAGTATTCCCATAAAATTTCTGTTTAAACATTTGCTTTTTTTCTAAAATTTGTTTATTATAAATAAATAGGAGAGATATTATGTTTTATGGTGATAGGGGAGAACCTGAGAAATTTAATAATATAAGAAGAAACTATGATGTCATAATTGATAATGAAAAAATGACATTATATAAATTATCAAGAAAATTGGGCTTTTATAGTATAATATTTCAGGGGAAACTTCATGAAACAGACATATATTATGATACAGAAGCAAGGTTGCTCACAGGAGCAGGGCTTCTTTTAAGAAAAAAAATAACCCCAAGACGAACATATTTTTCACTTGTAAGAATAAGCACTCTTGATAATATAGAATTCCGTGAAAAAAAATCATTTCTTGGAGAATGTGATAAAAATGATAATCCAAATGAATTCCCTGACCAAATTGCTGATGGAATAAATAAAATTTTTAATAATTTGTTTACTGTAAATGTTAAAGACATAGTAAAGCATTGTACACCTTATATAAAAATTGATATAATGGGGAACAAATATAAAGTTGTTAGTGGAACAGGATATGAAGTTGACATGAGTTTTGAAAATCTTAAAATAAGAAATATGAGAACAGGCAAAAAAGCTAATACTAAAAATTTTTCTTTAAAAATGCCAATGAATCCTGCTTATGAAAAAGAGAAAGAAGATATATTAGATACAATTGATAGATATTGTAAAGAGATGTTTTATATCAAAAGAAATAGGTTTGAAATTGCAGAAGTTTTGGTAAAAGAAAATGAACCAGAAAATCAATTAAATGATAAAAACAAAGAAAAAACAAAGAAAAAATCACGTAAAGAAATAAAAGCTGAATTAAAGGCAAAAGAAGAACAAAATCAATAAAAAATTAATTTAAAATAATAAAAAAATAAATTAAAAGTATTTTTTTTCAATAAAAATAGGTATTTTTAAGGATTTTTATTGAAATTTAGATATTTTTAATTATTTTTTTAAATTAAAAAACTTGTCCTTTAACCATTTTATTAAGCATAAAATATAAGGTGAAAAAAAATAGACTTTCTTTTATGACAAAATTATGTTATGGAATTGGTAATTTGGGCTATGGCTCAATGGGACAAACTGTAAGCAGTTTAATCATGTTTTTTGCAACTAGCGTTTTGGGTTTGCCCGGGTTGTTGGTGGGAATAACTATAGCTATAACATCAATGTGGGATGGGCTTTCTGACCCTTTGATTGGATATTTATCTGATAAAACAAAAAGTAAACATTTTGGAAGAAGATTGGGACATATGCTTTTTGCAAGCTTTACTTTAGCAATCAATAATGTTTTACTTTGGTTATGTCCTTTATCAAACAACCAAACTTTTTTGGTGTTGTGGTTATTAATCTTTTTGCTTTTACAAGAAACTTTTAATACATTTTTTGCTACTCCATATTCTGCATTATGTATAGATATTGCACCAGATTATAATGACCAAACAAAAATGCAGGGTGTTAAAACTGTTTTTTATATTCTAGGACTTATCTTACCAAGCATTTTGATGTCAATATTTATGCCATCTACAATCGGAGTTGGAGGTCAAGGGCAGTTTAATAGACAGGGGTATATCAATATAGCTTTGGTAAATTCAGCACTAGTTTTTATTTGTGGAATCATTACAATAATTGGTACAAGAAAAAGAGTTTGCTCTATGCCAAATTATGACGAAGCAGTGAAAGAAGAAAAAAACTCAAGCACAGAAAAAAACAAAAGAAAAGGACTTTCAAAAATTATGACTGGGTATGTTGAAACGTTTAAAAAACACGATTTTAGATGCGTTATGCTCGGTTATTCAGTTTCACTTATCGCTTCTGTTTTCATAACATCTGTGGGAATGCACTTGTTTACTTTTTGTTATCACTTTTCTAGTTCACAAATTTCTGCTATCATGATTTGCTTTTTTGGTGGAGCAATTTTATCACAATTAATTTGGGTAAATGTTGTTAAAAAATATGATAAAAAACAAACTTTGATATTTGCATTAAGCATAATGCTTTTCGGAATCGCTTTGACAAGTGTTACTTTTCTATTTAGAATTTACACTACAAGTGAAAAAATTTTTTGGTTTGTCCTACCATGTTTGTTCATTTGTGGTTTGGGTTCAGGCGCATTATATTCTTTACCTCATTCAATGTACGCCGATGTCGTTACAATGGAACAATATAAAACAGGGGAAAATAATGCAGGTAGATATACAGGCTATTATACTTTCACTTATAATTTTTCAAATTCAATCGCTTTATTATTTATAGGATTATTATTAGATTTAATAAAGTTTGATTCTGCACAACCTGTTCAAGCATTATCTGTTCAAACAGGTTTGGGAAAAATTGTTTTTTTTGGTAGTGCAATCGCATTGACTATGGCAATAATAATTTTTTCTAGATATTCTATAAAAAGAGCTGATGTATTGAAGGTTCAAATAAAAGCAAATGAAAATAAGACAAAATAAAAATATAGTAAAGAGTGAATAGCTTGTTAAGTAATCATTATTGAATAAAAAAAGAACATAGTTTATTCAACTATGTTCATTGTGGTGAACCAGATGTATTTTCCAGTTGAAAATTTTTTTGCAAATCGCTACACTTAATATAATCTAAATTTGGTAAAAGACTAGCATTTAAGTCTTCTTTCCTTATTCTTAAATCAAAATTCCCGCAGTATTTTGCGGGAATCGTGTTAATATAAATCTCAACATAGTCTTTATAGACAATTATTTTATTTAAAAACGAGTGCAATATTCTTTTTCTTAATTCAAAATCTTGGCTTTTGTCTAACAAGATTTTTCTTGAATAATCAATCGCTTTTTGCAAATCTTCACACCTTACTGTTAGATTTCCTATTTTTTCCTCCTCTTGCTTTATCATTTCAGTGATGTTAGCCCTTTCCAATTCAAACTGCGACAATTTTTGTTCCATGATTTCGCTATAATGCCCGTCTGCAAAAAGATTGACTATATTGTCTATTCTTCTGTTTACATCCTTTAATTGATTTTTTAAACCGTCTAAAAGTTCGGCATTACCTTTGTGGCGTCTTAAAAACATATTATATTCGTTAAATAATTTGTCAACAAGTTTTTTGTCTGACAAGAGGTCAATAACGCTTTTCAAAACAATATGTTCAATATCATCTCGCCTTATAGACGGATTTTTGCATTGTTCACTTTTTCGGCTTCCTTTATAATAATTGCCAGCGTTTGTGCATTTATAATAAATATAATCCTTTCCATTTTTTGATTTTTTCCAACCTTGAAATGTTTTTCCGCATTCGCCACAAACAATTTTACCTGCTAAAAGATATTGCTCGGTCGTATTAAATGGACTTCTATGTACTCTCTGTTCCAAAATCTTTTGCACAGCCAAAAATGTTTCTTTTTCAATAATTTTTGGGAAGCCATTTTCTATTTTTATAGGGTCAGCGTTCTTTTCAATCCCATATTTGCCCATATTTAAAACGCGTCTATACTCATTAAAAATATATGTGCCTGTGTATCTTTCATTTCGCAAAATTCTGTCAATATAAGTCCCACATTTAAATTCGTTGCCTTTTGCATCTCGAAAACCTAACGAATTCAACCTTTCCATAATTTCCGTTCTTGTTTTGCCTTCAAGCGTCATGTTATATATTAATTTGACCGCTTCTGCATTTTTAGGGTCAATAACAGTGTCGTGCATGATAGTCCCTTTTTTACTTGTTTTTGTTATTCCATTTTCAATATGTGGAATCCTTTTATAGCCATAAGGTGGAACACCACCGTTGCATTTGCAATTAAAAGCGTTCTCTTTCATGCCTTTCATAACCTCAGTTGATAAGTTATTTGAATAATATGTTGCCCACGCTTCCAATATCGACTGCAACATTTCACCTTGTGGCGAATTATCAACCTTTTCCATAACCGAAATTATTTGCACGCCATTCATTTTTAATTTTCGTTTGTATATAGCCCTGTCATAGTCATCCCTTGAAAATCTATCAAATTTATAAATCAGCAACTTGTTAAATCCTCGCTTTCCGCTATCTTCAATCATCTCTTGAAAGCCTGGGCGATTTGCTGTTCTAGCCGAACAAGCCTCGTCTATATACCATTTACAAATAGTCAAGCCATTTTCCTCAGCATACTTGTTTATAGCCCTTTTTTGTGCGTCGATACTCTCTTCTCTTTGATTATCACTGCTAAATCGACAATAGCCAACCGCAAAATCTTTATTATTCATTTTTTCCCTCCTCATTTAAATAATCATAAAAAATCTCGAACAAGGGGACTAAATTAACATCTTCTTCCCCATCCACTCACTCCTTTTTAATTTCATCCTTTTTTCTTTTTTTAAATTTAATTTTTAAAATCTCTCCCTTCATTTTTTTCTCCTTTTTATATTATTATTAAAATAAATCCACAAGCCTTTGCTTGTTAATATAATATACATTCCCTATTTCCCATTAAATATAAATGCCCTAGCACGCAAAAATCAACTATTTTTACCACAACAAAAAAACAACGACATCAAATCGTTGCTTTTTCAAATTTCGCTTTTAACGAATTTAACCAATACATATTATATAATAAGCCATATTTCACACTTTAAACTAATTAAGCCTGCTTTAAGCGAGTTAAACTTGCTGTTTATAAATTATTTCATCATACTTGATATAATCTTCTTCACTTGTTATTTCATAATATGAATTTTCATTTAAAAATTCCAATTCCAAATCTTGATTATCTTCAACAACATAATACTTAACACCGTTGAACAAATTATATTCTTTAAAAATGTTAATCGTTTCAGGATTCTTGCAAATTATATATTTAAGTTTATGTTCGCCAAATGCTAGCGTATTGACTTCTTGAAAATTTTCAGGCAAAATCAACATCTCAACATCGCATTGCATTGATTGAATATCTGTTGAATTATCTGTCAATTCCAATATTTTTAAAGATTTTGGAGTTGCTAAAATATCTAAAGCATCAAAATAATACGCAACCGTAGAAATTCCTAAACTTAGTCCAATAGGGGCTTTTAATTTTATAATGTTAACGCTTCCTTTTAATATTGCAGAACCTATATATTCGAGCTTATCATGTAAATATAATTCTTTCAAATTTGGGCATTTTGAAAATGCACCACTATATATTTTGGTTACATTTTCAGTTATCGTAATCTTGTCCAATGGCGTTGAGCAAAAAGCGTTTTCACCTATCTCAGTAATATTTTCAGGCGTTATAAACTCCTTTTCACTTCCTATATATTGAAGCAATTTTCCACCATCTCGAACATAATTATCTTCAATTTTCAAATCTGAAACCGAATAAAACGAATAATGTTGACTTAAAGCATTATAGAGTAGAGAATATATACTAGAATTACTATATATTGAAACATGATATGATGAGCTAAATGGGGTAGTTGATTTAAATGTTGGGATATTTTCTGTTGATAAAAAGTAAACCTTACCCGGATTTGACGAATCAAAAGATATTATAGAGTCAATATACTCAACTGAAGATGGAATATACAAAGTGTTAATTGCTGTATTTTTAAAACATTCATATTCCAAACGTTTGATTCCATCACGCAAAACTATATTTTTTAATTTAGATGATGAATAAAACATAGAACTACTTATTATTTGTACATTTGCTGATTCCAAATTTACGCATTCGCTAAAACAACTTGAACCCACGCTTCTCACTGAATCTGGAAGATATAAAGATGTTAAGCCAGTATTTCCAAATGCAGATGCCCCTAACTCGACTAAACTATCGGTGAAGTCAAATTTCTCTAATAATTCGCATCCATAAAATGCAGAAACTCCTATTTTTGTTATATGATATGCTCCGCTAAATTCGACTAAATATTTACAGTTAGAGAATGCTCTATTGTCTATTATGTTTAATGAATCTGTAGCAAAAACTTTTTCCAAGAAAAGACAATTATAAAATGCGTTCTCTCCTATATATTGAATACTGTCCGATAAAACGACTTCTTCAACTTGACTGTTAGCAAATGCTTGTGGATAAATGCCATAGACATCATAACCTTTTGCCTTTGAAGGCAACACAACTCTTGTATTATTTCCTTTATATTTCGTAATGTAAACCAAACCTGTATCGCTCATTTTTGTAAAATTAAAATCTTCAAAAAGCACAGGGTCATCAATAACATTATAGTGAACTTTACATGTGAAATCATTATAAGTTATATCAAAATCATACTCGCCAAATTCTTCTGTGCTAAAATTTGAAATCATGTTATTTTCAACTGCTACAGTTTCAAATGTATTGTCATTGCTCAAAACTTTTATTTTGCTATTAGTCAAATCTATTTCTTGCCCTATTATATACTCAGTCTTAAATGTGTCAAATATAGGCTCGATTCCTATTTCTCTTTTGATTAATGTTAATTTTGCATACACATTTGTATCAGATTCCAAACTTTTATTTTCATAAGTATTTTCAAAAAATTGAATATTATAAAATCTGTCAAAATACCAGCCTTCAAACTTATAATCCGTTATAGACGGCTCTTTTGGAAAAGTTAATATTTCATTTCCACTAGTAGTAATCGTGTAATATAAATCATCGTTGACATAAAACTTTATATCAAACTCTTTCGGAACTTCTGGCTCTTCCGGTTCTTCTGGTTCTGGCTCTGTAATTTCAGGTGGTGGCTCAATTGGTGGCTCTTGTTTTTCTCCACATGCAGTCAATAATACACTCCCTAAAAATAATGATAACATCATCAAACAAACAGACAATAATTTCTTCATATTTCCTCCTTAACATTTACAGCGAAACAATGCTTTGTTAACATAAATTATCAAAAAACTAATTAAACTCGATTTAAGCCTGCTTTAAGCGAGTCAAATTGTCGCTTTTGTTTTGCTTGTCGGCTTTTTATATGGCTTTGAAAAATAATCTTTTCCTGCTTGCCACAAATACATATCAATTTCTTTTAATGTAAACTTTCCTAAACCAAAATGCTTTTTTAAATCATTTAATACGCCACAAAACTTAACATAATCTTTCAAGTCTGCTCTTTTAAAAGTTGAAAATGAATATAACTTATTCAATTCACAAAGCATTTTATCAACGAAACTGTCGTAAATAGGATAGACATCATCTTTACAATGGCTACAATATTTCGTTGCGAATGAATAAAACTCTTTTATTTTGCCATTTTTCATTTTACATTTAGCAATATCGTTTACAACTGTCAAATCGTTTTTTGCTAATCTTTTATCAATTTTCAAATCAATGATATGTTGACTGATTGTGTAAATATCATAAATGTTTGTGCTATAAAACCCATTAACGCAACAAGCCTTTGAGATAACTTCATCTAACTTATCATTTTTAGGAAATGTTTTAAAAAGCAAATAAATTGCCTTATCCTGTTCAACATAATGTGTTAAACCTGCCCATTTTTTTAAATACTTGTTCACTTCTGCTACACTTGGTTTTGTGATTGCCATTTTAAAATCTCCCTCTTTTAAAATCAATCACATTATACCACAGCACACTTTATAAATCAAGCAAATTTACCTATTTTTGACTAATTTATGATGTAATACATCACATTTTTAAATTGCTGAATTTTTTTATTTTATTTTTTTATATTCAAATTTTCCCCAATCGCCGAAACATTATAAAGCGTAGTCATATCAAAAGTCATAACTCCTGCTTTTAATCTTTCACAAGATGTGATATGCTCAATCTTTAACATTTCACAATTCACATCACCTTTACAAAACAAGTCTTTAATGCTTACATAATTTCCAGTTAAATTGACGCAACAAAGACGCTCACAAATAATTTTTTTTGCTTCAACATTTCCATCAGTGTAAAAAAGTAAACCTTTAATATCACCTTTGCAAATTAAATCGCCTTTAAGTTCAAGTTTGTCAATCCAATCAACATCTTTATTAAAAGTCATATTTTGACCTTTATAAATAATTCGTGGACGAAATTTTTCTTCCAATACAACCATCACTTTTTCAAAGTTTGTTTTACAATCTTTTAATTTTTCATCCTTTATTTCGTCATATTTTTTCAACATGTTCTTTTGTTTGAAATCGAAAACAACATCTTCGTCAAATTCATAGATGATTGCGTTGTCTTCAACCTTTTTAAACTTGTTTAATTCCTGTTCATTTTTAATCGTTATCATTTTTCTCACTCCTTTTAATGATATAAATTATAATATACTTCATCACAAAAATCAAGTTAATTTACCTTTGCCAACAAAAAATATGATGTTTTACATCATATTTGCTTAAATAATTGCTTTGTAAAAATTCGTTTAAATTCATCTTCATTTTCTATTTCAATATAATCGTCCACACACTTTCCAACACCAGTTAACTGCAAATAATGAAAAATTTTTTCCGCTGAATATATATCCATTTCAAATAAACTGCTTATTTTTTCAGCGTCAACCCTTTTTGTCTTTACAATAAAATCCATTCTGGCTGTATAATTTAAATTTAACAAAAAATCATTACGAAAGTCAGCATATAACATTCGCTTGTGAACAGCCATTAATTTTTCGTTAAGAGAAAGACCTTGTGTGCCTTTTCTTTTCATTTCTTCAAGCGTATTTTCAAGTTCTATTATGTCGTCCATTGACTTATATGTGTTTTTCAGCACTCTATATTCAAAGCTACGTTTCATGTATTAATTATAACATCATACACATCAAAAGTCAAATAAAATTACCCTCCACATCATATTTTGATAAAATTTACAACATACTGCAATCAGCCAATTCTTTCAATTTGCCTTATAATAATTCATATAAGGAGACTAGATACAATGTTAAGCAGAGATGAAATTGTTTTAAGAATAAAAATAGCAAGAGACCATGCAAACCTTTCAGCAAGAGCGTTATCTTTAAAAGCCGATTTAAATGCTGGCTATATCAATCGACTTGAAACTGGCAAAGACTTCTTACCAAGCCTTGAAGCCCTTTTAAGAATTATTGAAGCCTGCAACATGACAGAAGAGCAATTTTTTTATCACGATATAAACAAGTTTAAAGACGATATGGCACTCATAAACTCTTTTAAAGATGTCAGCGATGAAAAGAAAACTGCCATTGCTGTTTTGCTAAAAAATTAAAATATATCTAACACTTCATTTAATGATTTTGTATCTTTTATCAAACCTAAAACAACCGCTTTATAATCCCTCTTTTCAAGTTCTTGTTGCAAAATCTTCATAATTTCAACAACATCCTTTTCCAAACAATGTCCTTTTGTTTCGCAAGCATATAATTTTAAATCCTTGTCCATAAAAACCTCACTAAATTAAAAAATCCCGAAATAATATTCGGGATTTTATCTAATACATTAAATTTAGCGGTGAAAATTTGCAAATTTCATTTAAATCATTGAAACAACATCTTCTGCTTGCTCAATAAACATCTTGTCAAGACAATATTTGTCGGCACCATAATAATGCCCAACATTGTTTATCCTTGCACCACTTTCCTTTGCTTTTTCTTTGAATATCTCTAATTGCTCCGCTGTCCAATCCTCTTCATAAAATTCTTCCATAGGCAAATTACGACTTGTTCTAATAAATTTTACAAATTGAGGATATTTTGTCAGCCATGGCTTCTCGTTATTAATATTTCCATTTTTGCGTTTAGTCAAATAATGTATAAGTCCACCTTCTTTCTCAGCCCAAAGATTTCTCACATCAACCCTGCCAAACACTCAATGACCTGCCAGCCACTCACGATTGAGGGCAGGAGCAGTATTAGGAAAGATTAAAATCAAATGTGTATGCCAACGATTAAAACCTTTTTCATAATGCTCTGTGGCGGTTATATATTCAAAATTTCCATATTTATATTTAAAATTCAGCATAAACGCTTTAACGCTCGCTTCCATTTCATCCCAAGTCAACTCACAATCAGTCCCAAGTGTCAAAAACTTACAATTCCTATAATCCAATTTAACGCCATACAATTTAGACTTTTGACGACTTAGCGTCTTTTCATATTGCTTAACCGTCATATATGGCTCTTCTTCATTTACAACCCTATTCTTTCAAACCATAGGTCGCTTTGTGTTTCTGCATAAACAATCAAATGGGTGTGTGCTCACCTCAATCCTATCATTATAAATCTTAACTTTCATTTTATACCTCTCTTTTAAAATCATTTAATACACTTAAAATATGTTTTGCGTCAACTCGTGTCTCACATAAAATCAACCCTCCTTTTATCCTTGTTAATAGACAGAAAAATAGTGAAATTTTTGTTTGTCTACATATATATTATACAGTATCTTGTTCAACTTCTTTTTAAAATAGTGAAAAACTCCCTATTTTACGCACATGTAGCCATTTTGTGAAAATTTAAAAAAACTTACACACAGTCTGTGCGTCTTCCAACTTATTTTATTTATTTTAATAACCTAACTTATCTATCTTTCCACTTATTTTCTTATCTTCTTATTTTCTTAACCTTCTTATCTTGCTTGCCTCTCTTATATTTTTATATTTTATATTATTATTAAAATAAATCCTATTTAGCATTTACACAACTTCTCATGTCAAGCAAGCGGTCTTTCTTAACGCATACGCGTGCCACCATGAAACCAAAAAGACTCCACTTAATATTAATTAAGCGGTCTTTTCCAAGATTACTTCTTATAAATTTTTTGTTCACAATCTTCCCGAACATTTTCTCACGGGAAAATATATTTGGTGACCCCGACGGGATTCGGACCCATGATACCGCCGTGAAAGGGCGGTGTCTTAACCACTTGACCACGGGGCCAATTTAGACACGATGTAAGTATAATATATTTCATTATTCGGTGTCAAGTGTTTTTCTTAAAAATTTGACATGATTTTTAAAAAATGTTATATATAAAGATATGTTTAAAGACAAAATGAACAATTTTACAAGAAAAATAGAAATGAATTACAAAAAATTCAAGAAGAAAATTAGTTATTTGATGTTTCCTGATGACATCAAATGTATTTTTTGTGGTTGTGATATTCCAAATTTTTATAAAAAACCATATTGTGATGAATGTGAAAAAGAACTTGAATTTAATGAAGGTCAATTATGTAAAGTTTGTGATATGCTAATTCCCAAAAATGAAGAAAAATGTTTTTATTGTAAAAATGAAACAAAAAATTTTGTAAAAGCATTTTGTCCTTTTGTTTATGATGGGAAAGTCAAGAATGCAATATTGTCATTTAAACAAAACAATAAAAGATATTTGGCGAAAGGTTTTGCTATTCTTATTGCAAAAAGAATTATGGCGAGTGGGGTAAAGATTGATAAAATAACTTTTATACCAATGACTCAAAAGAAAGAAAAGTTAAGAGGTTTCAATCAAGCAAAACTTTTAGCAGAAGAATTAGGAAAAATTTTAGATAAACCAGTACTTGCATTTTTTAATAAGGATAAAGAAGATATTGGACAGAAAAATTTGAATTATAAAGAAAGAATGAAAAATATTGTTGGTGCATTTTCAGTTAAAAATGTCAGACTTAAAAAGTCTGAAAATATTTTAATTGTTGATGATGTAATAACAACCACTGCAACCACAAATTATTGTTCTGGGTTATTATATCCTTATGTTAATGAAGTTTATGTGTGTGGGATTGCTAGAACAAATCCAAATAAATTAATTAAAAATAATAAAAAAATATTTTATAGAATCAATTTTTTAGTCGAAAAATAGGGAATAAAAAAATATTTAAAAATTTTTTAATTTTTTTTGTCAAATCGTTTGGAAAAAAACATTTAGTGTGTTATTATATTCATGTAATCGAGATTGATAAGTATATTCTTATTAACTTTGAAGAAAATATATAATAAATTTGGAGGTTTATTATGGGAGAAAATACATTTAGTTGGAATGGGCTATTTAATAAATTAAGACCATCAAGTGTTGAGTTTGGTGGAGCGTGGACTTGGGGTTGGGTTGAAACCTTAATGAGTACATTGTCAACTGTTATGTGGATTCTTTTAGCATTGGTTGGTGCAGCTGGTGGTATTTATGCTCTTTATGTTGGAATCAAAATGGCAAGAGCAGAAAGTGCTGAAATGCGTGATGAAAACAAAAAACGTCTGATAAATATCATTGTATCAATTGTAGTTGTCATTGTGTTGATTTTGTTCTTTAATACTTTCTTACCTGCTATTTTAGATGCATTTGGAGTGTTTGATATAGATTATTCAAAAGAGCCTACACCTGATCCTAATAAGCCAAATGGTACTAATAATGCTATAAGTGAACTTGCAAATGTAGCAAAATTATTCTTAAGAATGTACTAATTAAAATATAATTAAAACAAGTGAGAAATCACTTGTTTTTTTTGTATAATTTTCCTTTATAGATTTAAACTATATATATGAAACTTTTAAAAATTTGTATTTTTTTATTTAGTTTTTGTTTTTTGTTTTCACTAGTTGGTTGTGGAGAAAAAGAATTACCTTCAGCAAAAATTGTTCGTGATGATGCTAGGACTGGGGGTAGTTTGAGTTTTGTTTATGATGAAAGAGATAGAATTGTTTATATTGGAGGAAAGGACGAATATATTCAGTTTTCTGCTGCAGATGACATTTTAGGTTTGAGTGAGGGTAATAGAGTTGGTCTTAAAGTTTTTACACCCGATGAAAGTCTAGATGTTTCATATGCGAAATTAGAAATGAATGGTGTTAATTATAATGCTAATGAATTTATGGAATATGAAAATGGAAATATCCAAAGATTTTTTGTTATAAAACCTTTGTTTTCAAATGAAGTTAAAGAAAATTCTTTTAAAATAACTTGGGAAGAAGGTTCTAAGGAACAAGAATATAAAATTATTGTCAAAAATGGTACAAAGTTTTTAGAAAAATAAAACACACAAAAAGTGTGTTTATTTTTTAATTATAACATAAGAATCTTTTTCATCTTTAATTTCAAAGCCTAGACTTGATATTTTTTGGCGTATTTCATCAGCAGTCTTGAAATCTTTATTCTTCTTTGCTTTCCAGCGTTCATCTGCAAGAGTTTTTATTTCTTCAGGTATGTTTTCTTTCTTTTTTTCAACA
>CANQFL010000011.1 GCA_947598785.1 uncultured Clostridia bacterium
ATAAATAAATCCTTTGGAGAATTGAATAAATTATTTAAGACACAATTATATACAATAGACGACAAACCAACAGTAGGTGAATTGATAGAATTGGTAGCTCAATATTATTTATTAGGATTATATAAAGAAAACATATAAAAGATAGAAAAAGATGATAAAAAAGACAGACTTTTTATCTGTCTATTTTTTATTAAAATTCAATTTGTTTTGAAATATAGTTAATTAATTCAGAAATTGAAAGTCTAATTTGTTTCATCGAATCTCTTTCTCGAATTGTAACAGTATTGTCATTTAAAGTATCAAAATCTATTGTAACACAGAAAGGTGTTCCGATTTCATCTTCTCGGCGATACCTTTTCCCGATTGAACCGGATTCATCGTAATCACACATAAAATATTTTGACAACATAGAATAAACCTCTTTTGCTTTTTCTGAAAGATTTTTTTGTAGAGGCAATATAGCTACTTTATAAGGAGCAACTGCAGGGAGAAAGTGCATGACAATTCTTGTGTCGCCACCTTCCAAAGTTTCTTCGTCATAAGCTTCGCACAATATTGCCAAGGTTAACCTGTCTGCTCCGATTGAATATTCAACAATTGTTGGAATAAATTTTTCGTTGGTGACAGGGTCAAGATACTGCATAGGTTTGCCACTAAATTCTTGATGCCTAGATAAATCCCAAGTGCTGCGATGATGTATTCCATTCAGTTCTTCCCAACCAATAGGAAATTTGTATTGAATGTCGCAAGCAGCTTTTGCATAAAATGCAAGTTTTTCGTGGTCATGAAAGCGCAAGTTTTCTGCTTTAAGTCCAACGTCCTCAACAAATTGAAGGGCGCGCTGTTTTATTGTTTCATAAGTTTGAAGAGATGTTTCATCTTTGCAAAATGTTTGATATTCCATTTGCTCAAATTCAACCGTTCTAAACAAAAAGTTTCCTGGGGTTACTTCGTTTCTAAATGCTTTTCCAATTTGGGCAATAGCAAAAGGAAGTTTAGCACGAGTTGTTCTTTGAACATTTAAAAAGTTCACATATTCACCTTGTGCTGTTTCTGGGCGAAGATAAACTGTGTCCTTTTCGCCTTCAATTGTTCCACGCGAAGTTTCAAACATAAGTTTGAACTGACGAATTGATGACCAATTGAAGTTTCCACAATGAGGGCATTTAACTTTATGTTCGTTGATGTAGGCTTCAAGTTGTTCGTTTGTCATGCCTTCGGCAGAAACTGCTCCTTTTGAATGCTCTTCAACAAGATTGTCTGCACGGAAACGCTGTTTGCAAGATTTACAATCCATTTTAGGGTCTGAAAAACCTTGCACATGTCCACTTGCTTCCCAAACTTTTGGGTTCATTAAAATTGCTGCGTCAATTCCATAAGAATTTGGGCTTTCCTGCACAAACCTTTTCCACCAAGTACGCTTTATGTTGTTTTTAAGTTCAATTCCAACAGGGCCAAAATCCCAAGTATTTGCAAAACCATTATAAATTTCACTTCCAGGATAAACAAAACCTCTGTTTTTGCAAAGATTCACAATCTTTTCCATAGTTTTTTCCATATTTTTATCTCCTTTTAGTTGCGATAGAGGAAAAAACAAAAAAGCCTCTATGCAAAAATTTTGCATAGGGGCGATTATTTTTCGCTGTTCCACCCTACTTTATGAGAAAAAATCTCACCTCTTTAAAGTCTTTACGCCGACAAGCGTTTTGCTCCGGAGTTGCCAATTCCATCATCGCAATATATAGTTTATTAATTTTTTAAAAAAAAGTCAATATTTTTTTCTAATTTTTAATAAATTTTATATTTTAAATTAATAAAAAATAAATAAAATTAATTTAATAAATAAAAAAAATATTAAAAAATAATTAAAATTATTTAAAAAATTAAATTAAAATAATTAAAAATTAATAAAAAATTATTTTTTTTCATATTTTATTAAATAAAAATAGGGAGATTTTAACCTCCCATATATTCTTCATAAGAAATTTGTTTGTCGATAATTTTATTTTCATCAACTATATCAATAATTCTATTTGCAACTGTTTCAATAATTTCTTGGTCACCTGTTGCGAAAAGTATTGCACCTTTAAAATTTATCATACCTTTGTTTAAAGAAGTTATACTTTCAAGGTCGAGATGGTTGGTTGGTTCATCTAAAATCAAGACATTACCACTTTCAAGCATAATTTTTGCTAGCATACATCTAACTTTTTCTCCTCCTGAAAGGACATTAACTTCTTTTAAACTTTCTTCACCAGAGAATAACATTCTTCCGAGCCAACCTCTGACATAGCTTTCTGTTTTATCTTTTGAGTATTGCCTTAACCAATCTACAATACTTAAATGACAATTATCAAAATATTCTCTATTATCTTGAGGTAAATAAGAATATTTAATTGTTTTTCCCCAACGAATTTCACCACTATCAGCTTGTTCTTTTCCAGCTAAAATATTAAATAAAGTTGTTAATACAAGACTGTTTTGAGAAAGAAAGACTATTTTTTGACCATGTTCAACAGTAAACGAAAGGTTTTTAAACATTCCATTTTTTGTAAGTTTTTCTACTTTTAAAATTTCTTTTCCTATTTCTTGTTCATATTTGAAATCAACATATGGATATTTTCTAGAAGAAGGTTTAAAATCCTCAAGAGTAAGTTTTTCTAATTCTTTTTTACGACTCGTTGCTTGTTTGCTTTTTGAAGCGTTTGCTGAAAATCGCGCTATAAAATCCTTTAATTCTTTTGCTCTTTGTTCGGCTTTTTTATTTTGTTCTTTTGCTTGTCTTGCTAAAAGTTGACTTGTTTCATACCAAAAGTCGTAGTTTCCAAGATACATATTGATTTGACCGAAGTCAACATCGCAAATATGTGTACAAACTTTATTTAAAAAGTGACGATTGTGAGAAACAATGATAACAATATTTTCAAAATCTAATAAAAAATTTTCTAACCATCTTATTGTTTTAAAATCAAGATTATTTGTTGGTTCATCAAGAATCAAAATATCTGGATTCCCAAAAAGTGCTTGAGCAAGCAAAACTTTAACCTTTACTTTAGCATCAAGGCTAGACATTAAATTAGAAAAACTTTCTTCAGGCACGCCTAAGCTTTGTAACAAAGATTTTGCTTCACTATCGGCTTCCCAACCACCAAGTTCTGCAAATTCAGTTTCTAATTCTCCTGCTCTTATACCATCTTCTTCACTAAAATCAGGTTTTGCATATAGTTCATCTTTTTCTTTTTGTACTTGCATTAAACGTTTATGACCCAAAAGGACTGTATCAAGTACAGTTTCATTGTCATATTTGTTTTGATTTTGTTCTAAAACTGACATTCTTTCACCAGGAGTTATCAAAATTTCACCTGTATTAGGTTCTATTTCTCCTGTAAGAATTTTTAAAAAAGTAGATTTACCAGCACCATTTGCACCGATAATTCCATAACAATTTCCTTTTGTAAACTTTAAATTAACCTCTTTATAAAGTGACCTACCACCGAATGCTAGTGACACATTGACTGCCTGTATCATTATTTCTCCTTGTTATTTTTTTCTTTTTTAAGTCTTGCGTGTTCAGCCCTTATTTGCTGAATTTCTTGTGTTTTTTGCAAATTTTGTTGATTTTTTACTGTTTTTTCAATGTTTTTTCGTTCTTTTTGCGTGTTTTTTGTCTTACTTGCACTTTTTGTGATTAAAGATTTTTGAACTCCTTGTTGTTCAATTTTTTTCTTTTTTAATTTTTCAAGGAGTTTGATTTTATTCGTGTAAATTGAATTATAATCAGATTCAAGTTTTTGAAATAGAGAGTCAAAATCGATTTTAGGTTCAAACATTTCATCTAATAAACTTCCTAGAATAGGGTTAAGGTTATATATTTCTTGGTATAGTGCTGTTTCGTCTGCTTCAACTTTTTTGATATCTTTTAAAATCAAATCAGTCAAATCTTTTCGGATATTGAAATAATCAGTTAATTTATCTGAAAAATCTTTTGATACATATTTTTCAAATTGGTGATGTTTGATGATATGCATACAGTTTTTTAATGAATGTTTGAAGTGCTTTTTTATTTCTTTTTTATTTTCGTTTATAAAATAAGGCATTATTGTTTCATCTTTCATTTGCCCTAATATTAAAACATCTTCAATTTTGTGCTCATCAATTTCAAAATTGTCAGGTAAAGGATTATATCCTGTTAAACGATATAATTTTCCTATTCTTCTGTTTATGATGTTTAGAAAGTTGTAAACATCAAAATTATTATTAATTTTGCTCATAAAACGATTATAGCGAAAAAAATATTTTCTGTCAATAAATTTGACAATATAAAATTATTTTAAAAAAATATAATATATATTTATTTTTATTGTTTTTTACTTGCGTAATTTTGTCAAAAAGTTGTATGATATATATGAAACAAACTATCATATTTGTTTCATCGCTAAAGAATTTTTATGCTTTAATTCGCAAACAATAATTGTGACATTAGTCGTCCTAAATTTGTTTGCAAATAAATTTATGGAGTTAGGTATGAAAAAGAAGAAACGTGTTTTGAGCCTTTGGGCAACTCTTGCTCTTGTATTTGCTGGTTTGGCAGGTATTGTTGGAGCAACAGTTCTTTCATTATATTTGACAGGAAAGTTTAATACTCCTGTGATTGAACCTGATAGTATCTCATTCTCTACCGAATGGATTGATGGTGTTGGGGAGTATGTAAATGATGAGAATGGAGGAAGATATGAAGTATCTTCTGATTTTGATATGATGATTATGACAACTGTTGAAGGGGTAACCGAAAAAAGCGTAACGCTTTCATTTCCTGGAAGTGTAAGTCACCCTGTAGAACAAAGACCTGGTTATATAACCGATTATGTTGTTATTATTCCAGAAAAAGTCCAATTAAATACACCTTTCAAAGTTGAGTTGTACACCGGTAATGATGATAGTCTTGGAGATAACTGGATTAAAGGTGGATTTTCCACTATCATGGCAACCTCAATGGTAAAAGATGTTGATGTTACATATTGCAATATTAATGTTGATGTTCCTATTGCAACAAATGGACTTAAAATTAATGTTGCAGGTGGTCAAACTGGAGAAATACAAAATGTTGTTGTAGATACATACTTCAACATCATTCCAACTTTTACTCCAACTGCAAGCCGTTATACTTTTTCAAATCATAACAGTGGAAATTCTGAATATCAGTTTACAAGTAACTCCACTGATAAAAGAGTTTTCCTTTCAACTCGTTCAACAGGTATTAGTCATGATGAATCATGGTTCTATAATAGATTTGAAGCAAGAACAATAACTGGTTCAAATCCACTTTCAACGATAACAGCTTACGCATTTGTAAATGCTCATTATCAAAAAGAATTCTATGCAGCTATGGGACTAAGTGGCAATGAAGATTATAATGTGTTATCTGCTAAATTTTTCCAATACATAAATACACCAAATTTTGACAGAACGAAACTTGTTACAGACAACTTAAAAATTAGAGTTAAAGATGTTGATATTACTGAAGTAAATATGAAAAACAATGTTTCAGCAAATATTATTGTTGATAAATATTTCCATTTGACAGCTAATACAAATGTTGATTCAACTCAAAACTATGCAAGTTTAGGTTTGTCAATTATTGATTCTACCAATTTGACTGTTAAAGAGTTGTTTAGATATGTGGGAATAAAAGTTCCTAAGGCTAGTGATGCAGATGATAAAATTTCAAATCTTATAATTAAAGGTGGCAAGGTTATTAAAGTTACTAAAAATGATGGCAAATTTATCATTAATGAACCTGAAGATATTGCACTTGAAAATATGAACGACCCTAATTCAGATTATTACATTTTGCCAAATAATACACCTTATTACGCTGATGATTATTATTGGGAATTTGCTACAAGTGAAATTTTTGACAATAGGTCTTTAAGTGTAAACTTTTTCCAAGAAAATTCCTATGGCGAATGGACTGCCTTCTTTAAATTTGAAGGAGAACAAGATGATACTAAGGCTTCAGAAAAAACTTTTTCTCTAACAACAAGAATTAGTGAGGAAAGAGCTCCAAGTTGGAATACTGAAGATGACATCAAAATGACGATAAATTATGATGAAAAGGGAGTCGCTCTTACAGATACCTTTACAGTTTCTTCAGTTATGAATAATGTTCCTACTGAAAACATTTATCGTAATCTTAAATATTTCTTGATTAGCCCTTCTGTAGATTTTGCTATGGACGAATATTTCAAAGTTGGGGAGGCAAGAAAATATTCTCATGACCGTGCAGGGAACGAAATAGTAATAAATGGAATTTCCAAAATAACAGACCCTGAAGGAAATTATTACTTGTTATACGAAATTAAGAATGAACCTATGTTAACTGCAATAAAGGCTCTTAAATCTAATACATATGTTTATCTTGTAGCATTCTTAATCAGAAATGACGCTGATGGTAAAATTTGTTATGAAAAAAATGAATTGGGCGAAGATACTGAAAATTTTGAAGTGGTAGCTTATAGTAGTGCAAAACGTATTTCTGTTGAAAGCACTCCATCTATTTTCAACATGAATCCACAGTTTAATTTTGAAAATATTGACCCTGTATTTTTGAGTGGTGATAATAGAGGTTATTACATTCCAGCAGTAAATAGTGTAGTTGAAGATGGAAACACAATAACTAAAAAAGTTATAAACTTTAAGATGACTTTATCTAACATTGAAGATAAAGACTCTGACCCTCAAAAAATTTTAACTGCATTTACTAATGGACGAACAACTGATGATAAAAATGTAATGTGGTTAAAAGTTGTTCCTTATGTTGGAAATAACCCTGTAGATTATTTAACTTTAGACTCTATTAGGCTTGATGGAGAAGTAACAGACGTTGCAACTTATGCCGGACAATTTACAATTAATGAAGATAAATTTGGTCCTTTGAGTAGTGGCTTAGTGCAAGACGCAGACATAACATTAAAATTAATTTATAATGATGGTAAAAATCTTTTCTCACCTAAAAATTTAACATACAGTGGGGAAGCTACAGAAACAGATGATTTTAACCATTTCCATATTTATTATCAACAACCTAGCACTCTTTATATGAAAGCTTCAGATAATGGTGTTGACATAAATCAACCAATTAAAATAAATTCAACTTCAGAAGGTATGACAATATCATGGGGAAATATTGAAATCAATCCTAAAAATGGTGATAAATCTTCTGAAGCAATGCTTGACATACTCAATTCTGAATATTTATCTTTTGTAATTAGAGATAGATTTGGAAGAGAAGTTGATGTAAAAAATGGTTATAGAATTGAATTCCGTGAAGAAACTACAGAAGAACGTTTGTTGACTTTCAATAGTGCATTGAATGAAATTACAAACATACGTTCAACTGGTGGAAAAACTAAGACTACCAAGTTGGTTGTTTATGTTATAGACAGACAAGGCGAAGATGTATATAAAGATGGCCTTGAAGCTCAAGGTAATCTCAAAACTGAAGATATCTCATTTGAAATTGTCAGCGAAGGCTTGAGAGAAATTTGGTATGATAGCACAAATTATGGAGAAGGTGTTTATGACGATTCAGATGATTCAATAGAGTCTGGTAAAAGAGGAGATTTTATACTTGCAAATGAAGATGAAATGAATGATATTCGAATCTCCAAATATGTTGTAGGTGGACCAGGTATAAGCACCACTACAATAAACTTATTCAATTTAATGAAAATCTTTACAGGAAGTGGAGAAAACGATAAAGCAAGTCCAGTTTCTAACTACTTTATAAAATTTGATACAAATACATTAGACCAACTTAATGAAACTAACTTTATGAAAATGGTTAGAATTAAAGATAAAGACAATAGCAGTACATTAGAAAGTTTTGATGCTGTTCGTAATGCTAAAAGTTTAGATACAATTGAATTCTTATTCCCATTTGCTGAACAAACTGAATTAATATTTAATGTAACAGATAGTTTGTTGTTCTCATTTAATTTACATTTAACAATTCTACCAGATTTGACAATGAGTCAAACATTTAATACTTATACAAATCAATATGAAAAATATTTGATTAAAAATGTTGAGAATAAAAATATGCCTTCTGTATTTGCAGGGCAAGCATATGATATTTCAAAATATATTACTCTTGTTAGTGCACATGAACCTGAAGTTGAATACAATTGGCAATTCCTTACCAGTGAAAATGCTGTAAACTATACAGAAAATATTGGTGTACAAGATTCTGTATTCTCTATTGAAACAAAAGAAACTACAATTAATTTAAAAATAAGTCAAGATGTATATAAGTATCAATCATATACATTTACTATCTATTATGGTATTAAGTCTTCCTATGCTCCACATCAAGAGATTTCACTTTATGTAAATCCAAATTTCCTTGTAAGAGAAATTTTATCTGAAAATCAAAGTTTAGATGAAAATCCATTTATTAATATTAGTAACAATGGCTTAAATGATGATAATCATTCTATAACAAAAGTATATGAAATCTATGATATGGTTAGTTATATAAATGCTGATGAAAATTTTGATAGTGCAACTAAGATAAGCAACTATGAAAAATTTAATTTCAATTTTGTTGCTAATTCAAGTGAACAATATATAGAAATAATTAAAGATGATAAGAACTTCAAATATCAATTTAAAATGGATAGCGCAAATAGTCCTAAAAAAATTGAGTTGAATTATGGGCAAAGTATCACACAACAATTCTATCTCATTATAGATGGCATTGAAGGTGGCTTGAGAGCAAATAAAACAACACAAAGAATAACTGCCGATAAAACAATTGAAGAGAGTTATTTAACACTAGGAAGCGCAGATACTAATGTAGATTTTAATATCGATTTTGGTATTGGAACTGATAATAATGATGATAGTTTATTGATTGATAAAAGTTATAAAGAAGAAACGGTTTATGCAAATTGTGTTCAAATAACAAATGAAAAGGGTGACAAAAAGACTTACATCATCTTAAGAGCTAACGGACAAGAAAATGGCTATGAACTCAAAGAAGGTTATGAAAATATAGAATTATCTTCAAGAAATTATTTGGAAGTTAATGGCAACATTATTACAATCAAAGGTTCAGCACCATACTTTGAGTTAAATAGCAATAACTATTTTAAAGTTTCTACAACTATTAATGATGCTGTAGATTCTTCTACTACATCTATCACAATAACGTTAACTGTAAATGTCATTATAAGCAGTATTGGTGATAAAAACATTCTTTACTTTAACGGAAGTGAAGATGAATGGAGTCAAATTAAAGAAGTAAGTGATATTCCATTTAATATAGGTGATGGAGATGAAAATACAGAGTTAACCTCTTATGACGTTATCATGGGGGATTATAATAAATTAATTGAAGCTGGTATTTATCAAACTTTAAAAGCTGGAAATACTTATACAGTTGTTCATGATATTGCTAATTTAACAGAAGTTCCAAATTTGAAAGATGCTTATGGTTTTTATTACAATTCAAACGATTTAAATTTAAAAGATTCTGCAAATGGTTGGAGTTTAGAATTAAGTCTAGCTCAAAAATATATCAATGGAGAAACTACACAGGTAGAATTAATTTCAAAAATTGATAAAGATAAAATAACAATCAATCATCTTGAAAAAGAATATAAAAATGCGTTTGTTATTTTAAGTTTAAAAGTTTGGAAAAATGGTGACAATAGCAATCAATTTATTTGGTACTATAGAATAAAAATAGAACCTGATTTTGAAAAGGGTTCAGTAACTTATCCTTATCCAACTCAAGAAGGTGAATACCTTGAAATAAGTAAGAATGAATCAATAACCATCAATTTGGAAGAAAACTTCAATTATGAAAATAGTTCTCGTGGCTCAGGCTCTAGATTTGGTGAATTGAGATTTGATAATGAAATTCAAATTGATAACTCCAAGTTGAGTACCGACTATAAGATTATATCTGCAAGAATTGGAGATAATCCTATTGCTAGTTCTGATTATAACAAATATTTCACCTATAGTTTTGGAGAAGTTGATTCTAAAAAGACTATAACAATAACCAACTTGACTGACGAAAGTGTTACAATTTGTTTAAGACAAACAACTTTATACGATGGAAAAGAATTGATTGGTAGTGAAAAAGATTATAATTTCAAACTTAACCAAAACAAAACATATACTCATGAAGTTATAAGAAAAGATGCAGGAGAAACACTAACTAAAAATGGTGATGTTTATAACACAACGATAAGACAAGGCGAAGAAGCTAAATTACAAATAAAAATTTCTCAAACATTTAGTGGTGGTTCAACACCAATTAATGACTTTGATATTTATGTTGATGGTCACATTGATAGTGAACATAAATCTATTTTACAACAAAATTTAGTTATCAAAAAGGGTGCATACCTATATACTTCACAAGAAGCTCAAGAAGGTGAAATAGCACAATTTGATATGTTAACTAATAAATGGACTTCTACTGATGAAGAACTTACTTCAGGACAAAGAATAAATGTTAATGTAGGAGAAAAATCTTATTGGATAAACGCTGAAGATTTAAAATATGTTTATTGCCCTGTTGAAACTGTAGTTAATTCAGTAGATGGAACTTTAGAAAAATATCTTTACATAAAACCAATTAACACCATTACAAAAGATTACGATGTGACATTTGGTATTTATGTTTCAGAAAAAACGATATTAAAAATAAAAGCAAATGTTACAAGCAATGTTATTGTTACTTATAGCGATGAAGTTTTTGAGGGTGGAAAAAGTTATAACATCTTCTCTACTCAAGACGGACCAAAAGGTATATTTAATAGCATTAAAAACAAGGATAATACTGAATATAACATTTCTAATATTGCACTAACACTTACAAATGGAAATGAAAATTCTAAGTTTGCAAATAAAGAAATTAAAATCCAAGACCTTGTAAAAATTGACAATGGTAAAGTTGAATTTGCATATTTATTTGAAGAACATACTTTTAAATTTAAAGGTACTGTTACTGTTTCAAAAGATGTTTCAAAAGATGTTATTTATGAATTTGAGTTTAATTTGATTGTTGGGAAAAATAAAACCTATGATTTAAGTGCTGATAAAGTATATAAAGACACTAATCCACGTTATGGTGGAGAATTGTTTAATATTAACAAAAGTACATTTGAAAGTTATGGTATAAAAGATTCTACTTATGGCAAATTTAAAATGTTGCAAGCAATAGATGACGATAGAACAACATATAAATCTAATAATGGTGAAATATTTAATAATATTAGTCCTATTCCAACAGATGGCACTAATGTATTACACGATATTGAAATCAAGATTGGTTATAAGTTTAATAATAAGGATATATTTGAAACAACTATAACTTATCAATATAGTGTTAATAGAAGTGTTGAATTAACAGCAAATTATCCAAATCCAGAAAATAAAGAACAAAACGAAATTGTATGGGAAACAATTGGAACAACTCAAAAAAGTGACGAAAATGTTTACACAACGCAAATTAATGAATTTTTTGTTCAAAATGCATTATTAAGCAATAAAAGTAGAGTTGAAGTAAATCCAATTCAAGGACATGAAGATATTGTAAAAACATATTCTGTTGCAGTTGATATGTCAGCAAGCACAGCAAATTTAAAAGTTTATTATGGTATTAAGGGATATTATAGAGATGATGATAATGATATAGATGATGATAATGATATAACTGAGGGGGCAAATAATGTATTTACTAAAAGTTCAAGCCAGAAAAATATATTAAAAGGAAATCAAAGCACATTTTTAGAAGATGATTTTAATTCAATAGGCTTTAAATTTGTATTAGATGGCTCTTCAAGTCAGACATATGATGAAGTTCTATTCACTATCACAGTTAATGCTGTAAAATTGAGATATAAAGTTAGAGTCCTTAAAGAAAAAACAATAAAAATTAATACAAATATTCCTGAACAAGATGCAGACCAAAATGAACTTATTTATGTAGAAGATTTAAATAAATATGCACAATATTCTGGAGATACAAAAATATTTGCAAGACAAAGAATTGCAACATATACTTTAACATCGACTGCAACTCAAGAAGAATATTTCTTAAGATATCTTAATCCAAGCACTTCTCAAATTGTAACTGTTTCAATAAGAGGAGGAAAATATGGACAAATAGGTGAAGAAATTCATCATGATGTTGGAAGAAGTTTGGTTGAATATACAAAATATGATGGCGTATATTTAACAAGGGAAGATGCTCTTGTTGGAAGCAATAGACAAAGTGAAGAGAGTATATTTAAAGATGGGAAATTGGAACTTGAAGCAAGAATTCAACCTGTTTATTTTGATGGTGAAAACGAATATGCAATTTTGCAAGAACAAGCAAGTGAACAAGCAAGTGATTCAATCAAAATTAAACGTGGTTCTTATTTAATTAATCCTGAAGAGATAATCTTGGATTACACTGACTATCAAAATTTTATAAAAAATGGAAATATTTCATATGAATTTGTTCAATACAATAAGAAGTCAGGCAAATCTTCAACTATTGCAAATTATTCAATCAAGTTTGCACTAGAATTTGATGTAAAAAATAATTATAATGATATCCAATCAAGTGGAAATAAGGAAAATGACCCATTGAGTGGAAAAATAGAAATAATTATTAATGCGGGAGAAACTCATTCATTAATTGATGATTACAGTGCTTTAGGAATTACTAATAAGCGTTATAATTATAAAATTAAATCATCGGATATGAAAAAATCTATGGGGCAAGTTTTGCTTCAATTATATGGATTTGATAGTTTATCTTTAAATAATGTTCCTGAAGACGCAGATAAGTTATTAAAATCAGCAGAAAATGTACAAACAAATTTGGTTAACAATGATAGAAATGGAATAAAATATTCAACGGGATTAAGTCCAAGAGGGAATATGATTGGAGTTTCTTCATATGGTGGAGATAATACTGACAACTATTTGTGGTATTATGGTCAAGTTGATCAAACGACTCAAAAAACTTATGATTACAAGATTGAAGGATTAAATGCTAGCAATGATGGAAATTATGTTATGTTACGTTTAACATATCAAGTTGCATTTCCAGGTGAAGCAGGAAGTATTTCAAATCAATATGCTTCTGAAAGTTTTAACATTTTAGTTAAAGTAAATCCTAATACACAAGTTAAATTCAAAAACAGTAAATCCAGTGATTATATTCCAGTCACATCAACAGAGATTATTGACTATTATTCAGTTTTAAGTAATAAAGATAATCCATATGAGATTTCTTCTGAAGAAATTTTTTACTTATATACTAATAACCTTGAAGTAAATAATAAAGTTATTCAAATATCTAAATCAAATAATTCTAGTTATAATGAGAAAAGCTTTTCTTATCGACTATATGAACCAAATACAGATGAAAATAAAATTTATAATTCATTCCAAGCATTTTGGACTGAATTAGATAATTTTAAAAATGAAAGTAATTATAAATATTGGGTTCATAATCAATATCAACATAGTGAACTCTTTTTGCCTTATTGGGAACCTAATAAAGACCAAGTGCCAAACGATTTAGCAGTTAAAGTTCCAACAACAACACTTGGAACAAGGCAAATGTTGATAGAATTTTCTGATCGTTATCGTTTCAGAGTTAGATTTTATTTCATAGTTAAGCCAACAGGTTCTGACCCTACTTTTGCAGATAACAGTGTGCTTGATTTGACAGAAGGTGACAAACTTATATTTGGACTTCAATTTAAGGAAATCAATACCACAAATTCAAATCAAGAAATAACTTATCAAGAATTTGAGTATCAGGAAGGAAAAGATATTTTAACATTTGAAAGAAAAGATGCTAATATTAAATTTACAGAAATTACTTTAACAGCAAAACTAACAAATGGAGAGAATGCAGGAGAAGTTTGGAAACGAAGCGATACATTAGAATGGCAATCTGAAGCAGGGACATCGAAAGATATTAGTATTAAAGGTAGTAAAGAACTATTTTCTGATAATTTAAAATGGGATAAAATAGTAAATGTTAATCCTGTTCATAACGAACTTAAAGAAAGTGAATTAGTTGATGCAATGATAACATTATCGTTCAAAACAACAGGAAATAAATTAGGAGATGAAACATATAAGGTAGAAAAAGATGCACTTTATTCTGTCTCTTATGGAAAAGATGAGAAGAATCCAGGAACTAAATTAACACAAATACAACAAAAAATTGACACATATAAAGCACCAAACTTTGGTGAACTTGATGACACAACAAAAGCTGTTGTATTAACAGGAATTGATGTGTTTGGTTATAAAACAAGTTTGGGTGGAACTGATGAAAGTTTGGCTAAAAACAATCTTTCTAAACTTTATCAAGAATCAACAACAAAAACAATGCAAATAGTAGATGGAGTGGAAAGTGAAGTATCATCTTCAACAACTCAAAAAGGTGTATATGTTCAATCGGTTGAATTCAAATATGTTGAAGGAGAAAGTGCTACGCTATTAGGAGAAGTGAACGATACATATGGTGTAGGTAGTACAAACAACACACAATTAGTAACAGATTCTAATTATTTCTTTGTTTATGAAAATAATATCAAAAAGGATAATAGTGGAAAAATTGTAGAGTCAAAAAGTTACAACACTCTAATGGGGACAAGTTATACTCAATATAAAGCAGAAGATAGTAGTGGTATAGAACATTTTGTTGTTCCAAATGTTGACGGAAAATATTATGGTTATAACGACAAAGCAACATTTACTATGTTTGTGACTTTATCAGAATCTCCAACAGTAGATAAAAAGGCTGAAACACTAACAATAAGTAAAACTGTTACAATTTCTAAATCAAATAAAGACGATATTTTTACAAATAAGATTGTTTATGATGGAAATAAACCAACCGGTACGAGTGCTTCCTCTATTTTAAATGATACACTTGAAGTTAAACTTCAGCCAAAGCAAAGAATTGGATTGCAATTTACAAATGGTGGTTCTGAAAATAATTTAAAAACTAGTGATATTGTAACTGTTGAAAACTTGTATGATTCACCTACTACACAATATATTTGCATTTCAGAAAATTTAACTTGGCTTACTCAAAATCCTAATACATCAACACAATTTAAAATTAAAATTGTTGAAAATTTAATTAATGGAGTGCAATCAGAAGAAAATCCTGATCCACAAATAAGTTATAATGATATATTATATCGTATAAATGAAAACAATATATTATGTTTTAATTCAGCAGAAGGTCAACAACAAGAAACTATTACTTTTGGGAGTTATAATTTAAGCAATGTAGGTCTATATTCAGGTGCGTTAAGATTATATATTGAAGATATAAATCAATTGTCAAATGCAACAACTGATTCGGTCGGATATAGGAATGTAGAACTTTATTTCTTAAAGAATTATGTAAAAGATTCTTTAAATGGCTCTAAGTTCTTCAATAAATATAAAACAACATTTAAAGTTTATCCTAGATATAATATTGAAACAAAATCAGTTCAAGTTGTAAATATTTCAACAAAGTATTATAAGATTGAAGAAAATAAACCTGAAGGTGCAGATGAAAAATTTTCTCCTAATGTGAATTATGTTATTTTAGCGTTTGATTGGTTAACTAATCAAGTTAAAACGAAACGTAGTGGAAGTTTATCAATGTATTATGGAAATTATGAGATTTATTATAGAATTGACCCAGAATCATCAAATGCTGGTGCAGCATATATTGACCATAACGGAACAATTACAACTACAAAACAATTTGATGTTGAAAGTGATGCATTGCAAATTCAACTTTTTGCCAATATTTCTGGAGGTTCAGAACTGAAATTTGAGGACCAATTTGATACTTGGACGAAAGAACAGCAGAATAGTATGTTGATTGCAACTGTTAATATTGGTATGCAGAAAAATACCAGTGATTGGACTAAATTAGATGATATAAATCCTGGAGTTTGCTATTTTGGTAATGAAATTATTACTATACCAAATGGATATAGCATATATAAGAGTGGATATGGAACTGTACCTAACTCTTATAGTAATGGTGATAATATACAGAATATGGGTAATTTTGCTATTAAATCTGGAGCACAAGCCGACTTTGTAAATATGTTTAAAGATGTAGAAATAAATGTAAAAGTAGGTGAACAAAATTACAATATTGAAATAAATAGACACTATTATTGTGTAGGAATTGCACAACGGGGTCAAACTCCAACTTATCATATTTCTGCGGATAAATTGGATAAAGCTTATTTTACAACACCTGGTAATTTTGACATATATATTCTGGCAACCGGACGAACTTTGTATTATGATGGATCGGCCAACATAGGAATTGGGACTATTAAAACTTTATGCAAATTCAATTTGACAGTTTATGGAACTTCTGTTGAAGAATATTATGAACAAATTGTGGATACTAGTTTGAATGATGATGTTTACACAGGAAACTTTACATTGAATAGTATAGATAGTAAATACAAAAATGAAGAAAATAATAAACAAATTGTATGGTATAATTTTGAAAATAGTGTTTCCGGAGGACTATTAACTCCAATTGAAGATGCTGATGGTGATAAAGAAGGAATACAACTAAAACTAACAGGCATTGGAATTGAAACAAGAAAATTCCTTGTAAATATCAGTGAATCATCAACAGTAGAAACTAGAATTGTCAATATTAAGTTCTTTAAAACAAACGGAAATACACAAAATATAGATGTTGTATGGACAAAGGCAAATTATAATTTATCAAATTTATTAATCGGGAGAGAAGGGTATAACTTAAATTACAACTATATATTTTATAGTTGTGATGACAAAACAATTACTTTAATTCCAAACCAAATTCAAACATTTAATGAAGCAAGTGGGAATAATGTACCTAAAGATTATCTTTTAATAGGACAAGATTCATATGGAACCTATATTACCTCTGAAAAGTGGACTGTAAATTATCATATTATTGATGACAGTAATAAGAGTTATAATGTACCAATATTTAGAGAGGAGAGTAAAGATAAATTTACTCTAGACAATTTGAAAACATCAATTAAAAATGCTTTTGGTATAACAACACATGGAATTACTGAATTGAACTTTTATGAATATAATCCTACCACAGGTATAATGACTGCACTTAGTCAAGATATTGCTTTAAAAAATGATACTATAACTAAAAATATTATTGTAACCACCAAAGGTAGTGATTATAGACATTGGTTTGGACAATTTACATTTAATGGTTATGATAAAATTAATGACCAAGATATGACAGAAGTTAATGTTGTTGCAGCACAAAATACTGAATATCGAACAAAAAATCTTGATGAATATGTAAAGGCAAAACTTAAAACCAAGATTGATACTCAAAAAATTACAAATATAATTTATTATAAGTTGGAAAACAATATAATAAGTAAATCAGCTTTAGGTATAATCAATCTAACAGAAAATCAATTTATTGACTTGTTTGTTAGGGTTACAACCTCAGAAGACATATACTATTTCAAATTTAAATTTAATTTGTATTGTGCTTATTCAGATGTTGTATTTAAATCAGATGATATAGAATCATTTGATGACATAAAGTCTAAATTAAATATTACAAATGGTACGCTTTATCAAACAGATTCAGGGGAATATGAAAAACTTGGAGAAATCAATGAACAAACAGAACTAGATAAAACTAAACAATATTTTGTTTATGACCAAGACAATAAAAAGCTTTATAGAGTTTCTATTTTGGACCTTGTTGACATTGATGTTGCAACAGTTTTGGGTATTCAATTATCTATGAGAAATTTAAATTCTCTGGTAGATGAAGATACTAATGCTTCTTATTCTTATCATTCTTACGATGAAAGTACATTTAGTTATGTATTTAATCCAACACAAAGCATTTATCTTGGAAATACCGATTTTTCTAAAATCTTTTTAGTAAAAATAAAAACAAATAATAGTGTTAAATATAGATTAATCAATTTCAGTTTTTATATGGCAAAGAATGATAAAGCATACAATGTTTCATTAATAGTTGAAGATTTAACAAAGGCTACAGTAGATAAAAAAGTTTTGAATATGTTGAATATAGAAAATGGTAGCGTTTTGGGCTATTATACATTCTCAAGTGTTACATCTCAAGTTGCTGCTTTAGATAAGGACGAAAATATAAATTATACAAAAATATTAGAAAATACTGATTATTATATCCTTGTATATGAAAATATATATGGAATAGAGACAATTAATTTATATAAGTTTAATTTTACTAAAGTTATATGAGGTAAATAAATGAGTGTTTGGTTCTGGATATTTATAGCTTACATTTCAATAAACTTTTTACTTTTCCTTTCTATGATTTTTCTTGAAAGAAAAAAGTTATCAAGCGTAATAAGTTGGACTACGGTTTTGACAATCTTTCCAATATTGGGGTACTTTATATATATCTGTTTTGGAAGTGGATTGTCAATCCGAGTTCGACGATTAATTTCACATCATAAACTTTATGAAGTGGGCTACGATGAAGTTATTAACAAATATATAGTATCTCAAGCTGAAGTGGTAGAAAATTTAGCAGAAAATGAAGGACTTGTAAAGTGTTGTTACTACTATGGTGGAACACTTTGTCCTAAAAATAATGTTAAAATTTTTATTTGGGGAGAAGATAAAATAAATTCTCTTGTTCAAGACTTGGAAAATGCAAAAGAAAGTATAAATATTGAATATTATATTTTTGCTGATGATGAAGTTGGTAAAAAAATAATGAATATTTTAATCAAAAAGGCTAAAGAAGGAGTTAAAGTTAAACTTATTTACGATTCTGTAGGTTGTTTAAAAGCGCCACGTTCATTTTTCAGTCAGTTAAGAAAAGTCGGTGGAGATGTTGCAGAATTTTTTCCTCCATTTGCTCATATTCGATTAATTAATCTCAAATTAAATTATAGAAATCATAAAAAAATAGTAGTTATTGACGGAAAAATTGCATACACGGGTGGCATCAATATTAGAGATGACCACATGGGTAAAAAGGCTAAAGTTTCACCATGGCGTGATGCACATTTAAGAATTGAAGGGACAGGAGTCTACCCTCTGCAAAATATTTTTCTTAATGATTGGAGATATTTAAAAAATGAAAATTATACTAGTGAAAAATATATAAATGAGGGATATTTTCCTGAGGTAGAACAAAAAGGAGATGCATATCTTCAGGTTATAACCTCAGGTCCTGATAGCCAGGCTCAACAAATTAAAGAAGTATTTATTAAAATGATAACTAATGCAAAAGAAAGCATTTTAATCCAAACTCCATATTTTGTTCCTGACAGTGCATTTTTGGCCGGACTTAGAATAGCGCTCGCAAGTGGAGTTAAAGTAAAGATTATGATTCCTTCAAAACCTGACTATAAGACTATATTTTGGGTTTCATTATCTTATTTAAAAGAATTTGTTGAATTAGGTGCAGAAGTTTATTTATATGATGGCTTTTTGCATAGCAAAGCGATAGTAGTTGACGATAATTTATTATCTATAGGTACAAGCAATCTTGACAATCGTTCATTTGGATTAAATTTTGAAGATACTGTAATTTTATATTCACATTGCTTGAATCAAGAATATAGAAATTATTATCAACAAGATTTATTACATTGTCAAACAGCAGACCTATCATATTTTAAACGTAAAAAATGGCTAACTAAATTTGCTCAAGCAATATTTAGATTATTTTCACCTATATTATAAAAAGCACTTTTTGTTTAAAGTGCTTTTTTTTGATAATAATATTTTTATGGAAAATAAAAAGTCAAGATTGAAAGATTCAAAAAATGTTAATAGAAAAGAAAATAAATTGTATTTTGATGATAAACTTATAAATAGTGATAGAGATTTAACAGATATAATTTTCGCAAATTTGATAGTGATATTTGCAATTTTTATTTCTGCTTTTATACCTTTTATTAGTTTAGCGCTACCTTATCTTGTTTTAATTTACTTTGAAGTGGGGCTTTTAGGTTTTATATATAAATGTGAAAATGGCGATAAATATCATTATGAAGATATCTTTGTTTCAATAAAGCTTTATATTAAAACATTTTGTGTGTTTGTTATAAAAATGTTCCTTATTTTGTTTTGGAGTTGTTTATTTATTATACCTGGAATTATCACAATGCTAAATTATTCCTTTACACCATTAATAATTTTTGAAAGTGAAAAATTGGATACTAAAGGGATTTTATCTTTAAGTAAAGAAATGACAAAAGGATTTAGATGGAATATCTTTTTCTATGAGCTTTTAGCACTTGCTACAATGTGTGTTGCAATGACTTTTATGTTTTTGATTATCTTGTTTTTTGATGTATTTTTGGTTGTTCCTTCTTTCTATTATATCATATTTGTTATTTTAGCTGGAATTTTAGATATTGTGTTAGTTGGAATTCCAATGATAGAAATTGCTATTGTAGATAGTTTTATAGATGCAAAAAAATCAAAAATTGCAAAATTAGGTTGAATTACTTGTTTTTTCAATTAATTTGTTTTATAATTTTCTTATAGGAGAAAAAATTGGATTATCAAGATTTTACCAAACGAAAAATAGCATATGATGGATTTGTAAAAATGCGAAAAGAAATCCTTGATAATATAGACAGCATAAAGTTTACAGATTTGTTTACTGAACTTTGTACAAAAGCTCTTGCTGGGGACTGTATTGCTCAAGATTGTGTTGCATATTTTTTTAATAAAGGAATCCAAGATAGATTATACCCTAATTATGACTATTATATGAAATGGGAATTGTTAGCTGGGGCGAATGGTAATGAATTTGCTCTGGAAAAGATGGAGTTTTTTTTAAATTCAGCGTTAGAAGCTATTATAAATGAAGAAGAAATTTTGAAAAGAGCATTAATTACAAGGACAATTACAAAAGATAATGCAATTCTTGTTATAAGCAATTTATTATGTGAAAGTATTGTTGATAAACTCAATATTAATCCTAAGGATTTAATCAATATGAAAAGTGAACCTGAATATTATAGCCCAGAAAAAAATCGCCCTTATCTTGATGCATTGGAAAATAGTTTAGTTGATGTTGCTAAATATTTGATTTCTTAAAAAAACACTTTTAAAGTGTTTTTTATTTTTTTAATTCATCTGTATATTTTGATATTTCAGTCATTAGTTGTTTAAATCCTGATACTCTTTTTACATTTGATGGACATTCTTGCGTTTGGTTAAAATCTGAATTCATTAGAAAAGCTTGTTTCCCTTTACCATTTAAAACTTCGGAAACTTTTTTTGTTATGCTTATATCATCGTCTATAAAAAAATCAGCCTTTTCATTTTCACAAACGATTTCTTTATCAACTCTGCCTATATAAACTTTTGAAACTTTTAATCCAACATTTTTTAACCACTGAAGAGTGATTTCTTCTGGATTTGAATGCCAGTCATAATTTCGAGCAGTGGCAATAATGATTTTGTGACCATTGTCATAAAGAGTATTGATTGTTTTTATAGCATCTTTTTTGCAAGAAAATTCCAACATCATTTCGTCACCATATTTTTTATACCACGCTTTAGCCATTTCATTAGGCCAGTTAAATTTTGCTTCAGCAAATCGTGTTACCTTTGCAATTTGTTGATAATTCCAATTATTTTCTTTAAAAAATTTGTTTATATAATATTCACTATAAGCATCTGTTTCACAAATTGTATCATCTAAATCAAAAACAAAAACCACAAAATTCTCCTAATATATTATATATATAACATAAAAGAGAATAAAAATCAATACAAAAATTTGAAATAAATATCAATGAATTTTTTTCTGTTCCATACATTGCAAAATATCTACAGCGTTTGATGCAGCACCTCGTCTAAGATTATCGGCGACAATCCACATATTGTAACAATTTGGTTTGCTCGAGTCTTTACGTATTCTTCCAACAAAAACTTCATCTCTTCCGTCACAGAAGATAGGCATAGGGAATTTGTGTAAATCTTCTTCTAGAATAACGTTATCGGCGTGTTTTAGTGTTTCAATAATTTTATTAACACTAACATTTTTTTCAAATTCAATATTGACACTTTCACTATGGCAGTTTAAAACGGGGACTCTTACTGCTGTAGCTGTGATTTGTAAATCATGATGTGAAAGAATTTTACGACTTTCAAAAATGAGTTTATCTTCTTCACGAGTATAGCCATTAGGTAAAAAAATATCAATTTGTGGAATTAGGTTGTCTTTAATAGGATAATCAAATTTTGTTTGTGTGTTGTTTATATAATCCAAGATTCCATTTTGTCCTGCACCAGAAACTGCTTGATATGTAGATACTACCACTCTTTTAATTTTAAATTTTTTATCTAAAGGTTTTAGAATAGTCACAAGTTGTATGGTCGAGCAATTAGGATTAGAAATAAGCTTACTATTTTTCTTTATACAGTCAGCATTAACTTGAGGGACTATTAATGGAACACTTTTTCTTCTTCTAAAAGCATTTGAGTTGTCAATTACAATTATGCCTCTTTTTATAAATTCGGGAGCAAGGTCTTTAGCAATATTCGCTTCTACTGCAAAAAGAGCATAATCTAATTTAGGGAGATTATTTAAATCAATTTTTTGTATTTTATAATTTTTATCTGCTATTTTTATTTCTTTAGTTTCATTTGTTGAAGAAAAAAGGTAAAGGTTAGCATTTATATCTCTTTCTCTTATAACTTCAACAATTTTTTGACCTACAAGTCCAGTTGCACCTACAACTGCAATATTTAAAAATTTTTCCATATTTTTAATATATTAAAAAGTGCAAATAAGTGTGCTATAAGCAAAGTATGATTTTTTGAATATATTGATATTATTGATAGGAGGTTACATGATTGTTCTCAAATTTGGAGGAAAAAGTTTAGGGAATAAAGAAAAAATAAAAAAAATTGCACGATACATAAAAAAACGATGTAAAAGTGAAAAACTTATAGTTGTTGTTTCTGCTATGTCAAATACAACAGATAATCTAATTGCACTTGCAAACAAATTTGCTAAAAAACCAAATAAAAGAGAGTTAGATGTTTTGTTATCGTGTGGTGAAACAATAAGTGCAAGTTTATTTTCGATTAGTTTATGTGAGATAGGGGTAAAAGCGTGTAGTTTGTTAGGTTGGCAAGCAAAAATTTTTACAAATGGAAATTTTGGAAATGGACATATTGAAAAAATAGAAAAATCTATTATAGAAGAGAAACTAGAACAATATGATTGTGTTGTTATTGCAGGGTTTCAGGGAATAGATGAAACTGAGAACATAATCACATTAGGAAGAGGTGGTTCTGATACTACAGCTGTTGCTTTGGGAGCA
Source organism: uncultured Clostridia bacterium (assembly GCA_947598785.1). Classification (GTDB taxonomy): domain Bacteria; phylum Bacillota; class Clostridia; order Christensenellales; family UBA1242; genus Caccovivens. The sequence continues at coordinate 23,394 of CANQFL010000011.1, forward strand.
ACTTTTAAGTGTGATGTAGAAATTTATTCTGATTTTAATGGAATTTGTGCTGGAGACCCACGTAGAGGAAATTTTAAAAAATATAAACAAGTAGATTTTCAATCAGCCTTGAATTATGCAGAAACAGGAGCAAAAGTATTAAGCAAATCTTGTACGCAAATAGCAAAAGAAGAAAATGTAAAAATTATTTGTAAAAGCAGTGAAAAACCAAATCTCAAAGGTACTGAAATAACTCAGCAAACCTCTTCATTTGTCGGAATAAACATAAAGCAAAATTTAAGCATGATTTATTTAGTATCCAAAGAGAATAATGTTAGCAGAATAAAAACTTTGAAATATTTGTTAAAAGATGTAAACTATATAGATATAAAAATAACAAAAGATTTAATTTCAATTTTAATAGAACAAAGTCAACTTGAGATAGTTGAAAAAAATATATCAAAATTAAATAATTTATTGACAAAAAAAACAATATAAAATATTGTTTTTTATTTTATTTAATTTATGGGCTTAATTTAATAAAAACTAAACTGACAAGTACGCTTGAAAAATATGAATTAGAAACTGTAAAATTTATGTCACAGGCTTGTAGATAAGCTGGAACTGTGCTAACATTAACTAATTCGTATTTTGCATTCACATCAGAAACAACAAAAACTCCTTGACCTGTTGCTGTTGAACTTTTACTATCCAAATTCCATGAGTTAGAGGCTGCGAGAATGTTATCAGTACCAACTTCTCTAAACGCAATTGCTGAAAAATCTTTATAAGAAGCAAAATTGCCGGTAACAGAAACATAAGGATATTAAATAAACGCCAGTGGAGTTGAAAGTAATTGTGTTATTTGCAGAATCAATATTAATAATATCTCCATAATCTGTTTCTTTTCTCATAAATGGAACTCTAGCATTAGATTCCAATTTATAAGCATCAAAAGTAAAACCATTATAATTATCATTCCATGAAACTACATAAGCAGCTTTAATTTGATAAGGACCAGTCGGACCTATAAAACCTCTTTCACCTCTAGGCCCTGCTGGACCTCTTTCTCCTTGTATTCCTTGTTCTCCTGGAACACCTTGCAAACCTTGTGGACCTTGAGGCCCAACTGGTCCTTGAGGTCCTGGAACTCCTTGTATTCCTTGGTCACCTTGAGGCCCAACATCTCCATGAACACCTTGTAAACCTTGTGGACCCTGTTCACCTGTAGG
>CANQFL010000012.1 GCA_947598785.1 uncultured Clostridia bacterium
ATTTGGAAAATAATCATTTGCTATTGATTTGTTAGTATTAGTTATTCCAAATGCACCTATACCGGCTAAACTTTGTATATTTTTATATATATCACTATTTATAAATGACCAGTTATTCGTAGTTATGTCTATACTGTTCACATCCATCAATATTGCATCTGCATATAACACTTGGTCGGATATCAAAGTTACATTCGTTACATATGAACCATAGTTCCCTAATCCAGTACCTGATATCCTCCATTTTATTGGTTTAAATTTGAAATAAGCATTGTTATATTTTAAGTAATAGTTATTTGACGAATCCTTATATATATCATACCCTACACCTTTTATCGTCATTTTTGAACCTGTTGTTGCTCCACCTGTTATTGATGATAATGATTCTGCCTGTGGAAACATTCCATAATTTATATAGTAGTTTGAGCCTTCCTTATATATTGGATTTACTTGTTTTTTGAAATATGCATAATATGTTACATTAGACGTACCAGAATCCACAGAAACTGAAGTTTTTGGTGCTGATGTTTTGTCATATGTATAAGTTTTTGATTCTGTTGTAATACAATTCATAAACTTATATCCACTACTTTCCGTACAATCTATTGTTGCTGCAAAATTCTGTAACGCAGTGACTGATAATGATGAACCTGTACTAGTTGCTGAGGCACGTTCGTCTGGGCTTCCATTAGAATCCCTAGTATATGATATTTTTACAATTCCCCCATCTTTATTTTCTGAGTATGAATTTGCTCCTGTGGTTGAAGTATATATCTTAACCGTTATAGTTCTTGTTGCAGGCGTCCATTTCGCATATAGAGTTGTCGCTCCTGCTTTTTTCCAATAATATGGACTCGATGTTGTTGTATATCCTGAATACCCTACATAATTTCCACTTGAATTGATTACGACATTTGCTCCATTTTGTGTTGCTGTCCATCCACCAAATGAGTATCCTGTCCTTGTTGGCGTGCTTAACCTATCCATTGTTGATGTAGTCGTTGAATTTGAATATTTGTCTGAACTATCATAAAGCGCATAAAAAGATGTTGTTCCTCCACTTCCACCATTGGTGTTCAGTGTGACTTGATATCTATTCGCCGTCCATTTCGCATATAAAGTTGCCGTTCCTGCTTTTTTCCAATAATACGGGCTCGATGTTGTTGTATATCCTGAATACCCCACATAACTTCCACTTGAATTAATTACGGTATTTGTTCCATTCTGTGTCGCTGTCCATCCACCAAATGTATATCCTGCCCTTGTTGGAGTGCTTAAACTCATTGTTGATGTGGTCGTTGATGTTGAATATTTGTTTGAACTGTCATAAAGGGCAAAAAAAGACGATGTTCCTCCACTTCCACCATTGGTGTTCAGTGTGACTTTATATCTATTCGCCGTCCATACTGCAAATATTGTTGTACTTGATGTTCCCATCTTCGTTGAAGAATCAACATTTGTAGATGATGTACTTGAACTTGTTGACCAACCTAATAATGTATATCCTGTTTTTGATATATATGACGACGAGGGCAATGTTCCATATGTCGAATTATACGTTAGTGTTTTAATTTTATTTGACCCACTCGACGACCACCCACTTGGGTTCGATGATGAAAACGTGCCTCCGTTTGGTTTCGCCGTTAAAGTATATGAATTTATAGTCCATGTTGCATAAAGTTTAGTTGGATGCTTATAAGTGTTCCAATATTCACTCCAACTGACTGATGTTCCTCCTGGTATGGTAGATGTATAATTATTATTATAATCCTTCCAACCCGCAAAAGTATATCCAGTCTTTGTAATTCCAGAACCAAATGTTAAACCTGATTGAACGTGCCATGAATACTTACCAGAATAATAAGTTTCATCTGAACTACTGCTTGGTTTTTCTTTATAATATTTTACAGTATAGTTTTGATAATAATTTACATATATATCCCCAAAAAATTGACTTGTTGTCCCATTTTGTGCTGTAGAATAATTTTGCGTAATTTTCATACTTGTTGACCTATCCGAAGCATTTGAACCATATCCCCATACTGCTCTATATGTAGCACTAATATATAAATCTCCACTACTTTTTGTGTAATAAGATACAGGTTCATATAAAACACCATCAACTTCTCTACTATATGCAGTGAGTGTAATATTCCTTTTTAATTTACTTACAAGATTATAAAGATAAACCCTTACATAATTTAATCCCTCTCTATGCGTGTTTGTAGAGACAATATTCGTTCCAAAATAAGCTCTAACAGTGCCTTGAGTAACACTTTCTCCAATCATGTTTTCATTCAAATTTCCATATTCAAAATTTCCAACTTTATCTGCTAAATTAGCTCCACTATCTGTACCATTTTTCCCTCCTGTACTACTTGAATAGTCAGTTCCATTAGTAGGTTTTCCACTACAAACAATACTAGTATTATCATAATATACCCTAGTTAAAATAGCATAAATTTGGTCTGTAGCATAAGCTTCTTGTTGTGCTTCGTCTGGATTTTCTGGGTCATCTGGATTTTCTGGGTTTTCAGGGTCAGATGTTCCACCATTTTCGCTTTGTGTTTCACCACAGCCCGTTAAAATAATTGCACTTGTCCCTAAAAGTGTAAAACACAATAGTATTAATAAACTTAAAACTATCTTTTTCATATATTTATGATAACTCTTTTTTCGACAAAAATCAATCTTTTTTAATAAAAAAAAGAGTTTTTAACTCTTTTTATTTATTTTTTTTAGTTTTTGGTTTCGCATTAGAAACTTTTACGTCTGTTTCTTCAGGTTTTTCTTCAACAATTACATTTTCATCTTTATTTTCAGATTTTTTCTTATCTGATTTTTTCTCTTTAGTTTCTTCTTTATTTTCTTTATCTTCTTTTAGTGCTGCTTCACGTGCTAATTCTGCATCACTTTTAAAAACTGTATAAATTGCATAAGCATCAATAGTTAAATAACTTTTGTTTTTTCCACCTGTTTCAATTACTACAGTTTTTTTGCTTTCATCAAAAACAAGTTCAGTAATAGTCCCATAAACACCACTTGTTGTAAGAATTTTATCTCCAACCTTAAGTGAGTTTGTTTGCTCTTGTATTTTTTCTGTTTCTTTTTTGTTACGTCTATTCATCATGATAGGCAATGCAATCAAAAGTAAAACCACAACAGCAATCAAAACCCAATTCCAAACATTATTCATTTTATTCTCCTTTTTATCTCGAAATACAACTTGTAACCAACATTAAAATTATGATTCCAAGTGGCAACACAAGTTCATTAAAACCCATATGCGTTACTCCTTTTAATATATCATATATTTTAACATACTCAAAACGAATTTTCAATATTTAATTAAAAAATTAGTTAATTTTTCTAGTTTTTATCTCGTTCTCTAGTCTTTCGACAAAATCTGACAAATTAATACCTGTCTTATTTTCAAAACCTCTTCCACGAATTGAAATTTGATTATTTTTTTCTTCTTCATCACCAACAATAATCAAATAAGGAATTTTCATACTTGATGCTTCACGAATTTTATAGCCAATTTTTTCATTTCTATCATCAAGTTCTGCACGTATTCCCTTATCCTTCAACTCACTATAAATTTTTTGAGCATATTCATTATTTCTATCTGTTAATGACAAAACTTTCACTTGAACTGGTGCAAGCCAAAGTGGAAAAGCACCTGCATATTTTTCAATTAAATAAGCTAAAGTTCTTTCATAACAACCTATGCTTGTTCGATGAATTATATATGGATTTTTCTTTTGTCCGTCCTTATCTGTATATTCCATTCCAAATTTTTCTGCAAGCATTTGGTCAATTTGAATTGTTATTAATGTATCTTCTTTACCAAAAACATTTTTGATTTGAATATCAAGTTTAGGACCATAGAATGCTGCTTCTCCAACAGCGATTTCATATGGTATTTGAAGATGGTCTAAAATTTTTTGCATAGTTGACTGAGCTTCATTCCATTGTTCTTCTGTTCCAATATATTTTTCTTTATTATTTTTATCCCATTGAGAAAATCTATATGATGCATCTTCATAAAGTCCAACTGCCTTAAGCATGAATATAGCAAGTTCCAAACAACCTTTAAATTCCTCTTCAAGTTGTTCAGGTGTACACATCAAATGACCTTCAGAGATGGTAAATTGACGAACACGAATAAGACCATGCATTTCACCACTAGCTTCATTTCTAAACAAAGTTGAAGTTTCATCATATCGAAGAGGTAAATCTTTATATGAGCGAGCTTTATTGAGATATGCCTGATATTGAAAAGGGCAAGTCATTGGACGAAGTGCATAGACTTCTTTATCTTTTTTTTCATCTCCCAAAACAAACATTCCGTCTTTATAATGGTCCCAATGTCCAGAAATTTTATATAAATCGCTTTTTGCCATAAAAGGTGTTTTTGTTAGTTTCCAACCTCTTCTTTCTTCTTCATCTTCGACAAATCTTTGCATGATTTGAATGATTTTTGCACCCTTAGGTAAAAGAATTGGAAGACCTTGTCCAATATAATCAACAGTAGTAAAAAGTTCAAGTTCTCTACCCAATTTGTTATGGTCACGTTTTCTTGCTTCTTCAAGCATAGAAATGTATTCAGAGAGTTGTTTTTTATCAGGAAAGGCATAAGCATAAACTCTTTGGAGCATTTTATTCTTTTCATTACCACGCCAATAAGCACCATTTACTGCATAAATTTTAAAAGCATAGTTTTGTAAATTTTTACTACTTTCAACATGAGGTCCAGAGCACAAATCAAAGAAATCATCACCCGTATAATAAATAGAGATATCCTCATTTTCTGGAATATCATTAATTATTTCAGTTTTATATGGATTATCTTTAAATAATTTTAAAGCCTCAGATTTAGAAACAATTTTTTTTGTAAAAGGTTCACCTTTTGCAATAATTTCTTTCATTTTCTTTTCGATAGCATCAAATTTGTCTGGAGTTAACATTTCATCTAAATCTAAATCATAATAAAATCCATCATCAATCGCTGGTCCTATAGTGAGTTTAGTAGTAGGATAAAGTTCCATAATAGCTTTAGCTAAAATATGAGCCAAACTATGCCTAGAAGTATGCAATTTTTCATCTTTTTCTTTTTTCATTTTAATCTCCTTTTTTGTTTTGAAAACTATAAAAAAAGTCCTCAAAACAAGTGTTACTTGAATTTAAGGACGATTAAATATAACCGTGGTTCCACCTTAATTGCACATCATTTGATATGCCACTCTTAAAAAGTAAATTTCACATTCAAGTGAAAGAAAGTGGTTTCGCAATTTAACTTAGTTTAGGTTTTTCACCAAACAACCCTTCTCTGAACACCTTGTTAACGCTACTTGTCTTTCAATTTACATATTTATTTTACGTTAAAAATTTGAAATTGTCAAGCATTTTTTTTATTTAAGATAAAGATTTGTAAGTTATATAAAGATAATAATTTTCTTCATTTACAGAAAAAGTAAATTTTAAATCGTAAGTTCCATCGCTAAATTTGATGCTTTCATCACTATTTTTATAGTAAATATTTGTATTAAAGGTAATTTGTTTATTAGCATCAAGTCTTAAACTTGCATTAATTTGTTTTGGTTGTCGTGTAGAATCATTTTTATTTGTTAATCTAATTATATCGTAAATCTCATTTTCTGGCTTTATTTTTACATTATCATAAATAGGAATATTATTTTGTAAATAAATATTTGTAAAATTAGAAGTTCCTTGAGAAATAGACATTTGATTTATGCTTTCAAACAATAAATCTTGTTCTCCTACTTCATCTACAGGTTCAGGCCATTTTTCATCTTTTGAGATTCTAAAACCATCAAATTTTGCGTACATTACATTATTATCAAAGAAAACAGCAGTATAATTTCCTGCAGTAGATGAATTTGCAGCAAAAGAAAGTGTGCTAGTTTTTATTGTTTCATCTTCATTTAATGTGTTGGAAATAGTGTAATTTCCACCGTCAGTTAAAAGCAAAGAGCCTTGGAAAATCCAACCTAAAAAATATTTATTTGCATTTGCAGTAATTGAAATGATTGTACCTTCGGAGAATGTGCCCTTGCCTGTCGTAGAAGATATACCAGTGCCATAAATGCTACCAGACATTTCTGAACTTTTAGTAAAAGAGAAATTATATGACTCAACTTCTCCACAACCCATAAGAGCAAAAAGAGGCATAATTAAAACAATCAAAAGTAGAAAACAAAATTTTTTCTTCACAACCTTATTATTTCCTTTTCATAAGATATTATCTTATAAAAATAAATAAAAAGTCAAATAAAAATTACATTTGACAAAAATAAAAAGAAAATTTTGAGTATTTTTAAAGTGCTTGCATAAAATAGTGTGGTAAGGAGTTTTGTATGTTGGAACTATCTATTACTGTCAATAGTAAAAATATTGAAATTGCAAAATACATTTATCAAACATTAAAATCACAATCTAAGGAATTAGAGGCAGTAGTGACTTGTTATGAAGAATTTGATTGTATCAACATAGTTTTTGGGTGTCCCCTAACCGAAAAGGCTAGAGCAGATATATTAATTGAAAGGACAATAATAAAGGTAATAAGCAATTTTTATAAAGAGCGATTTTTGACAGAAAACTTACATTTACCGATACATGAAAACATAAGTTTAATGGCATTTAAAAAGGCTTTAATAAATTTTGATAAAGAAACTGATTTTTATATCATCAGTAAAAATCTAAATTTAGATAAAAACTTACATTTGGATAGTTTTTATTATTTTAAATTAAAAGGTTTAAGAGATAAATGGTCAGAACTTATCACGTTGGCGAATGAAAATGGCGATTATCTAGTTTCAAATGATGCTTTCTTTGATTTATTAAAATTTTTGATAGATAATTTAGAAGTATGTGAAGATGAAATCAATGTTTTTGAAGAAGAAAATGGATATATAATAAAACAAAAAAATAAAAGCACCCCCGGTGAAAACTTATCTAAAGAAGGACTAATTTCATCTTTAATAGATATGTCACCTAAAAAAATAAATTTATTTTGTAAAAATGATGATGATAATACAGCAGGATTTTTATCAAGAATTTTTGAAGAAAGAATAAATGTTTGTTATAATAAAAATATCGAAAAATTAAATAAAAATTACTTTTAAATTAAAAAAAACATCAATTTTGATGTTTTTTTTGTTATTTTATTTCAATTTTTTCTTTTCCACCCATATATTTTCTTAATACTTCAGGAATAATTACGCTTCCATCTTTTTGTAAATGGTTTTCAATAAATGCAATCAACATTCTTGGTGGAGCAACAACTGTATTATTTAAAGTGTAAGCAAAAACATTTTCCCCTTTCTTATTTTTATATCTGATATTTAATCTTCTTGCTTGTGCATCAGTAAGATTTGAACAAGAGCCAACTTCAAAATATTTTTTCTGTCTTGGACTCCATGCTTCAATATCACAACTCTTATATTTTAAATCTGCTAAATCTCCACTGCAACAAATAAGTTGTCTGACAGGAATTTCAAGGCTCACAAAAAGTTCAACCGTATAATGCCACATTTTTTCATACCAATCATTTGCTTCTTCAGGTTTGCAAATAACAATCATTTCTTGTTTTTCAAACTGATGAATTCTGTAAATACCACGTTCTTCAATACCATGAGCACCTTTTTCTTTTCTAAAACATGGACTATAGCTTGTCAATGTTAAAGGAAGTTTATTTTCATCGATGATTTGCCCCATAAATCTTCCAATCATACAATGCTCACTTGTACCAATAAGAAATAGGTCCTCACCTTCAATTTTATACATCATATCGTCCATTTCTTCAAAACTCATGACTCCACTTACAACTTCACTTCTTATCATAAAAGGTGGTACAACATAAGTAAAACCTTTATCAATCATAAAATCACGTGCATAACTTAAAATCGCACTATGGAGTCTTGCAATATCACCAATAAGGTAATAAAAGCCTTGACCACTAGTTCTCCTTGAAGAATCAATATCAATGCCACCAAGTTTTTCTAAAATATCTGTATGATATGGAATTTCAAAATCTGGAATTTTAGGTTCTAAGAATCTTTCGCCTTCTACATTTTTAGAATCATTTTCTCCAATAGGCACATCATCAGCAATAATGTTTGGAATTAACATCATGTCTTTTTTAATTTTTGCTGAAATTAATTCTTCTTCTTTTTCAACTTCAATAATTTTTTCATTAATTTTTCTAACTTCTTCTTTAATCTTGTTTGCTTCTTCAATTTTTTTATCTCTCATAAGAAGTCCAATTTTATCAGAAAAAGCATTTCTATTTTGACGAAGAGAATCTCTTTCTTGTTTTAAAGTTCTAGCTTTTTTATCAAGATTTAACACTTCATCGACAAGAGGAAGTTTTTTATCTTGAAATTTCTTTTTAATATTTTCTTTAACAAGTTCACTATTATTTCTAATCAAATTAATATCAATCATAACTACAATCTCCAAAAATAATTTAACACTAATAAAATTTATAAGTCAAGTTTTTAATCTAAATAACAAACTTTTTCAAGATAAAGTCCACAAGCAGGCATTGTTTTTCCTGCGAATTTTCGTTCCCCTAAAGATAAAGCTTTTGAAATATCATCTTCACTTAATTTACCTCTTCCCAAGTCTAAAAGAGTTCCTACAATAATTCTAACCATATTATAAAGGAATCCATTACCTGTCACAAAAAAAGTAAAAATTCTACCTTTTTTCTTAATTTGGATATCAAAAATTTCTCTTTCAAAGTTTTTTACGGAAGTGTCAGAAGCGCAAAACCCATGAAAATTATGTTTTCCTACTAACAATTTGGAAGCTTTTATCATTTTTTCAAAATCGACTTGAAATGGATAATAAGCCAAATTGTCATGATATAAAGCAGGTCTATCGCCTCCTACTTTAACCATATATTTGTAAGTTTTTGTTTTAGCAGAAAATCTTGCGTGAAAAGATGAATCAACTTCACAAACTTTGACAATTTTTATATCGTCAGGTAAAAGATTATTAAGTGCAATTTTAATATTTGAAACAGGTATAGAAGAATTAATTTGACAAGAAGCAACTTGACCTAAAGCATGGACTCCTTTATCTGTTCTTCCACTACCTTCAACTTCAATATGTTCATTAAGGAGTGTAAAAAAGGCATTTTCTAATTCACTTTGAACTGTTCTTTTACCTTTTTGCTTTTGCCAACCATAAAATTTAGCACCATTATATTCAATAATAATTTTTAAATTTCTCATATATATATTTTACATGATTTAAATATAATAATCAAATAAATGTTTCAATAAAATTTGACTTGTTTAATAAAAAAGTTTTATTCTTAAAATAATAAAGGAGTTTTTATGAAAAAAGTAGTTGACGGAAATACAGCTGCAGCAATGATAGCATACAAATTATCTCAAGTAATACCAATATATCCAATCACACCATCATCACCAATGGCAGAATATTGTGATAGTGAAGTTTCAATAGGAGAAAAAAATATATTTAATGAATTACCAACTTTAATTGAAATGCAATCTGAAGGAGGAGTTGCTGGAACTTTACATGGAAGTTTAAGTTCTGGAGCGATGACAACAACTTTTACATCAAGTCAGGGATTACTTTTAATGATACCAAATTTATATAAACTTTCTGGTGAACATCTACCTTGCGTAATTCATGTAGCAGCAAGGACAGTAGCAACTCATGCCTTATCAATTTTTGGTGACCATAGTGATGTAATGGCTGTAAGGCAAACAGGCTGTATTGAACTATGTTCAGCATCAGTTCAACAAGCGCATGACTTTGCTTTAATTTCCCACATACTAGCATATAAAGCATCTTTACCTGTAATACATTTTTTTGATGGTTTTAGAACCTCACATGAAATTCAAAAAATAGACGCTTTGTCAGATGAACAAATAAAAGCATTGTTACCATTAAAGGAAATAAAAGAATTTCAAAATACAAGAATGAATCCAAACTCCCCTTATCAAAAAGGTACAGCTCAAAATCCAGATGTATTTTTTCAAAATAGAGAGTTATCTACAAGTGGATATGACAAAATTTATAATATTTTAGAAACTATTTTAAAAGATTTTTATAAAGTAACAGGAAGAAATTATAGACCTTTTGAATTAATTGGCAATAAAAAACCTAAAAAGCTTATAATAAGTATGGCAAGTTCTTGTGAAACAATAAGTGAAGTGCTTGAAAATGACAAAAATATAAAAGATGTCGGACTTTTATCTGTACATTTATATCGACCATTTGATTCTGAAAATTTTGCAAAAATCATACCTGAAAGCGTTGAAAAAATCATTGTATTGGATAGAACAAAAGAAAGTGGTGCAAGAGAACCTTTATATTTAGATGTCGTAAATGCACTTAAAAATAAATCAAATATAAAAATATTTGGTGGAAGATATGGACTTGGTGGAAAAGAATTTACCCCTAAAATGGTCAAAGCAGTAATAGATAATTTTGAAAATGAAAAAGATGATTTTACAGTTGGAATAATAGACGATAAATCAAACTCATCTTTACCTCTTCCAGAATACAACTTAAAATCAAAAGAATTCCAAATGAAATTTTGGGGACTTGGTTCAGATGGTACAGTTTCTGCAAGTAAAAGTACAATAAAAATATTAGGAGAAGAACTTGGCTCGTATGTACAAGGTTATTTTGAATATGACAGCAAAAAAAGTGGAAGTTTAACTCGCTCCCATGTCAGAGTAAGTGAAAAACCTATTAAAAGCGCCTATCTCGTAGAAGAAGCAGATATTATAACAATAAACAATTTTTCATTTGTCCATAGGTATGACTGTTTGCATGGTTTAAAAGAAAAAGGAAAAGTTTTAATTAATTCAATATTTAAAGCAGATGAAATTGATAAAATTTTGCCAGATATATACAAAAAAACTTTAAAAGATAAAAAAGCTGAATTATATGTAATCAATGCACAAAAAATTGCCGAAGAAGTAGGTTTAGGAAATAAAATCAATATAATTATGCAAACAGCTTTATTCAAAGTATCAAACATAATTGAATTTGATAAAGCAGAAGAACAAATAAAAAAATATATTGAAAAAACCTTTTCAAATAAAGGTAAAAAAACTATTGAAAAAAACCTTTTAGCAAGTAAAAAGACTATTGAAAAATTAGAAAAAGTTGATATTTCCAAATTAACTTATAAAAATATAGGATTAAAACAAAAAAATATCAATGATGAATTTTATCAAAAAATAATGAAATCAATAGAGAGATTAGACGGTGATAATCTACCTGTTTCATGCTTTAACAAGTCTGGTATAGTTCCACAAGGTACAGCAGAGTTTGAAAAAAGAGGTTTTGCATTGCATCTACCTATTTGGTTACCTAAAAATTGTATTCAATGTGGTCAATGTGTTATGGCTTGTCCACATAACGCAATACGCCCAGTTTTAGTTAAAGGGAAAACACCTGAAGAGATAGAATTTGCAAATGCTTATGGAATGAATGGTTATTATTATAGACTTCAAGTAAGTCCAGAAGATTGTACTGGTTGTGGAGTATGTGCCAAAACTTGTCCAGCAAAAGAAAAAGCATTAAAAATGGAAATTGCAAACAAATATTTAGATAAAGAAAAAGAAAATTATGAAAAGTTAAAAGAAATAGAAACTGAAACACAAACTCCTTTTTCAACAGACTTACCAAAAGGTCTACAATTCAAAGATTGTTATTTTGGTTTTTCGGGTGCTTGTGGTGGGTGTGGTGAAACTCCATATATTCGTCTTGCAACAACATTATTTGGTGATAAAATGATAATTGCAAACGCAACCGGTTGTTCAAGCATATATGGTGGTTCTTTTCCAAGTTGCCCATACTTAAAAGATAAAAACGGGAAAGGACCAGCATGGGCAAATTCTTTGTTTGAAGACAATGCTGAATTTGGTTTAGGAATCAAAATAGGAAGCAAATACACAGCCAAAGAAGAACAAAGTGTATGGATAATTGGTGGAGATGGTTGGGCTTATGATATTGGTTATGGTGGGCTTGACCATATACTAAATGGAAAAGAAAATGTAAACATACTTGTTTTAGATACAGAAGTATATTCAAACACAGGAGGTCAAGCATCGAAATCAACACCAAGAGGAGCAATGGTAAAATTTGCAAATTCCGGGAAATCGACAAAGAAAAAAGATTTAGTATCAATAGCAATATCTACAAAAAATTGTTATGTTGCACAAGTAAGTCTTGGAGCAAATATGACACAGTGTATCAAAGCGTTTAAAGAAGCAGAAAGTTTCAATGGTCCAAGTTTAATAGTCGCCTACTGTCCATGTGTAAATCATGGATTTGACATGAGTGAAACTAATACTGAAATGAGAAAAGCAGTAGAGAGTGGATATTGGTCACTAATAAGATATAACCCTCTAAATGATGAATTATCCATAGATAGCACACAAGATTTTGAAAAATATGAAGAGTTTATTAATGGAGAAAGTAGATTTTCAGCTATAAAGGAACTTAGAGGAAAAGATGCAAAAAATAGATTAGAAACATTAAAAAAGTTAGCAAAAAAAAGCTAAAACTAGAAAAATGCTTATAAAATTTTAAAGTTTTGTTTGACAAAGTAATAAAAAAAATTTTATATTTATATATGTATATAAAAGAAATAAATAATTAATCCTTTAAAAAAAATAAGGTAGGAATTTATGGAAGAAGATATTTTTAAAACATGGCTAGTTGAAACTCCAATCGCACATAGAGGTTTACATGATAAAAATGTGCCAGAAAATTCACTTGAATCTTTTTCAAAAGCAGTAGAAAAAGGATATGCAATAGAATTAGATGTTCAAATTTTAGCAGATGATACTATTGTAGTTTTTCATGATGAAAGTCTTGCACGCATGACTGGCAATGATGGTTATGTAAAATTTTTAAATAAAGAAGATTTAAAAGCTCTTAAATTGAAAGGTTCAAAAGAGAGTATTCCTACATTAAAAGAAGTTTTAGATTTAGTTGATGGCAAAGTTCCATTACTAATTGAAATAAAAAATAAATACAAAGTTGGCAAATTGGAACAAGCAATAATAGATATATTGAAAAATTATAAGGGAGAATTTGCTGTTCAATCCTTTAATCCATTTTCATTAAACTACATCAAACAACATGCACCAAATTTTATAAGAGGTCAACTTTCAGGATATTTTAAAGGAGAAAGCCTTAGTTTTGTAAGAAAATTTTTATTGAAAAGAATGTGGTTTAATAAAAAATTAAGTCAACCAAATTTTATATCTTATGAAGCATCAGCACTTCCAAATAGATTTGTGAAAAAATATAAGAATTTACCCCTACTTGCATGGGTAGTTCACAGTAAAGAAGAATATATGAGAGTTGTGAAATATTGTGATAACATAATATTTGAAAAATTCGACCCCGAAATATAAAACACGTTAATACGTGTTTTTTTATTCAACTGTAACGGCTTTAGCTAAATTTCTTGGTTTATCAGGATTAAATCCAAGTTTAACAGAAAAACTAAATGCTAAATATTGTAAAGGGACAATAGAAACAATCGGCATAAAACATTCTTCATAACTAGGTAAAATAATAGAATAATCATAGTCAATGTCATGTTTAAATTGAGAAACTAGCAAAATTTTTCCACCTCTAGCCTTAATTTCTTGAATATTACTCTCAGTCTTTTCTTTAAGTTGATAAATTGTAGAGATAACAATAACCAAAGTATCTTCATCAATCAAAGCCAAAGTTCCATGTTTCAACTCTCCCCCAGCAATACCAATACAATTTATGTATGCAATTTCTTTAAGTTTTAAACTTGCTTCTAAACTAGTAATATAATCTTGTTGCCTACCAATAAAAAATATTTTTTTGAATTTGAGTATATTTTTAATTAAATCATCTCCAACAAACTGTACTTTGTACGAAAGTGCAAATTTTTTTAATAAATCTTGATTATTTAATTCAGATAAAGTTAGTGCAAAAATCAATAAGGTATAGACTTGAGTTGTATATGCTTTTGTAGAAGCAACAGCAACCTCTCTACCAGCAAAAGTAGGTAAAACATAATCAACAATCCCATTCAACGAACAAAATGGTACATTTGTTACAGCCAAAGTTTTAAATCCTTTTTCTTTAATCAGTTTTGCACAAGCAATCGTGTCAGCAGTTTCACCACTTTGACTTACAAAAATATAGAGGCAAGATTTTGATAAAATATTATCATCATATCTAAATTCACTAGCAATAGATACAGAAACTTTTTTTCTTAAATAATGTTGAAAGAATTTAGCGCCCAGCAAACAACTGTGATAAGCTGTTCCACAAGCGATAAAATGATAACTATTAAAATTTTTAAAATTATTAATATCAATTAATTGAGATTTAGAAAAATATTCAAAAAAGGTTTTTCTTAGAGCATTTGGTTGTTCTTTAATTTCCTTCAACATATAATATTTTTCTTCAATTTTATTTTCTGAAAAATCAAAATTATCAAAAAATGTATGTTTTTTATCGATTTTTTTACAGTTTTGATTATAAAAAATGATTTTTTTTAAATTTAAAACTGCAAATTCATCATCTTCAAGACAATAATATTCATCAAATTTTTTATTAAAAATCCCCAAATCACTACCAGCCATTATACAATTTTTACCATTTGCAATAAAAAGAGGGCTATTTCTTTTTGCGAGATAAATTTGATTATCATTCTTAAATAAAACAGCAAGAGCAAAACTACCCTTTAATTCTTTACAAGCACTAATCAACTTTTCAATATTTGTTCCTGTTTTTTTTGAAATCAAATTAGCAATTATTTCAGTATCAGTCTGAGAATAAAAATTCCCACCAATTTTTTGTTTTAGTTCTCTATAGTTTTCTATTATACCATTATGAACTAACGCAACTTCTCCATCTTGAGATATGTGAGGGTGTGCATTTATTTCATTAACAACGCCATGAGTAGCCCACCTGGTATGTCCAATAACTATATTTGATTTAAAATCAACCAATTTTTTTTCAAGTTTTTTTATTTGTCCAACAGATTTAACAATTTTTAAATCATTATTTATAAAAAAGCCAATTCCACAAGCATCATAGCCTCTGTAATCAAGCTTTTTTAATCCTTGAACAACCAAAGGGATTTGATTAAATTCTCCTAAACTTGCACAAATTCCACACATATAACACTCCTTCAAGTGTTATTAAATATGTAAATTTGAAAAGTTATGACACAAAACTATTTTGTTAAATACGTCAAAGTAATATCTCCATATTTTTTTTCATCTAAAAGTTTAAAGTTTTTTATGTCTATTTTATCATTTGAAGAATGTTCGCAAACTAAAATACCATCTTCTGATAGAATATTTTTTTCAAATATTAAAGGAATCACCTTGTCATAAAGTCCACTTTTATAAGGAGGGTCAAAAATAATTAAATCAAAGACATCGTTACAATTTTCGATGTAAGAGCAAGCATCTCTTTTATAAACTTTACTTACAGCACCAACACAACTCAAATTAAGTTTAGTTAATTCAACACTTCTAAAATCTTTATCTACAAAAATTACCTCTTCAGCACCTCTACTAAGTGCTTCAATTCCCATAGCGCCTGTTCCACAACATAAATCAAGGACTTTTTTACCTTCTAAAAAAAATTGAAGTTTGACAAAAAGAGCCTGACGAACTTTGTCAGTTGTAGGCCTAATATGTTCATACTTTTTTTCTATCAATTTACGTCCTTTAAATTTTCCTGAATCAATTCTCATAGGAATTATTTTAACATTAAAATGATAAATTTCAAAACAATTAATTATATTTTAATATAGTCTTACCTCTAAGGTTTGAAAAACCAGTCAAAATTTCATAAGAAATAGTATGAATTTTATTTGCCATTTCCTCAGCATTCCACATTACGCAAACTTTATCACCAGGACAAACACTATCATCAACCTGAACAAAAAAAGCGTCCATACAAATATTACCAACAGAATTATAAAGTTTGTTATTAATTTTTACAGAAAATTGACCACTTAAATTTCGTCTAAGTCCATCACCATACCCCAACCCAACAACAGCATAAAAACCATTTTGACGAACTTTATATTTTTTTCCATAACCTATATAGTCTCCTTTTTGTGCAAAAAAAACTTTATTAACAGTTGAATAAATTTCCATAACAGGTAAAAGATTATTACCATAACCATATAATCCAATACCGATACGAATCATGTCATAATTAAAATTATAATTATAAATACCACTACCCCCAAAACATATTAAAGGATTTTGAGAAATTTCTTTTTTTAAATTCAAAAATTTATTATAGGCTTTTTTTGTTAAAAATTTATTATTACATTGTGAAAAATGAGTATAAATTGACTTTAGAGTAATTTCATTTTCCATAAGTAAATGATTTATTATTTTCAAATTTAACTGACTATTACAACCATATCTATTCATTCCACAATTAAGTTTAAGATGTAAGTTGTTTAGATAACCAATTTTGATAGATTTTTTTATATCTTCATCATTTTCAACCATCATATCAAGAGAATATTGTTTGCAAGTTTTAACATCAGAGATTTTAGAGCAAATTAAAATAGGATTGTCACAAATTTTTCTGACTATTTTTCCCTCTTCGACATTAACCACTCCAAAATAATCAACATTAGATTTTAAAATTTCAACAATATTTTTAATATCATGACCATAGGCATTAGCTTTAACCATTGCACAAATTTTTTTATTTTTAAATTTACTCAAATTATAAAGAAGATTATCAACATATAAAAATTTATAATTCATACTAAAAATATATAAAATTTTCTGATAAATTGACACACAAATTTTTATTTTAACATTTTTTGTCGAATTAGAGTATTAATTGACTAATTTATGCCGTCATTTTTAAAAATTTTAATTTAGTATCTTGTAAAATTTAAAAAGGAGGCAAAAATGAATAAGCCAAAATATACATTAAGGATATCACAACAATTACATTTAAAATTGAAATATATGGCAACATTCAATGGAAGAAGTAAAAATAAAGAAATCGAAGTAGCAATAAAAAGATACATAAAAGATTTTGAAATGTTACATGGAAATATAGAAATTGATAATGATATAGATGAATAATTAATTTATTTAAAAAAGAATTGACAATTAAAAAAGTGTATAGTATAATACACATAGTTTTTTATTGAAAAAGTATGGATTGCTAGCTCAGTTGGTAGAGCATTCGACTCTTAATCGAAGGGTCCAGGGTTCGAGCCCCTGGCAGTCCACCAAAACAATCCTTTAATAAAGAAAGTTATATTATTTATATAACTTCTTTTTAAATTTAAAAACAATGGGAGTGAATATGAAAGAGTATGAAAGGTCATTTAAAGTAAAATCTATTTCCCCGTTTTTGGATTATTGCAGAAATAATGACTACAAAGAATTTGAGCCAGTAAAACAAAATCGTATTGTTTTCCACAACAAAAACAATAATCACATAATTGCACGATTGACAACAGAAAAAATAGGAACAAAAGAAAAAATTGTTTTTGATTTTAAAAATATTTCTCAAAAAAAAGATAACTTAAATATTTCAAATGAAACAATTCCTATGAAAGTAAGTAAGTCAAATTTAAAAGCTATACAATCAATTTTAGATGTGTTGGAATTTTATGTTGCTGCTGACAATTATAGAACCCGATATGTCTTTGAGAAAGATGATGTAAAATTTGAGATTGACGATTATTCTAAGCCACAAATGCAAGTGGTTGCCATAGAAGGTGAAGAAAGCGCAGTAGAAAAAGTGAATAAAGACATATTGTTAAAACTTAAAAATTTTTTTGAATGATACAATCATAAAATTGGAGAAAAAAATGGAATATTTTGATTTATATAATGAAAATAGGCAAAAAGTAAATAAAACTATATTGCGAGGACAAGAATGTCCAGATGGACTATGTAGAATGGTTGTACATTTATGTATTTTTAACAAAAAAGGTGAAATGTTAATTCAACAAAGGCATCATTCAAAACAAAATTGGCCAGAATATTGGGATTTAACTTTGGGTGGTTGTGTAAAAAAAGGAGAGACATCTAAACAAGCAATACAAAGAGAACTTTTTGAAGAATTAGGCGTTAAACACGATTTTTCAAATGAACGAGCTTATATAACGATAAATTTTGACAATGGGTTTGACGATTATTATTTTATAGAAAAAAATATAAATATAAAAGATATAAATTTCATTGATAATGAAGTACAGGCTGTAAAATGGGCATCAAAAGCAGATATTTTACAACTTATAGAAACAAAAAAATTTATTAATTATTACCCTTCTTTAATCAGTGCAATTTTTGAAATGAGAGAAAAGCGTGGTTCTCATAAACCATAAAATGTTTTTACGAATAAAAAAAGAAGTCAAATGACTTCTTTATAAATGTTTATCTTCTAAGTTATGTCCATCTTGTTTTGCAATGTTTTGTGCAACACCAATATATAAATCGCATGAATTATTGCGTTCTTTTTCAGCAACCTTATTATAATAATCTTTTCCTTTTTGTGCAGCTTCTTCATAAGTTTTGCTTTCAAAAGTTGCAACTAAACATGCTTCAAGTTTTAAATAACACTCTGCTTGTACCATATTATAATCTACATTTGATACATAAGAATCTTTAAGAGGATTTACTCCTTTAAAAGGATTCATTGAAAGAATGATATTGCCAGCATATGTTTTTGCAGAATCTTTATTTACCATATTTAAAATGTTTCTTATAGTATTAATTCTTAAATTTTGAATTTCTGCTGCTCTTGTTAAACCATCTTCTGGATATTCTTCAACATTATAAATATTATATCTTAAATCTCTTAATTTGGTCATATCTTGTTGTATTTTTTCTATATTTCTCATAAAATCTCCTTGATATATTACATATATTACCATAATTTTCTAAAAAAGTCAATATATAATTTTTTGTAAATAAAAGCAGCTATTAAAGTTGCTTTTATTTATCAAGACCTTTTTCTTTCTCTTGCTCCCTCACATGTTTATAATATACGGGATAAATTTTTGACCTACTAACGCTTGGTTTGTCATTTTCTAGTTTTTCTTTGTTTTGTTCAGATTGATTTGCAACATTTTGGTTATTGTTTTCATTAGGATTAATCATATACTTTACTCCTTTATGTGAATTATTATAACAATTTTATAATTATTTGTCAATAGTTTCCAAAATAACCTTTCCAGAAAGCCAAGCATCAAAAAAACTTTCTAAATTAACCCCTGAAGTTCTAGAAAAACTTTGAATAAGCTTGTCAGCAGACGAATTTTGAAATTTATATTTTTCAAAGTAGTCTTTAAAACATTTAATAAATTTTTTATAACTCATAGTTTGTCTTAAACTATCAAACAAAAGCATTCCTTTAGTATAAGTGCAATTTACATATTCAGGTTCAGTGTCAAATTGATTAAGGTTTCTATTCATACTTTGCTCTACACTACCATAAATTTTTTTAAAAACTTTAACAAAATTATTATATCCGTATAAAGCATTTTCCATAATTGTTTGATAATTTAAGCCATAAATTTGATTTTTTTCAAAGAACAGTGCAGTTGAATATTCAGTAATCCCCTCATCAACCCAAGGATTTTCAAATTCGTTATTTCCCACAATACCATACCACCATTGATGAGCAATTTCATGCACGATGACATAATTAATGGTTTCATCATCAGCTAAATCATCTGAAATCATAACAAGATTAGGATATTCCATACCACCAAAGCAAAAATCATTTTTGACAATATTTAAAACATTATAAGGGTATTTTCCGAACAAATCATTAAAAGTTAAAAGAGCATCTATTGCAGTCTGCAAATGTTTTTCAGCATTAAGGTCGTCATAATAAAAATAATTAACAGACACTCCATCTACCATTTTATTTAATATTTTAAATTCTTTAGATAAAACAAAACAAAAATCTCTAACATTTTCAGCAACGCAAACAGATGTAATCATATTTGCTGAATCATTACTTACTACATTACCTGTTGAAGCAAGAATATAATCTTTTGGATAAGTTATTTTCACATTAAAGTTTGCCATATCACTATAAAAAGGGTCACCATTTGGTGAAAAATCATTTTTTACAAATCCATTTTCATAAACACACGCAATAGGAAAAAAATTGCCAAAATTATAAGTATGATTGCCAAAACCAAGCCTATGTTTTATATTTGCAAGAAAAACAGTATAGTGCAATTCAATTTCAATAAATTCATCAGGATAAATTTGAGGGATTTCAACAGTTAAAATATTCCCCTGTTCATTGACATAATAATTTGTTTCAGAATCATTAGATAAAACACTTAAAAAAGTTATATTTCCATAACTTAAATCATTAATATATGCTTTACTTTCTATATATTTAGGAACTGGAGATTGCCCTTCATTAAAAATATTTGGATACAAAAAAAAACAGACTTCATTTAAAGCATTTTCTGAATTGTTATAATATTTAATATTCTCTACACACTCAAGAGAATTAGTTTCATCGTTAAACACAGCTTGAATTTGATAACAATTTAAAGAAGATTTATTATTTTGACAACCAACAAAAAATAAGGGAATTACAAAAAATAAAGCTAAAAGAAATATAATTTTTTTCATGTTATATTATTATTCTAAATTTGAATAAATCATGACATACAATATAACTTATCAAATTTTATTTGTAAAAATAGGCAAATTATGATACAATTTTAAAAAGTATGGAGGCAATATGGCTTTTTGTAAATTTTCTATAGATATGATTGCAAACAACACAACAGCAGTTGATAACATCTTTATAAATAATTATCTCCCTTTTGCAGATGCAAATTCTGTGAAAGTATATCTATATGGTTTGTATAAATGCCAAGATGCAAGTGCAAAAGATAACACTTTAGAAAATTTTTCTAATGAACTAAAACTATCTCAAGAAGAAATAGAAAAAGCTTTCTATTATTGGCAAGAACAAGGTTTGGTACAAATTTTGAATGTAATACCATTTGAAGTAAGATATTTGCCAATAAGCGATGTAATAACAAATACAAAGAAATATAATACTAAAAAATACCAAAGTTTTAATGCACAAGCTCAAGAAATAATATGTGGAAGAATGATAACACCAAATGAATATCGCGAATATTATGACATAATTGAGCGTTTACACATGGAAGAAGAAGCACTTTTAATGATAATAAAATATTGTGTAAGTGTAAAAGGTGAAAATGTTGGGTACGCCTACATAACAACCATAGCAAAAGATTGGATAAATCAAAAAATCACAACAGCAAAACAAGTAGAAGAACGTTTAACTGAATTTGAAACCTTACAAACAGGAATGGAATATATCTCAAAGCTATTAAAAATAAACCGATTGCCAAATATAGAAGAACGAACGCTATACCAAAAATGGATAGAACAAGGCTTTGATGATGAAGTTCTCACATATCTTGCCAAAAAAGTTAAGAGCAAAAACAAAGCAAGTTTTATTGTAATGGATAAATATCTCGAACAATACTATTCACAAAAACTATTTACAGTAGCAGAAATAGATTTATATGAAGAAGAAAAGACAAATGCCCAAGCAATAGCGAAAGTAGTTACAAAAAATTTAGGATTATACTATGAAAATCTTGACCCAGTTGTTGACAATTATATTTTTAATTGGCTACGTATTGGTTTTAGTGAAAAAATGCTTGAAAAAATTGCAAATTATGCTTTTAAAACAAATGTAAGGACTCTTGAGGGACTTGATAAAATTTTAAAAAGATTTCAAAAACTTGGAATATTAACAGAAGAAAGTTTAAATGAATACTTTGATGGAGTACTAAAAATTGACAAAAAATTAAAAGATATTTTAGAATCCATAGGACTTTCAAGAAATGTAAATCAATTTGACAGAGATAAATATAAAGTTTGGAAAGATGTATGGCAATTCTCAAATGAAATTATTGAATATGCTTGCACCCTAGCTGTTGGAAAAGACCAACCTATGCAATACCTTTCAAGTATTTTGGCATCTTTTCATGATAAAAAAATTAACACTTTAGAAGATGCTAAAAATTCATTTGAAATATGTTCTACAAAAGATAAAAAATCTAACTTTTCAACTGGTAGAAGTTATACAAGAGAAGAAATGAACGCACTTTTTCAATCAATAGATGAAATTGAGGTGTAATATGAATAGAAATATAGTAGATAAAGCAATGCTTATAATTCAAGAAAGAAAACGCAATGCAGAAAACGAATATAAAAGTTTGCTAAAACCTTTAATGACCGATTCTAAATTCGTTGAACTTGATAAAAAACTTACACAAATTACAATAGCAAACGCAAAAAAAGAGAGTTATGGTGAACAAGTAGATAAACAAGAAGAAAAAAAAGTAAAAGCCCAACTTGAAAGTTTAAAAAAAGAAAATAATATACCTAATGCTCCAAACTATAATTGCAAAATTTGCAAAGACCAAGGAATAATAGAAGGGAAATATTGCAAATGTCTAAAAAAAGAAATTTCAAATGTATTGCTGAAAGATAGTGGATTTGAAAAATTAGAAGACTTTGATAAAGCGATTGAAACAAGTGGAAATTTATCCCCTTATTTTAAAAAAATGCAAGAATGGTGTAATAGCAAATTTTCTAAAAATTTAGTTTATATTGCAGGTCCTACCGGTGTAGGCAAGACATATCTTTTAAGATGTATGGCTAAAGAATTGATTGAGCATGGTTATTTAATAAAAATAGTAACAGCTTTTAAATTGAATCAGGATTTTAAAGAATTTAATAAAAATTTGAATGATGAAATATTAAACAGTTATATCGAAAGTGAAATACTTTTTATTGATGATTTAGGAACTGAACCTGTTTATAAAAATATTACTATTGAATGTTTATATCTCATCATCAATGAGCGCAAAATGAGAAAACTTCCAACTGTAATAACAAGCAATTTAGACCTTTCAGATATTCGCGATATATATGATGAACGTATTTACTCACGAATAGCAGACAGAGAAACATCTATCACAATTTATTTAAATGGAGAAGATAAAAGACTAATAAAAAAATAATTTTTAATTATTTAATAATTATTTTTTAATAAATAAAATGATAAAAAATAAAAAATTCGTCAAAAATGGCGAATTTTCTTTATTTATCGAATAAAAAAATATATTTAAAAAATAAATTAAATATATTTTTTTTATTAATTTTTATCTATTTAAATATTTAAGCCATAAATTTATAACTTTATTTTGCGTAAATTTATTAAAATCTTCACCATGTCCACAATGCATAATTGAATAATTTTCATTTAATAAATATTCTAAACTTTCTTTCATTTTTAACTTATCTCCACCATACAGGTCAGTTCTTCCCATATCGCGGCCAATTAAAACATCACCCACAAAAATATCATCTTCTATTTTATACATCATATCACTTTTACTATGTCCACCAAGTGTCTTGTAATCAATAGTAATGTTTTTTAATTTCAATTCGCCTTGTGAATCCAAAAACACAAAAGAATTAAAATCATCTATTTTTAATTTCCCTTTACTATAATTATAATCAGGATTTCTAAGATATTCTTCAGCAAACTTGCTTGCAAAAATCTTACAATTAAATTTTTTTGCATATTCTAAAGCAAAAAAGGCATGGTCATAATGAGCGTGAGTTAAAAAAATACCTAAAACATTGCCTTCTATTTCAAGTTTACCAGGTTCTACCCCTGCATCTATTATGACACAATTATCATCTTGACTAACAATAAAAACATTGCTTTTAATCAAATCACTTTCTATTCTTTTTATCATAATTCCTCTTTTAAATTTCAATCATCAAAAATCATATTCTTGGTTAATTTTTTCCATTTTCTTCATTTTTTCGTTTTATATAACAGTTGTAACACATTCCTTCGTAAGATTCATCTCCACCAATCACAATTTCACTTCCGTCACTTGCTATTTTTCCATTTACAATTCTTGCATTGACAGTAGCTTTTCTTCCACAACGACACACTGATTTTATCTCTGATAAAGAATCGGAAATTTCAACAAGTCGTTTACTACCTTCAAATAATTCAGTCTTAAAATTTGTCAAAAGTCCATAACAAAGTACAGGGACTATTTGTGATTTAGCTTTTAATTCGTTGACTTGTTTTGTAGTCAAAAATTGTGCTTCATCAACAATGATAACGCTGTTTGAATGCAAGATATCATATTTTTCACAAAGGTCATCAAAACTATCAGTTGTTGAAAACTCAATACATTCACTTGTTAAACCAATTCTACTACTAACCAATGGAACACCATTTATAACACAACGATTGTCAGTTTTTGGCTTGAAAAGGAAAACATTAAAACCTTTACTCAAGTAGTTAAATCGACACATCAATGCCTGCGCAGTTTTAGAACTACCCATAGCACCATATTTAAAATAAAGTTTGCTCACTTTAATCCTCC
>CANQFL010000013.1 GCA_947598785.1 uncultured Clostridia bacterium
GTATCAAAACAAAAACCTGTCGAAACAATCAGAAAAGCATTTTAAAAAATATGGACAAATTGTCCATATTTTTTTGAATATTTAGAAAAAAAGAACTCATGTTTTTAAAATAAAAACTCCTTTTGGAGTTTTTTTATTTTTTCTTTAACTGTAACAGTTTTGAACAAAGTTTCAAGATTCTCCAAATTATATATAACAATTCTGAAATGAAGTCTAAAACATAATTTATTATATAAGTTTTATATAATTTTTCAGCAAGTTCATATTCTTCTTCGTTCAACATATTTGTTTTCTTAAAGAATTCCAAAGCATCTTTATTTGCTCTTTTTTCAATAGGAATGTTTAAACATAAAACAACAAATGATGCTAAATACCAAACTGCTGCAATAGCAACTAAAATAAATGTAATAATGCCTAAATTCTTATAAACAACATAATCTAACAATACACCTAATAAGAAAAGTGGTAAAACAGCAAATGGTGAAAAATATCCCAAATAACTTAGCAGTGTTCTTACCTTTATTTTCTTATCACCATCAAAATCACGCTTTGCAAGAGCAACTTTTTGTGTTGCAATCGCAACAGCTGTTAAAGATTTTTTGTCATAAATGTTTTTTCTAAGTTTGATTTTCTTTTTAAAAGGATTGTAAGAATTTCCAAAAAATAACCCTGAAAAAAATCCACATTTAACAACTTCTACATTTTTTATTTGTAGTCCTTCTAACATTTTTTGTGCAGTTTCTCCACCTGTCAATTCTGCCTTAACTTGCACATTATTATATTTAACATATCTTGCCGCAACAATAACTTTCCAAATAGATGCGATGATTGAAAAAGCTGCAAAAAAAGCCAATATAACCAGCGCAACAATTATAATAGTATTTAATTCTCCCATTTTTATTTATCCTCCTCATTTTCTATTTTTTCATTTTCACTTAGTTTTGAGAAATCTATTTTTGTAGTTTGTTCTGAAATTTCTGGATGTTCTCGCTTGAATTTTTTGTTTCTGTGTGAAATCAAAAAAAGGTCTATTATTTTTAATAATCCTCCAATACCTGTCAATGATGCAACAACAATGAGATTAATTAAGGAATCTCCAGGTAAAATTGCGACCAAAAACAGTGAAAGTATCAAAATTAAAAAATCAAAAACTACAGCCGTTATAGAAAGTCCATTCCAATTTTTTTTATCACTTTTAAAAGAAGCAATTACAGTCATAATTCCTATAATTAAGAACAAAAATATACTCACAGCAAGAATGGTAAAGAATACTATAACCAAAGGCGAAAATAATGTTGAAATAAGTATGTTTGCTCCTTGTCTTGTCCAATCAAAAAAATCTATTATCATTTTGATTAATGAACCTAAAATTACAACACCATTTATTATGTCAAATAGTCCTGAAAAAAAGGTGAATATTTTTAGACCTCTTTTTTGTTTAGGTTTGTCAATTTGAGCCTGAGAAATTTCTTCTTCCATAAATTCTCCTGATTTCAATATAACATATTTTTAAAATAAATCAAACTATATTAATCAACAATTTTAATTAAATTCTTTATTTTTTAAGACATTTAATATAATTTCAAAAGATTTATCTTCTTTCTTCTTTTTGTAAAAATCATAAACATAAAATGGCGTAATTGTAACAAATGCTATTATCAATAACAAAATTGCATAAGTTAATAGATGACTTTGCCCTGGAAATAAATTGAAAGGTAATCCATTTTCCATAAGGTACAAAAAGTTTGCTCCATCAACCAACAAATTTCCTATCATTGACCAACCTGCAATCATGAAAATAAATAAAACAGGTTGCCAAAAATCTTTCACTTTGACTTTGAAATAACCAGTAGCAATACAAGAAATTACAACTGTAGGCATTGAAAAATGCAAAAATAAACTTTCATAATGTAAAAAGGATAACGTGCTCAAATAATAATAATCACCAAATAAAAATGTTAAAATTCCACCAAAAAATGTTACCACTAAAATTGCAAGAAAAAACTTTTTGGTTTTTGTAAGAAAAAATATTGGAAAAACAAAACTCATTAGATGACATAAATGCCAAGGCAAAACTTCAACAAAGGTTTGCGTCCCAGAAAAATATAGCAAGCACATTCTAAAAAGTCTTGAAAATATCAAAATCCAACACAAAATTTTGGTTACTTTTAAAGAAAAATCTTTATGCTTCGCTGAGATAAACCACCAGGCAACAAGCCAAATTGCTAAAAGACATATGAGCGAAATATGCAAAGGACACCATAGACCTGGTCCATCTCCCATAACATCTTTGTTCTCAATAAGCCAGTCATAAAAAGTAAATAAAGTCACAACTCCTCCAATTCCATTATACTAACAATAAATTTCTTTTTCAACTTTTTGACAAAATAATCTATTTAAAATAATAAAAAAAGAGAGGTTGTGCCCTCTCTATATCTTTTAATCATGTCTATGAAATTCTGTGAGTTTAATGTTATAAAGTTTTCTTTGTTCTTCAACATAAGTTGAAAACATATCACGTACTTGAAATGGATTTTTAACATTTTTTAAAACAAAAGTTGGTTTTGTTTCATCATTACTATAAAGTGTGACAACTCCTGTATTTAAAATTCTACCCAATAAAGATTGATGAAAATCAATATCACAAATTCTATACAAATTAACTTCATCAATATAAGAGCCAAAAAAACCAACATTACAGAAAATTTTGAACCATGCTCCTGGTTTTCTTACTAACTCATATCTTGTGAAAGATAAAGGTAAACCTAAAAATCTTTTTCTATCATGCCAAATTAATTCTGCACCTTCTCCATATTTTCTTTGAATATTCATATTCCCTCCACGATTCTAATTTTAGTTTACACTAAAAATTAAAAAATGTAAAGAGGAAATTGTATTTTTTCAAAAAATTGTCAAAAAAAACAAAAAATCCCTATATTTCAAGGGAATTTTGTTGTTTTTTAGTTGTTACAGTTAGAATTGCAGTTAGAAAGAAGAAGTAAAAGTAAAATAGTTCCACAGTCAATGTTTATTCCACCTTTAAATCCACCACAACCACAGCCACAATTTTGTAAAAGCAATAGTAAGAATATTAATGAGCAGCAATCATTGCCATTGTTGCAACCACAATTTCCTACATCGCCACAATTAGAGCTTCCAAAAAAGTTCATTTGTGCCTCCTAAAAAATTTAACTTATGTAAAACGACTTTTATGTGCTAAACACTCGCACATTAACAATGTATTTTTTAGGAGTAAAAAATGTTACTAATTTGCAGTTATAATAACATCAGCCCCAGTGTTTAAAACGTTTTTGATGATAATATCACCAAATTTAGCATCTTTTAGCCTTAATTTTTCAATTTCTTTTACACAATCAAAAATGAGAGATTTTGGAATTGGTATTGTTGTCTTACAAGACTTAACTCCTTTTTCAGTTTTAACAGATGTTGTAACAATTCTTTTAGGACAAGTCATTTCTTCTTTAGCAAAAATAACACCTCTTCCACAACTGTTTCCGGTTACTGAAATATCATTTCCGTTTTTTGTTACCAACAGTTCACAACCCATTGGACACATAATACAAATCATTTTCTTTTCCATTATTCAACCTCTATTTCAACAAAATCTTCGGCTCCACTTTTATCAATTTGAATTGTCATCATCTCGCCCGGAACTCCAGCATAAACAAATTTTTTACCTAAAATCACATTGTGACTTTTTGCCACAATTTGTTTTTTTACAACTTTTTCTTTTAATCTAAATTTAATCTCAACCTGCCCCTCTCCTTGATATATTTTGCTTGGCAAAGTGTAGGCTAAACCCTTACCAGTTTTTATTTCTATTTCTTTTTGATTTCTTGTCAGTTTGTTTTGCGCATATAAACTTGCATACTTTCCAACTAATTGTGCTTCCAAAGCTACATTATCAACCAAATCATGAACGTGTAAAATATTACCACATGAAAATAGCCATGGCTTATCTGTTTGATAAAATTCATTGACAACAGCTCCCTTTGTCACTTTATTTATTTGAACAAAATTAGCCAAATTCATTTCAGGAATCAAGCCAACAGACAAAACTACACAATCACACTTTTGAAATTTTTTAGTGCTTTCAATTGGTCTGTAATTGTCATCGACTTGTCCATAATAAACACCTTCTACTTTATCTTTCCCGACTACCTGAAAAATTGTTGTTTGATAATATAGTGGAATATCAAAATCTTCAAGGCATTGCATTATGTTTCTTCTAAGTCCACTGCTTGTTTTATTTATTTCATAAACAGCATGAACTTTAGCACCCTCAAGAGTGAGTCTTCTTGCCATAATAAGTCCAATGTCCCCACTACCAAGAATAACAATATCTTTTCCAACCATTTTCCCGTCAATGTTTACCATTTTTTGAACAGTTCCTGCTGTTAAAACTCCCATTGGTCGCGTTCCACATAAGGATATATTTCCAGCAGTTCTTTCTCTGCAACCCATTGCAAGCACAACAGATTTCGCTTTAATTGTTTCAACGCCAACACTGCCTATAATTTCAACTCCATTTTCTTCTATTTTAGTAACCAAAGTATTAAGAAAAACTTTTATATTTTTATTTTTTTCAACTTGTGTTCTAAGTCTATGCGCAAATTCAGGACCAGTCAATTCTTCATGGAAAAGATGTAATCCAAAACCATTATGAATACATTGGTTTAAAATTCCACCCAATAAATTATCTCTTTCAACTAAGATAACTTTACTCCCATTTTCCGAAGCAGAAAGAGCCACACTCATTCCTGCGGGGCCACCACCAATAACTAAAACGTCTGTTTTAATCATTATTTACCTCCCTAATATCAGAAATTGCAACATTACTCCCACGGTTTTCTTTTAACACTTCTTCGTAAGAAAGACCAGTCGCTTCCATAATGCAAGAAATAACTTTAGTAAAACAAAAACCACCTTGACATCTTCCCATTCCGGCGTTAGTTCTGCGTTTTACACCATCTACAGAATGTATTTTAAGAGGACGATTAAGTGCTTTCATTACATCACCCTTTGTAATATTTTCACATTTACAAATGATTTTCTTGTAATTTTCATCTTTTTTACAAAGTTTATTTTGAGTATTTATATCTAATTCTTTAAATAACTTATAAGAAGTTAAGGTTTTTAATCCACTTTTTTCTATATTTTTAAAGTTTAAAAGTTTTAAAACATATTCAGCAATTGCAGGTGCACTTGAAAGTCCTGGAGAACAAATTCCAGCTATGTTTATAACTCCTTTTATTTTTTTAGATTTTTCTAAAACAAAATCATCTCCAACAATAGTTCTGACTCCTGCAAACTGCCTTATTGATTTACCGAAATCAATACCTTTTATCAACAAAGATGCTTTTTCTTTTATACTATCTAATCCTGAAAGAGTTGTTTCAATATTTTCTTCTCCGTTTTCACTCGTTGGACCAATTAGATAATTTCCATCAATAGTTGGTGTAATCAAAACGCCCTTTCCAAGTTTTGTAGGAAGTGGAAAGATTGTGCAATCTACATTTAATTTATAATCTTTATCAAAAACAAAATATTCCCCTCTTCTATATTGGATTAAATATTCTTCGCTTCCTAAAATTTTTGCGACATCATTATAACCACAACCTGCACTATTGATGATGTTTTTAGCAAAATATTTATGTTTTTTTGTGTTTATTTCAAAAAATTCTTTATCTTTTTTAACAGAAACTAAATCTTCTTCTAAAACAATTTTTCCACCATTTAAAATTCCTTCATCAACCAAAGATATGGTCAATAAATAAGGGCTTATTAATTTGGCATCAGGTGCAAAAAGAGCAACTGAAATGTTTTCATTGATATCTGGTACTTTTTTTACTATTTTCTCCCTATCCCAAATTTCAACTTTAACCCCATTTGCTTTTCCTCTGTCATAAAGTTCTTGAATTTTATTTTTATCATCTCCTACAACCAGAGCACCACAAGTTTTAAGTTTAATTTTCAGTCTTTCACATAAATCAGGATATAACTTATTTCCTCTTACATTCAGTTTTGCTTTTAATGTCTTTGGTAGTGGGTCAAATCCAGCATGAATAAGCCCACTATTAGCTTTACTTGCACCTGTTGCAACATCACTAGCCTTATCAATCATGACTACTGATTTCCCTATTCTTACAAGTTTATTAAAAATAGACGCTCCAACTACTCCTGCTCCAATAATAAGACAATCATAAACTTTATTTTTCATCTTTTATCCTTTTAAATATAATATATAATCTTTTAAATGTTTGTCAATTAAATCAAAATCTTTTGTTATTTGTTTTTATAAAATCCTTATTTGTGTTAAAATATTTTAATATAAAGGGAGGATTATTTTGAGAAAATTTATTTTAGGACTTGATGAAGGAACTACAAATTTAAAAAGTGCATTGTTTGATGTTGACCTGATGGACATAGTTTGTATCGAAAAAAGAAGTTTTAATCAAGTCTATCCAAAAGATGCTTGGGTGGAACAAGATGCAGAAGAAACATATCAAAAAATGCTTTCTTCAGCAAAAACAATCCTGAAAAAAAATCAAGTAAAACCAGAAGAATTGTTGGGTATTGCTATCACAAATCAAAGAGAAACTGTTGTTGCATGGGATAGAAAAACAGGAAAACCAATCTATAATGCAATAGTATGGCAATGCCGAAGAACAACCAATATGATAAAATCCCTTTCAAATCAAAAAAAGAATAAAATAAAAAATTTGACAGGGCTTATCGCAAATCCATATTTCAGTGCATCAAAAATGAAGTGGATTTTGGATAATGTTAAAGAAGCAAAAGTTCTTGCAAAAAAACATGAGTTATGCTTTGGAACAATGGATAGTTTCTTAGCGTTCAGATTGACAGGAAATCATGTTACAGACACGACAAACGCAAGTAGGACTATGTTGATGAATATAAAAACTCTTGATTGGGACGATGAACTTTTGGATATGTTTAAAATTCCAAAAGAAAGTTTGCCAAAAATTCTATCTTGTGATGCAAATTTTGGAAATGTAAAATCTCTTTTAAATGCTAAATTGTGTTCAATAATAGGTGACCAACAGTCAAGTATGATTGGACAAGGTGCAACTGATGAAGGAAATACAAAAGTCACTTTTGGAACAGGAGGATTTGTATTAACAAATATTGGAGAAAATATAAATAAAACTTTCAATAATTTATTAACAACTGTAGCCCATACAATTAAAGGCAAAACAGAATACGCAGTAGAAGGGAGCATTTATAGTGCTTGTAGTGCAATAAATTTTGTTCAAAATAACCTAAATCTTTTTGATGAAGTATCTAAAACTGAAGATATGGCAAAAAGTTTAAAATCAAACGAAAATGTATATTTTATACCTGCTTTCACAGGTCTTGGTTGTCCTTATTGGAAAGATGATGCAAGAGGAATGATTGTCGGAATGACATTTGGAACAAAAAAAGAACATATCGTTCGTGCAGTACTTGAAAGCATGGTTTACAATACAAAAGACATTCTTGATGACATGAAAAAGAATGGTTTAGAAAAAAATTTTTTAAGTGTCGATGGTGGAGGAAGTCAAAACAAGTTTATTTTACAATTTTTAGCAGATATGTTAAATTGTGAAATAATCAAAAGTAACCACACAGATTCAACTGTACTTGGTGCAATTTATGTTGCCTTAGTAGGACAAAATATAAAAACTATAAAAGAAATTAAAAAAGTTTCCCAAGGAAAAATAAAATACAAACCTCAAATGTCTGAAAATGAAAGAAAAAAATATCATTTAGGTTGGAAAAAGGCATTAAAAAAAATATAAAAGGAGTAAAAAATGAAAAAATTAGAAGAAAAATCAGAAAAAAACATCAAAAATAGTTCAACTAAATTGAAAAACACAAAATCATCTAAAAACAAAAGTGAATCAAAAAAATCTCAACCTGCAAAAACAAAAGCAGCAAAAGAAAAAAAATCTGAAACAAAAGCAACTAAAACAAATACTGAAATAATTAAAGAAACTAAAAAAGTTCAACCTACAAAAAAAGAAGCTCAAAATATAAAAATTTTAGGTTATAACAATTTGGAACTTAATTCATATATATATGACAATGTAGTTTCTCCTAAAGCTGTTGTGATAATTGTACACGGTATGATGGAACATTGTCTTAGATATAAAAATTTTGCTGAATTTTTGAATGAACATGGCTATATTGTTATTGCATCTGATTTAAGAGGTCATGGAAAAACTGCACCAAGCATTGATAAACTTGGTTTTGGAGAAGATGACATTTTTCAAGAGTGCTTAAAAGATCAAATAAATATAATCAATTTTGCTTCTGAAAAATTCAAATTGCCTATTTATCTTTTTGGTCATTCTTATGGTTCAATGTTAAGCCAATATCTCATACAACTTACTCCAATAATTCAAAAATGTGTTTTATGTGGCACAGCAAATGGAAGTTCAATGATTATGAAACTTGGAAAATTTGCAGCTAACCTTTTATCTCCTTTTAAAGATGAAGATAAAAGAGGAGGAATAGTCGAAAAATTATGTATTAAAAATTATGGTAACAAATTTGAAAGAGGAAATTGGTTCTCTAGAGATGAAAAAGTGTTTGATGATTATCAAGCCGATGAATATTGTGGTGGTTCATTTCCTTTCAGTTTTTACAAAAGTTTAGTTAGAAATATGGCAAAAGCTAATCGTGGAATTGATAAAATAGGAACTAAAAAGCTGTTTTTAATAGCAGGAAGTAAAGACCCTGTAGGTTCTCAAGGTAAACAAGTTAAACAATTATATAAGATATATTTAAAAAATAATGTAAATGCTAAAATTAAAATCTATCCAGAAGCTCGCCACGAACTTTTGAACGAAATTAATAAAGATGAAGTATATCAAGATGTTTTAAGTTTCTTTGATGAATAGGAGGTAAAAAATGACAGAAACAATAATTCTTGGTGCAATAAGCATTATTTTTGCAATAATTTTTTGTGTTTTTAGGGCTAAACAAGCAAACGTCTTTTCTTTAATGTTAAAAACAATTTCGTCAATTTGTTTTATTCTTTGTGGACTATTAGCTATCCAATTTGTTGGCTCTTCAACCATTAACCTTTTAATTATAGCAGGTCTTGTACTTGGCTTGATTGGAGATATTGTTTTAGATTTAAAAGTGATGTATAACAATGAAAGTGATTCATATTTCCTTTTTGGAACTTTGGCGTTTGTTGTAGGACATATATTTTACTTTACAGCTACACTTTTACATAACATAAATATTCTTCCTGCAAATGTAGGTTGGAATATTCTTGCTTCTTTTGGAGTTGCAATTTTGCTCTCAACAATAATATTGCTATCTTCTAAAAAAATGAAAATGAATTTTGGAAAATTTACTTGGCTTGTTTCCCTTTATTCTTTAATACTGACATTCATGACAGCCTTTTCAATTTCAATCGCAATCTTCTCTCCTATGTTCTGGATTTTTGCAAGTGGAATGATTGCATTCTTGTTATCTGATTTAGTTTTGTCTATGCAATATTTTGGTGGAAGAAATGAAAAAATATTAATTTATGTAAACCATATACTTTATTATATTGCACAAGTTCTTCTAGCTATTTCAATTTTATTTATTTAAAAAAATAATAATAAAATATTAAAAATTAATTAATAATTAATTAAAAAATAAAAAAACACCATTTTTAGGTGTTTTTTATTATTATTTTTAATTTATTTTTTATTTATTAATTATTTTTTATTAATTTATATCTTTTTTCAAATTCATTTTTTATTTGTTCAAATATATCTTGAATTGGTTGATTTGCATTAACTAAAAAAAATCTTTTAGGTTCTTTTTTAGCAAGTTCCAAATACCCTGCTCTCACTTTATCATGAAAAATTTTTCCTTTCAATTCAAATCTATCAAAATTCTTTAGAGCTTCATCTTTACTTTTTCTTTCCATGCCATCTTCGTAACTAATATCCAATAAAATTGTTAAATCTGGAATTGAACCTTCACCAATAGCGAATTTTGTTATTGTTTCAACATCTTTTAATTTTAAATTTCCAGCATATCCTTGGTAGGCAAAAGAACTATCATAAAATCTGTCCATAATCACAACTTTTCCACTTGCCAATGCAGGTCTAACTACATCATTTACCAACTTATTTCGACTTGCAGAACATAGTAATAACTCTGTATCAGGAGATATTTCTAATTTATTATCAAAAAGAATTTTTCTTATTTTTTCACCCACTTCAGTGCCACCAGGTTCACGTGTCAATATGTAATCAATATGTTGTTCTTTTAAATATTCTTCAATTAATTTAATTTGTGTACTTTTACCACAACCTTCTCCACCCTCAAAACTTACCAACATACCTTTTTTCATAAAAACTCCTTTTAAAAAAGGGCTAAATGCCCCTTTTATTTTTTTGATGTTTTCTTTTTATTTTCTTTTTTGTCCTCTTTGCAGTTACAATGTTCGTCATGGCAACAACAATCATCTTCATATTGACAAATTTCTTCTTCTGTGAGAACATATTTTTCAAGACTTAAATTTTTATAATAATTCTCAGGCATAAATTCTGTTGTAAAATAACCATAAGGTGACATTAACACTTCTGGTATCCTGTTCACAACTGTTGCACAAGTAAGTTCAACTGTTGCTGGTCTTTCAATCACAACCCTAGTATTTGGCTCACCTTCAATAGTCCAATCGTTACAATCAAATTCGGTGTTATCGTAAACTTTTCCAATACACTCAGTTTCCAAAATAATACCTTCTTTTGTTTCTGTTGTAACAACAGCACTCATACCAGTACAAGCACCCTTTGGAATAGTCATTCCAAGTGTTGTGCTCTTTATGGCTTTCTTTGCAATTTGTGGAACACATTTTTGAGTTTGACTCTTAATAGTAAGTCCAAGTTTACTACATAACCAACCATTTACATTCCACATATAACTTGGAGCAAATTTTCCACTGTTGATTATTTTTTTACGTTCAGCATCACTCATTCTGTCTGCTGATGCAACTTCTTTATCAAATTCTTCTGGTGTTAAACCTGCACCATGTACTCTTGCTAAAGCAATTCCATAATCTTCAACATTATAACTTGATTTTCCTCTTATCTTTGTTATTTTATGTGTTGCTCCAGCAAGTACGCTGATAAGATTTCCCCAAAAAACATCTTGATAACCACTGCCACAAATTGTACAACCATTTTGCTTAGCAAGTTCATCAATCTTTTTAAATAATTTTGGATTACTATTTTGAGGATAAAAAGCTTCTTCACAAGTTGAAATAGCATTTACACCACATTTTGCACAAGTCAAAAAAGCTCCTTCGATATCAGTAAGCAAACTCATTGTTTCTACAATAACAATATCCACTTCATTTTTAAGTAAAAATTGTTCAAAATTCTTTGCATCTTGAACTTTAACCTTATAATTTTTGTTATCTCCGATAATTTCTCCTATATCTTTTCCTATGATATTGGTATCAATATCAAATGCCCCTACAACTTTAGCTCCTTTTTCAAACACATAACGCATTGTGTATTTGCTCATTTTTCCTGTTCCATATTGAACAACTTTAATTTTTTCTTTCATATAACCTCCAATACTATTTTATAATATTTGACAAAAAGTTCAAAATAAAAACCAAGTTTTTTAAAAATATTAACAAAAAAGGGAATTATAAGTTCCCTTTATTGTTTACTTAAATATTTATTCTTTGTTTCTCTGCGTCTTCTGATTATTAGAATTGTCAATATGATAACTATTAACAAAATCAAAAGTCCTATCAATAACCATAGCCACCAGAGAGAAGCTGCTTGAGGACGCCATATAGCATATAACTGTAATTGTCCTTCAAAATTAACTGTGATGTAATCCATATCAAAGAATGCAATGTTACCTATATCTGAGAATGCCCAACCCAAGAAAATTGCTCCATTATTTGAGAATGTATTTTGAGCAAGAGGAACAATATCTCCATACCTTACTGACATTTCAGTTACACTTCCAGAACCATTGTTTGACATGAATATGATTGTAGATTGAGAACGTTCAACAACGGCCGTCAATGTGAAATCTTTTGAAAGAACTCCAATCGTAAATCCATTTTCAGCATTTGAACCTTCTTCGACAAGTGTATTATCATTTAAAATCCAACCTGAGAAACTATATCCGGTAATGGTTCTTACATGGAGTAATAATGTTTCTCCAAACCTTGCAACATATTTATATTCTCTACCTTCGTAATCTATATATGTAGGTTCTAATGTACTATTATCATCTAACTTAACAACATCAAAATAACTAATTTGTTCAGGATACTTAATTGTGATAACGATATCGTTTAAGATGTAATATAATTCAACTACTGTAACTATTTCTCCACCATAAACTATATATTCCTCTTGTCCTGCGAAAGCATAAGAATATCCATCTAAGACTCTCTTTAAATCTTCTGTAATTTCAATTGGGCTAAGGGTCTTTCCTATATGGTCATCTATAATTTCGCCTTCAACAAATGTTCCATTGAGTTGTTCATAATAATGTTTAACTTTGTAATTTGCTTCCCAGACTTCTGAACTTACCGTAATAATGTAATTGTCGTCAATTTTATCAATTAAATATGGGTTTGACGTACTTGTAAACTTTTCAATAGATTTTTCAAATTCAAATTGTACAAATCTGTAACCTCTGATGCTGTTTGCTTTAATTTCAATAGATTCTCCATATTTGTATTCACCTTCGCCTGTTACACTTTCTATATGGTCGATGTTATAACTAATTTCTACATTAAATATCTTTCTATTGAAGTAAAATTCAAAAATTGTCATACCATTTGCTGTAATGATTGGATATTCTTTACTGATTGATACTTTTTCACCATCTCGCAAAATATAAACAGTATAATCAGTATAATCAAAACCTTTTTCATAGTTTGGATTATAAAGATTTCCAACAACATCAGCTAAACCATCAATGAAAGTTTCTATGATTTCATTTTCATCTTCACCACAGAAAATGTAATTTGTTGTTCCTCGTCTTGTTATCTCAGAATACATCAAATCATACTTGCTATTGCCCTCTTCATCTGTTACTAGACTTTCTGCATAATATCTAACAAGATATGGAGTATCTTCATTTGGAATTATAGATACAAGGAAACGAATGTCATCACTATCCATTGTTAACTGAACGGTTAAATTTTCTCCAACTTTGTTTCCTTCAATATTATTAATGTAGTATCCACCAAATGTATAACCAAGTTCAATTTGTAATGAAATTTCATATTTTTGACCATAAGCAATAATGTACGTCATTGTTTGTTCCATGCTAGCTTCGGTTTTTTCACCATTACTATCAACAATCATAACTGCAACTGAATTTTCTTTTAACCCTAGAGGGTCTTTAAATTCTAAGCTAAGATGGTAATTTATTCTATTGTAATAAACTACAACTCTTGTTGAACCATCTCCAACAATGATTACTGAATGGTTAATGTCTAAATCAGTTTGTAAGAATTCAAAACCTTCTCTAAGTTCTACATCTTCAAGATGTAAATCTGCTTGTGTCAAAGGTTTACCCGTTCTTCCTGTGTATTCTCTTAATGTATCTAAATCAATGTCATAACCGTTTAAGTCAACATTTTGATAAGCTCTTACAACAGTGTAAATAACATTTTCTTTTGGCTTTGGATTAAGAAGAAGTGTTATATCACTTGCTGGCATATTGAATTCAATTTTATATGAATCAAGTTCGCCACTGAGTGAATGAGTTATAGTTATATCTTCTAAATCAATTACTCCTAATTGAACTAGTTTGAATATAAATCCAACATTTGTTAAATCGTCTTCATCAAAGCTCTTTCCTTCACTTATTTCATAACCTTTGTTTAAAGTATATTCAAGTGAAACAGAAATTCCGTAAATGTACTTTCCTCCAATAGCAAATGTTTCAAAAGCATTTGCAAGAGTTTCATCTACTAAAGCGATATTGATTGTATATGATTTTCTTGCGAACCTTGCTATTACTGTGGTAGATTCATCTCCAGCAATAATATTACCATTTACATATTCTATCATTGGAGTTTCTTCAAGTCCTGCAAGTAATTCTTTATCCACAAACAATTCTTGAACTTTTTCTAACAATTTGACTTCATCTATTGCTGTATCTGTCGTTCCTGTTCCTGTGCCTGTATAAAA
The DNA here is from genome assembly GCA_947598785.1 of uncultured Clostridia bacterium. Lineage (GTDB taxonomy): Bacteria > Bacillota > Clostridia > Christensenellales > UBA1242 > Caccovivens. Next base: position 14,214 of record CANQFL010000013.1, read on the forward strand.
TGGATTTGCTCCATAAGTTCCGTCAATATTTTGAACAAAGATTTCAATATTATATTGTGTATTTGTTTTAGGAGTTGCATCTGTGTTTATTATAACTTCATTGTCTATCATAGTAAAGTTTGTTGCATCTTCTACTTGTTCTGAAGTAAGAGTAGGAGATTCATACCCAAGAGATGGAGTTGGTGTGATAGATACTCTTTCGCCATACAATACTAAGAATTCAAAGTATGCTACATTTTCTGTTGTAGGTTCTATTTCAATTCTTTCATCGTCCCTTACTGCTTCAAGTTTGATATCTTGAATATGATTTAAGTTGACTTGAACAATATTTTTATTTCTTAAGCAATAAACTTTGATTATAGAATCTATTTCCACTTTTTCTACGACATCAATATATTCTGAATCAAGAGTAACATTAAATCCTTCAATAGTTTTATATTTTTCCATATTGACAAGGATTTCTTGATAAGCATTTGAGCTATCCATTCTTACATCGACTTCGTATTCAGATTCAACATCTTCAAAATTTCCGACAGTTTCTTCAAATGTTCCGTCAAGTAATTGATACATAATCCTAATTTTTATTGGAACTTTACCCCTACTCCAACGAACATAAAGTTTAAGATTTTCTGCATTTGTAGTTAAATTGTTGACAACAGGTTTAAGGTCTTGGTCTTCATCAATTCTTATTTCATGAAGTACATCATTAACCATGTAAGCCCAACCAGCAAAGTTATATCCTATTTTTTCTTCCCAACCGTCAACTAATTCTTTCAATTCATTAAATGAAAGAAGTTCAAAGTCACCTTGGTCATAAACAAAGACGTCATCAACATCGTAATGTAAAATGTCTCCACCATTATCAGGATTATCATAATAATATGAAATTGTATATCTTATTGGAATCCAAATTGCGTAAACTCTAACTTCAGCTCCATTTACGCTTGTCAAATTGAAAGCAACATCTTTATCAAGATATCTGTAAACACCTTGACCATTTTCTCTAATTTCGCTTTCAGATGAAACTTCTATCAATTCTCTTGCTGCTTGATTAAATGACCAACCTAAGAAATCATAGCCCGTTCTATAAATTTCTGGTTTATCTGGATTGAGTGTTTTTAGATTATAAATTTCATCATATTTAACACCAATTTCGTTTTCTAAAGTTGCCTCAATAATTTGTCCTTCATCGCCATATTCACCTTCAATATATTCTCTACTATAATCACCATTATTAAGGTCATAAATTATGTTGTAAGTATGTGCAGTCCATCTTCCTTCAAGGATAATTTCGTTCCAATCTAAACCAGCAAATTCACCACTAGCCCAAACAGTAGAAGGAACTTCTGTATCAACTTCCCAAAGAATACCATCTTTACCTACAAAGTTCCAACCTTCTAGTTCCCAACCTTCTCGAATGAAAGTTCCAGAACCAAGAGTTACAAATGAAGTGTTATATTTCACAGTTTGAGTTGTTTCTTCAGAGTCTGCAAGTCCATTTTTATAAGTAATTTCATAAGAATTTGCAACAATCACAATAGTGAATTCTAGGTCTGTAGAAATCATACTGTAATAACCATCAATAAATTCTATATTGCCATCTTCTTTCAATGCATCAAATTCTTCAATATACTCAGAATGTTCTTCATCTTGTTTAGTTCCATAAATTGTAAGTTTTTCAAAATGGTAACCTTTATTTAATTTAATATTCAAATTGATATGTGATGAATATTCAACATTTAATTGAGTTCCGTTGACAATACTACTATTTTCTTTATTTCCGGTTGTAGAAGTATAGGTGAATTTAACACTAGCCACCCCATCTGCAATTCCACCTTCTTCATATTCATTTTCTCCGTCATAAATGAAAGATACATTAAATGAATTTAATTTATAATTTACTTCTATTCTTGCATTTCCATCACTTGTAATAAGATGACTTTGGATATCTTCATCAGCAAAACCTGCAAAATAATAACCAAATTCATCTAAATTAAGAGTAGTAAATCCTTCTTTTACATCATCTTCTGTAACATAAGTATCAGTTGTTCCTGTTTTGTTAACTTCGTAAACAGTAGGTTCATCTCCTATTGTTTCAACATTATAAATTATAGAATAATTTGTGTTATCCAAAGCAGTCCATTGCGCTTTTGCAATCAAATTATAAGGGAACGCATAATTAAACATTGCTTCATCAGTGAAAGGTGATAATGTCAAACTTTCATCTTCATTTGTTATAATCCATTCTTTAAATACATACCCTTCTTTATTAAATTGATATGGCAATAATTGTTTTTCTTCAAGATATTCAAAATCTTGAGTATAGTCATCACCTTCACCACCATTTGCTTTGAAAGTAATGGTAAATGTTTTTCTAGCCCTATAAACTGAAATTTCCATATCTGACATTAACATTTCAAAGTTGTCAACAGTTGTAGTTGAATTGTAAATATTGAGAATTAAAGTATCTTCATAACCATTATTAGTAAGTTCACTTGTTAACTTAACTAAAATTCCATGTTTTACTTTTGCAGTCAAAACATTTTCTTGAATAGTAACATCGGTAATTCCAAAGTTCTCATTTCCATCACTTACACTAATGTTTGTCAAAGTAAGATTATCTACACCTTCACCCAAATTGATTGTAAGGTTATATGAAACACGAACATAATAAGCAACAAGAGTCAAAGTACCACTTAAGTTAACAACACCACTTAATGCTTCTTGTGGATTTTCTCCTATAGCAATATGTCCTTTTTCAATAACATATCCTTCAACTGAAATTTCATCAATTTGAACAGTTTTTCCAACATCTTCAAGTGACATTGAAATAACTTGAGTGTAAGAATCAATTCTAGAGAATGTTCCATCTTCATTTTCAAACCAATAAGTATTTGTGTATTGAGTATCTATAGTTGCTCTCCAAATTGCCCATAAGTCTAAATTATCAGTAAATGTATATACAATAGTCAAATCTTTATCAGGTTCAAAACTATAAGCAATGATTCCCCTGTCAGCATTATCTTGAGAATTAGCCCAACCAACAAATTCATAATTTTCTCTCTCAAATCCAACATTTACATTGTTTTTAATAGTATATTCTGAATTATAATTTGCTAATTCGCCCTCAAAAATTGTAGTGTCACTACCAGACTCATATTTATGATAAGTAACTTTATAATTTCTTGTAGTAATATTAGCAATAATTTCAAGGTCAAATGATGGCATTCCAATTATTGAACCATCTTCATTAGCACCTATTTCAAATAATCTGGTATCTTCATTATAAACAAAGTTAAATACTTTGATTTTTTGTACACCATTTATATAGTAGAAACCATCTTCTTCACGTTTTAATTGCCATCTAGTATTTCTATCATCAAACATTGCATTGCTATCAACATTCTTAATTGCGTAAACAGTAAATGCAGAATCAAGTGTGGTATCGTCAATCTTATAGCCAGAATATGTTGTAATATTCAAAGTAAATGTAGTTTGATAATAAACTCTATATTCTGCGCCAGCACTTGACATTACACCATTTGTTGAAGATGCTGTAAATGATTGAAGTCCATAACCATTTGATTTTAATGAAAGGCCAAAGTGTAATCTTTCATATTGGATATAAACAACAGTCATTTCTTCTTCTATTTCAGTATATTTGATAACGATATCTCTTCTTTGTGATGTTCCATCAGAAATTGAAGCAAACTTGAAACCATCAAAATCTTCTCTAATGAGATTTAATGATTTTAGATATTCTGTTGTAACAACCATGTCAGTTGTACCATTTTCAACTTTTTGTTTAGGTAAATAATTATAAGATGTAAGGTCTTGTTGTCTAAATGCGTAAATAACAAAGAATGAAGTATGGTTATCAGCAGTAGTGTTAATTTGAATTATAGTATTTCCAAAAATATTAACTTCATAATATGTTGCACCATTCTCATCAGATTTTAATTGTCCATCTCCACCAGCAAAGTTAGAGAACAAATAACCACCTTTCAAGAAATCAACTTTTGTTTCGTCTGTAGGATTATTATAGTTTTTATAAACTTTTATAATATCTCCATACCTTACAGTAATATTTCCATAAGGAACTGTTCTTTCTCCTTCTTCGTTTGAAATTTTAATAACAATGTCCTCAGTGTTTACACCTTTATTTGTTCTACCTTCATCAATTTGAATTTCAAAGCTATAGAATTCTGGTGACCAAACAGCATAAAAATCATAAATTCCTTCATCGTTAAGTAATGAATAGTCAATTAAAGTGAATGTTGTGAAAATGTCTGAACTTCCAATATCATTTGTCCAACCTTCAAACTTATAGCCATTATGAATGAATTTGTTTTCATTTAATGTTACAACTTGATTATAGGTTGGCTCTTGTTCACCTTCAATTGGAGTATGGAAATAGCTCTCTTCGCCTTCAGATGTTGTTCCTTCATTGCCATTATATCTAATTCTATATGTCTTAGGTGTTGAACTAATTGTTATTGACACATAACTTGCAGGCATTGTAAAGTCCTCTCCTGGATTTTCCCAATCAAGAGTGATATTGCTTGAAATTTCACCGAGAGTATAACCATCATTTTGGATTTCAACATTCAAAGATACTGTTGCACCAAATCTAACAGAATAAACTCCATTTCCAACTTCTTCAATATAGTTTGGAGCATTTTCTGGTTTAATTGAAGATGCAGTTGCACTTATTCCTGCACTTGGAAGTATTGTTAAAGCAACATATCTTCTAGCATAATAAACATTAACAATCGCACTATCATCAGCAGTGATTATAGCAGATTCAACGCTCTTAAGAGTGTAACCTTCTTTTTCAGGAATAGTTAAATCTCTTTCAGTAACTGTTGTATCTGTTGGTGCACTTCCTTGCGCTTCAGGTATAATTTCTTCATATTCTGAAGTGCTTTCAAGTTTTTCAAAATAGTACTTGATTGTATAATTGCTTGTTCCTCTAGTCCAAATTGCATAAACGGTTAGATTATCAGCAAAATTCCATTTGCCATTTTCATCTGTGTAACCACCATTTACATTTAATTTTCCATCTTTATCAATAACTAAAACTCTGTTTGTTCCAAGCCTATTATACCAACCATCAAATTCATAACCCTTACGTACTGCTACAGCATTTAATTGAGTATAGATAGTATCATATACAACTGTAATAGTATATGTCTTTTCAGCATCATAATTTTCGCCATTAAATGTAATTTCTCCTGTTCCAACAGAATTGTTAAAATCAAAAGTTATTGTATATGAATTTGGAGTGTAATATACAATGATATCTTCTACATCTTCTGTTTCGCTTATGTCTAGTTCTGATATAGTTCCTTCTACGATAAGTTTGTCAGCAGTATAACCAACACGTGCAGGAGATTCTTCACTATAACTTTCACCAAACTTAACAACCAAAGTCTTTCTAGCAAATTCTTCGCTATCAGTCTTTTCAGCACTTGTATAGAACTTATAAATTATGTCAAATGTATATTCATTTTCTTCCCAAATTGCATCGAGAGTAACGTTTCCATAAACATTTGTAATCTCTTGAACAGGGAATATGATATTTCCAGGGAAGACAACTCTCCAATTTCCTTCAACAGTTCCACTAAATGACCAACCAATCAAATGATAGCCCAATCTAACAAAATCAGAAATTTCTTCACTTTCGGTATTGTAGATTTCAAATGTATCAGTTATATTGAAAGTAAATGATACTTCTCTAACGCCTGAAACATTTGCCTTATAAGTTATTGTATATTCATGTAATGTCCATACTGCATAGAACTCAACAACACTTCCTTCTTCAAAAGCTAAGTTTTCAGAAATAACGATTTGTACTTTTGAACCATCTGGATTTATTGTTTCTGTATATTTTGGACTTGTTTGGTCTTTGTTTTCTACGCCAACAACCCAACCAGCAAAATCATAACCATTACGTCTAAATGTATTAAGAGGTATTTGTATCTTTTGGTCAATAATTGCAGTTATTGAAGTCATTTGACCATAACCACCATTACTGTTAAATGTAATAGTGTATGTATTTGCTCTCCAAATAGCATAAAGTTCAATGGTATCTAAGTCAGAAATTTCAGAATCTGATAATGAATGTAAAAGAGCTTTAACTGTTGAAGTTGTTCCTGCAAATATAGAAGCTTCTTCACCAACGTTTCTTGCCCAACCAACAAATGTATAACCAGAGAATTCAAATCCTGTTTGAATATCATCTACAAATGTAATAGTATCTTGACTATATCTATACTTATCTGGTGCAGTATAGCTTTCAGCTCCTTCTGGACTTCTGGTGCTTTCTGTACTATCATAATTTGCATTATATTTGAGAGTATAAGATTTTTCTTCCCAAACAGCATAAAGTATTACAACTCTTCCTTGAACTATTGTAAGATTTTGCATTTGTTCGCCAACATTAATATAAGCAATTACACCATTATCAGTTGTATAAGACCATCTTACAAATGTGTTTCCACGCAAAGCAAAATATCTGCTTCCGTCTGGAGCTGCTGGAGGGTTTGCAGTTCCATAAGTCATTGGAATATCTGCAAGTGTTTCAAGAGAAGTTCCACCATTTCCGTCAAAGCTAATTGTGTAGGTAATTGCTCTCCAAACTGCGTAAAGATTGATTATTTGATTAACAGCATTTAAGTCATCATCTCCAAGAGTAAACTCTGCACTATTGCTAAAGTCAATATGTTCTGAAGATTGTCTTGCTGTTCTTGTCCAACCAATGAATGTGTAACCTATTCTTGTGTATGTATTTGCACGAAGAGTGACAGGTTCTTGATAGTAAACAACTTGAGTTGGATAATCAGCATATGAACCATATTCATCAATGAATTGTATTGTATAAGGTGTCTTAAATGCACTAGCTCTGATGTTGAAATCTTCTAAATTAGCAATGATTGTGTAAGTTTCTTCTGAGCTTGTATCATCTCCACAAGTCCACATTTCAAAACTATAACCTTTTTCAAGTTCGTAACTGAACACTGCTTTTGCTTGATATTCTAAATCAAAACTTCCATTGTTTGTAAAGCTTAAACTTCTAAGTTCTGCTTCAGGTTCAACTTGAGTGTTATAAATTGTTACTGAAATTTTGTTAATTCCTATGCTGAAATCAACATTTACAGTCACAGATTTTCTTGTGTAGTAAAATTCAATAACAGTGTCGCCTTTTCCACTTACAACACCACTATCTTCAGGTAAGAATCCTTCAGAATAATAATATTTGAATGTAGAATAAGAGAATCCTTCAATAGGTTTTGGAGAAATTCCTGTAGCACCAACAACAATAGCGCTGTCTGTGTATGCTTCAGTTTCAATATCAGGTGTTAAATATTCAAAGTTAGTAGGATTCAATTCGTCAGCATTTCCACTATAATTACTGCCAAGTTTTTCTATGTAATGTTTAATAGTAACTTTAACTAAGATAGGGTTTGCATTAGCATTAAGATTTATTGTTTTATATGGCATATCAAATGAACAATCATAATGATTTTTAGTTGTTTCACTTTGAGTAAATCCTAAATCACTTGGTGTCCAACTATCAAATTCATAACCTTCTGAAATTACAAGTTCTATTAAAACTTTTTTACCATATTTTACAGTATAAGTGATATATTCTTCATTAACAATTCCGTCTCCTAAATTTGTAGCACGAAGAGTATCAACACCTTTTGTTCTTTGTAAAGTAAGTTCATAAGAATTTCTTGTAAATCTCACAGTAATAATATTCTTTGCATTATCGTAAGAAACAACAAATTCGTTGCTACTAAGCATATCTTTATAAGTGAATCCATTAAGAGTAGCTGTTTCAATTAAATCTTGTATTTCTGAGTAAACGACTTTATGGTCAACTACTGTTCTAAATGTTGCATTTTTAGCGTTTTCATCTGAATTGATTTCGTAATTGTTTTCATTATCAACTGATTGATATCTAAATTGAATTGTAACATCTCTTTCTTCAGGCTCAACTTCAATTCCTAATGTGATGTTTTTAACGATGTTGAAAGAGTATGTGACTGTGTCACTAGTGTCATCGTTTTCAACTCTGCTCCAACCCTTTTCACCTTGTTGAATGTCAACTCTATCCTTTCCTTCTTCGTATAAAGCAACAAAATCATAACCTTTGCTTGTATTGATTGTAACATCAACTTGTGCGTTATACATATAAATTGAACCATCTTCAGGTTGAACACTATCAACACCAAATGAAGGTGTATTGAAGTGAATTGTATATCTTTCACGTATATAATAAAGTTTTAATGTTAACGCTTTGTCTTTATCTTCTTCTGCCCTAAATTCATTTACAACTCCGTTAGTAAGAGTTCCTTCGATAGATAAATCAAGCATAAATCCTGTATAAGTTACCAATTGGTCAATAGAAACTTCGTCTTCTGTCAAAACATATTCGTCATCACTATCACCAATGATTGTTGTATATGTATTTTCAAGTTCTAAGTCTGCTATTTCAGTATCTAAAACAAATTCTCTATTTTCTTCTGTACTATTGAGAGTTTCAAGATAATATTCAACTTTATATGATGACCTGCTTGGAAGCCATGTGGCATAAATTGTCACATTTGCAACATCAACATATTCTTCAGAAGTTAAATTAAATACATAATATTGTTCTTCATAAAGATAAACACCAGCACCTTTGTTTTCACCAACTAAATATTCACTAAGTGAAGAATAAGAACCAAGAGATGTAACTGTATATTCTTCTCCAAGAGGAGTATTGTCATTGACAAGTGCCCAACCTGTGAATTGATAACCTTTCTTATATGGAACAGCATCAATTAATGTAGCTTCATCATAAGTTGCTGTAAGCTCGTCAATGTTGTCTCCACCATTCATTTCAAAAGCAACAACATATTTTCTTGCAACCCAAGACGCATAGACAGTTATATCATCTGGCAAAATATAAATTCCATTTTCTCCTGTGATTTTTTGACTGTCTGACAATCTTGTGACATTGGCTTGAAGTTTATATTCTCCATCTTCTAACACAATTAAATATGTTTCTTTATCTAAGTCAGCTGTCCAACCAGCAAAATTGTAACCAACTCTTGTTGGAGCAACTAAAGATACATTAAACTTGTTGTCGTCAAATGATACTTGAGCAGATTTAGTACCACCAACACCTTTGTTAGTTTCAAAAGTAAATGTATAAACAATTGGTGTGACATTTACGGTAATTTCTTTATTACCAACAGTCTGATATGTGTAAGAAAGTTCTTCCTTAAGTCCAAGAACTGCCTCACCATCTTTCCAATTTGCAAATTTATAACCTGGCTCAGGTGTAGCAATAATTGTAATTGTTTCATCAAAAGCAACTTGATATACATCTTTTTCGTTTGATGTACTGTCTGCTACTTTTCCTGTAACCTCAACCCCAACTTTACCTGCACGAACTTTGTTAATT
>CANQFL010000014.1 GCA_947598785.1 uncultured Clostridia bacterium
AAAGTCGCCGCCGTACCACGCGCCGTACACGTCCCCGCACCAGAAAGAGAAGAACAAGCCACTATCAGGATACTGTTCGGTTGTATAATAAGCTAGTGCATATAATTGACTTCTTTGTCCATATTCTTCGATTTTATAGAGTTTGTTAATGCAAGAATAATAAATATTTTGTAAGGAAGCCTCTGGATAATCTGCTGTTACTTTACGCTGAGCTACAGCAAGTCTAATATCTGGGTTTGCTTGGTCGTATGCAATTTTTGTAATTATATCGTATTCGCCTTCATATGATGTCGGCATGCTTGTAATTGATGAAATTTTAGCTCCGTCATCAGCACTTATGTCAAAATCAGGTAATCGGGAAAAATAAAATCCCTCCGCTGTCATGTAACACCCATCGACAGTTACTCCTGCAAGAGCGTGGTCAAGATCAAAAATTCTATAATGATTTGATTCTGTATCAAAACCTGTGTGCGATGTCATACCGTCGGTTTCGCCAGTAAGATTACTTTGCTCAATCGATGACCACCTGCCCGCTCCATCGTCTGGATTTTCTTCGAATTCTAAACCAAAGAAATTATGAATATCGCTTCTTGCAAAATAAACACAACACATGTCCCTAAAAAATGCTAAAAACATCCAGGATAATTTAGTATATCTTTGATCAGTTTGCTTAATGACTTGAGTACCTTCACCCCAGCTTGCATAGCTTTCGTTAAACGATTCGTTTGGAACAGAGCGAACTATCAATTCAGAAATATCATCAGCATTAGAAACATCGCCACTATAGGTTGACTCATTAAGTTTGTCGTAACAACTAGACAAATATTGAGCTACATCTCTTGAGACAATACCGCTATACTCATTCTCTGTGATCCAATTTTTAAAGAAATCATAAACTTTGAATCCTTTTTGTTCATCTCCATCTTCATATTCCTTAATTGACAAAGCTGTAATTTCACCCGCCGATGTCCGATCAATGCGGTAAGATTTAGGAGTAAAAGTAAGGAAGTGATTCCCATGCTCATCAATATATTTTTTTGGCCTAAAAAATTCTTGAAAGGCTTCATCGCTAGCCACGCATTCCTTGTATCTGCCGTTTTGTACTATATTTAAAGTAATTCCGGCTGCATCATAAGTTCTGGCCCATTGAGGATTTTCCGATCCCATTCCAGAAACACCATAAATTTTTGGTTTATCTTTATTTTGTACTTTAGCAACCGCATCATGAATTCTTCTATCAATTTCCGTTTCTTCTAAAAAAACAACACTTTTTTTATCTGCCATTCTAAATACCTCCTTGCACTATAAGTTAACTTCAAAAGAATATCTTCCATCCCCAAGATCTCCAATCCATTCTTCATAAGAAATTGCAAATCTTCCGCATCCTAAATCTGCGATTTTGGGCACTTCCGTCCATGTATCAATAAAATTTTCTATTTTATCTTTTATCAGTCTAGTTTCTTCTTTGGATGAATAAATATCTGCAGCGCTCTCTTTTGTTAAATATGTTTTGACAGCTTCATCTAAAGATAATTTTTCGCCGAGCAATGTAGTAATTGTACTTGCAAAATTAGGATCGTTACCTAAAGCTTCAGCTATTTCTTTTAATGTGTCCAACGTTTCGACAGAGCCATTTACTAATTGTTGTAAAATATCATTTAATAATTCTTTAACAATTGCTAAGGTTACTAATTGTGATGTATCACCACTCGTCTTGTCTTTAGCAATTTTAGATTGTTTAATATAAGTGTTAGCAATATTATTGCCATATTCATCTTGCTCAGCTTTTTTAGCAACAAAATTACCATTTTTTAAATTTGTCTGCATATTGGACAAATCTCTAGCAATATCTTTAATATTCTTTTTTTCTCCGTTATCATCAAGATATGCTACAACAGCTTGATTTCCGTTGGTGAGATTAGTTATTAAATTATTTAAAGCCAATATCGTGGCATAAGTTTCAATTATTTTATTTCCGCTTGAATCTTGTTCAGTTTTTTTTACAGTTAATCGTCCATCTAATATTTTCTCAATCGAAATGGTAATATCATCGACTTTGGGTTCCATTACATTTAAATAGTCTATAATTTCTTTTTGAAACGTTTTCAACCATTCAAAAAGTAACAGCTGAGGCTCGTAAAGCTTAGATCTAATTTGATCCGCCGACCAACCTCTATTGCTTGGTGAATTAGGAAGTGCTTGCGCACTTTTTGATTTCAATAGCTCTTTATCGTTGTCTTGAAGTATTTTAATGTTTTTAGTCATTTAATATATCCCCACCATATTTTCCCATAAATTTATAGCTTTTGATAAGGTAGTAAAAAGGTAGTTACTCATTATTTTCGAGCATCTGCCTGTCCATATCCGAAACTATTTCCGGAATTATCACGCGCTTGCTTCTTTCTTCTTCCTCTTTCATGTACTTTTCATACTCCTTTTTAGCGAGTTCTTCTTCCGTGCATGGAATAAAAATTTTTTTGTCCAATGAATTTTTGAATAATTTTAAAACTTTTAATTTATTATCTATTTTTTCGGCTTTTAGTCTGACATCAACAACACTAGATAACCAACCACTCAACAAGCTAGTTAATAATGCGGTAATTCTAACTACTAAATTTACCCATGCTTGTGTCGTTTCCCCTTTGGTGAAATCTTTAACAGTAAATAATGCAAATATTAAGGAAATAAACAAAGATACAATAATCTTTACAGCGCGATTAGAATTTTTGTTGAATTTTATTTCTTTGTCCAATTGTTTACCAACTTCAAGGACCGATTTTGTATTAGATTTTCCTAATGCGTTCAAATAATAATTTGGACTTGAAATATCTAATTTAATTTCTCCACTTAAAACTTCTTTGATTGGCTCGATTTGATTAACATCAATTTGCCTGATAAAAACTTTTTTGCCATTTTCATCTTCTTTTTCTATAGCATGTTTAGCTAAGTCTTCAATGTCCGAGAACGAACAGTAGGATACTATCAACTTTGCTTTTGTAATTTCAATATTATTCATAACAAGATAATTTACTTTTTTGTCATAAAGTTCTTGAGGCATGAACCATTGAAAAAATTGAATAAAATACATTAAAATATCATCAATACTATCTAAGAAAGTGTTAAACTCTTTTAATGATTTTTGATACAATCCTCCGATTTTATTCATCTGCTTATCCGTTCCGACACTTTCTCCCATCAATAATCCAAATACCATAATACCAAGCAAAATAAGAGCATTACCCAACCAATCTATTAAAACAAACTGATTGTTTAATCCCAAATTTGTTAACGTCATTAAGACGATTAAGGAAAGAAACCAAAGTGTTGCAAAAATTTTAATTAAATTCTTAAGATCTAATTTTCTAGTTTTATCTTTCATCAAATCACTCTCCTAAATGATTGCGCTTGTAAGTGACAATTATTATCATAAGCACAACAGCTCCAATTCCTAAGCATATAAAAAATGTCAAAGCGTATGGGGTTTGTAACCATTCAATAAAATTGAATCCGGTTAAAAACGCCCCTATAATTATTGCTGCAATACCAATTAGCAAAAAGATACCGCTAGTTAAAAACCATGTCCATTTGCTTTTTATAAAGTTCTTAATTTTTCTTACTTTTTTTGTTTTCATCAATCAACCGCCTGCCTTTCAGCTTCTTCTTTTGCCTCTTTCTCTGCGCGCTCTTGTCTTTCTCTTCTTTTCTTTGATTTTTGATCCAAGCAATTTTCTTCTATTAGTTTTTTATATTCCAATGTACGAGGTATAACTAACGATTTATTTACTTGATCACATGTCGCCCCACTCAATATTCCTAATGTTGTCAATAAAAACATATCACCCATTTGGTTACATATATTGGATAAAAATTTAAACGATAATCCTAACGTTGCAAAAACTAAGGAAAAATAAAATAGACCGCTTATATTTTTATTAAATATCTCATCACGCTTGCTTATTCCTATTATTGTCATGCAAACACTTAATAACAATGAAATAAATCCAAAAGGTAAGGAAGAACCACAATTTACAAACCATTCTTCCCAATGAATCGCAGCGACAACGCTAGCCGGAATTAGAGGCAATAGATACATACTTGCATACAACGACCATCTTGCAATTGTCCATTTATGATAAGCTGATATTGTTTGGGATTTTTTCTTTTTTGCCATAAATTTGCCTCTCACTATAAGGTTTTTATTTGGTCGGCTAATTTTGCAATATCTTCACCGACACCGCTTTGTATTACTTCTTTTGAACATTGAGCAATTTTGGATTCAATTGTGGCCAAGGTAACAATAATTGTTTTTAATTTTTGTAAACTTTCCGTTTGTTCTACCAATTTAGAAATTTTATCCAGTAATTCTTTAGACGCTATAGAAAAATCATCTTTTAAAGTTTGAGATTTTTTATTTCCGTTTTCTATCTCTAATAAAATATCATTCATCTTATTCATAAAATCTGTAACGGCGTGTATGAGTAATTTATTATCCTCTTTACTTTGAAGAACTTCTATGTTACTTTTTTTATTACTTTTGCGATTTAAATAAGCCATGGCAAAACTAAATATTGCAGAAAGAATTGAAGTAATTGAAACACCGGCCAATAATGGATCTATATATGTTTCTTTCCAATTTTTCCAATTATCCAAAAGACCACTTTCATTCTTTTCATTTGTACTTGTTATATCATCTGTAGTAATTGGCATCAAATTATTTCCTTCAATAGTAAATTGAACTTCTTCATTTTCAGAGTTAAAGATTGTTAATATATTATTTGTTATTTCATATTTAGCAATAGTTTCTTTTTCTTCACCATCAATAATGAGTGTAATTTTACACTCGATATCATTTAACAAAGTAATATAGCATGTCACGTCATCACTTTCATATTTATAATCATATTGTATAGATGTATTGTCTGCCGCAAATGCCATTACTGGCGTACTTCTTTGAAACTCAAAAGCTCCCAATGGTACTAACCACGCAAATAACATCAATCCTAATAATTTTAATTTTTTCCCCATAATATTACCTCCTTTTAATCTCCGCTATAACTAGGGAATGGAATAGTATAAATAATTGACATAGAACTTAAAACTGCATTCGTGTTATTAAAATTTCTAAACCCAAAACATATAAATTTCATCTGAGATAAAACTCTATGATTTGTAAACGTTCTTGGAACAACGTTTTTTTCTAGATCGAATTTACTAAAATTTAAATCGTTGAAATCCAAACCAAACTTATCTTTACTTATAGATGCAAGTGTGCGCATTGACTCAAATGGAATCTTATTACTTGCAAATGCAATCTCCAACTCACTTTCTATTTGAGTATCGTTTGTCAAAGTCCATCCCCAAATTGTTTTAAAATAATCCAGAGAACCCATATCAAATGGTTTCGTAATATAATAAGCTTCAACTGGTTTATAATTTAAAATCTCTGCTTTAAATTGTTTGGATATATCTTGATCAGCATATCTTACCAAATTAAGCACTACGCCATTTTCCATAAGTTGAAATGATGATTCTTCTTTATTTATATTTGTAATAGTGTATTCTCCATCTAACTTATAGCAAATATCGGCCCTATATAAATCAGAAATATCCACCTCTTTTTTAGTTGTAAAATCATAGAGTTTATAGCAATCATTTAATAAAATTACACTATCGTCTGTATATTTTTTTAAATAATATTTTTTATATGGTGTTTTAATAAGACTATTTGGGAAAGCAGCTATCTCGTTTTCGCCCTCCGGATGATTCAAATAAACAACTCGTTTTTCGCTTATTCTATTTGAGATTGAATTTATAATTTGATAATTACTTTTGCCATTCTCAAAACCCAATAGCTCGATGCAATTTTTATCGCTGTGAATATAAAAATCAAATGATTTATCTGGACCTTTTACATTTGAGATTGAACCTAATTTATAATAAATAAATGAGGTATCTTCATTTTGGCCAGGTATTATTTTGAAAGTATATTTTTTTTCTTCATCTAAACTCTCTATTATTTGCTTAGAAACAATAATCTCATCGTTGTTTTCACCTTCTGTAATCAGCAAGCTTCCGCCAGTTCCAACAAATACTTTATTTATATCATCATATCCAGAACTAACACGATAAAATTGGCCTTTTGAATTAGCCATATATTTTGTGTTATTCACTTCTAAAATTGCTTGAATATCCTCTATATTAACTAACCACCAATCATACTGATTTGTTTCCGAATTTTTTGTTTCGTAATGTGTAATAAAAATTTTATCTTTAAGAACAACGTACAAATATTTGTTGTTAGTCCACAATTTCGCATTCGATAAATCATATTTTTTTAATTCTTCATCAATATAATATGAACGTGTGTTCGCACTGCGTTGATTATCTCCAATAATACCGGTCAAATCCAAACCGACTATTTTATTCTCATTTGATATAAATAATGTATCTCCATTTAAATTTGCTATTGCTTTTTGAGAAACTCCAGCAACCGCATTGTTGCTCTTAATAAGACTAAATTCTTCTTGGTATAAAGGTTCACCATCAATTCCGGTCATAGAATTACCTGCACCATCTATAGCTGCTACTAATACCGGGGTTCTATAGTAAATCGTAGTTTCCTTGTCACTCTCGTTTTTCAAAACTAACAATCTGTCATTTGCAACAATGTCATATCCAACAATCGAATTATCGGTTTCTCCGTAATAACAATAAGAAGTATCTTCAAAATAGCCAAAATTACCATTAACCATAGTTTCATCATCCAAATATGTTGAATCTACCTGACCGCTATGCCAATCGCAATTTGGTATTTCTTCATTTCCAGAAAGAAATAATCGATTTTTTGCATTATTGTTCCCAAATAAAATTCCAAATTTACATTTATTTATTTTATCGGCATTTTCTCGAACATAGCATGGAAATTTAACCGTGATATTATTTGTTCCCTCAATTGGAGGAATATAATCATTGAAGAAAATTATTCGTGCATTTTTAGTATCGTCAAAAGCATCTTCTATATATCCCAATATTTGAATATTTGCGATTATTTTTCCGTCTGCCAGAACTCTTTCGCCTTCATTCGTTAATTTAGTATTTTCATTACCTTTATCATCTGTACGCTCTATTAAAACATATTTATCTAGCATCGTTTCACCATTAGGTAATTCAAATGCCTCTTGATAAATTGCGACTAAATTACGCAATTTTGTTGTGGAATAAATATATTTAGATCCAACTGATATGGTATATTCACACGAGACATTATAATTTGTGGCACTCGTTATCTTTACCGTTCTGCTGTTCGTAATATTGTAAAATTTGGTTCCTTTTAAAGGAAAAATATTTAAAGCAGAAAAACCACTATTTAATTTTACTTGCAATTTCTTTTGGACTCCTGAAGAATCTTTGTAATATATTTGAACTTCTGTCGTGTCGTTTTCATTTAAAAATAAATCATTAACATTGTAATTTGTATAGACATTTAAAAGCGAAATACCTGTTATCTCTGTTATTTCAATAACTTTGATATCTAAATTCACTGAAGCATTTTTGCTATCTAAATTGTTAAAACTATTTCTAACAGTCAAGGACAACGATAGGCTTCTTTCAAAATAAGCGCCCATGTCAATGTCTAATGCTTGTGTTCCATCAAAATTAAATTCTGGTAGTTCATTGCATGAAACCAAAAATTCATCATCTTTTTCGATAATTTTGCCATTCTTATAATGACATATTTGAATAAATTCGGCATTTTCATAATGTATTTTAAGCAATAATTTATTTGCATTTATTTTATCGCTTATATTGTTATAAGTAAGCGGAAAATCAGAATAATCTATATCTATTTTTGAAATCTGTGGCTTAATAAATGTGACCTTTGACTTATCTAATATGTATTCTTCTTGTTCAACAATAATTGTTATATCTTCCTCTACTAATACAATATTATTGTTCTTAAATGAATACGAAGTAATACTATCTTCATTGCCACTTGCATAAATTGCCTTAATACTAAGTTGATCTCTAATGCTATTAAAGCGATTGCCCAATACAAAAGACACCATATTTTCAATTGAGACTGAAATGATTTTATCTTCATCAAAATAAATAATATAAGAACCAGATACTTTTGTTATTGGATCTAGAACATAAATTCTTTGTCCTTCACTTTCTTTAATAATTGAATAACCAATATTCAATTTTTTTGTTAAATTTGCTTCTCGATAAAATTCCAATGAGGATAAATCTTCTATAAGTTCAGAACTGCCATCACTATAAATTCTAAAAAAAGATAATCCAACAGGATAATGGAACACATCTAAATTATTGTCCCAATAATGATTTGAATCATTATTACCGGTAATTTCGATAGTTGTGGCTTCGTAACGTGATACAGAAATATCATAAGAAGATTCAACATTTTGGTCAAACTCTTCCGACGAATAAATTACTTTAACACTATAAACTTTTGTGCCTGATAAAACATCAATCAGTTCACTGCTTAAAGTACACAATTCACTAACGTCACGTTGTTCAGTGAAACCAACTGATTTTGAATTTCGATGAATATTGACTTTAGCAACCAAATTTGTTTTATCTAAAAGAATAGTTTCTCCGTATTTTCCACCGATATAATATTTTCTTTTTACTTTAGAGATATCAAGAATTAGTGTAGGGCTAATATAATCTACTAAAATATTCCAAGATACTTCTCTTAATGTTTGAAATTTAAATGGCAAAGGAACTATAGTATCTACATAGAAAGAAGTTGGTATCTTTTTTCCATAATTATTTGGATAAGTAGTAATATATTGATTGAATTGCGAATATTTTATTGTTTTTATAATTTCATCATTATAGTTATAGCAAACTAATTTTGCGTTTTGTCCAAAGTCTATTGTCTCTTTTGAAGAAAATGTTGTTTTAGCATCAATCAATTCTACACGTACAATATAATCTTCCGTTTGCCCTTCTACTGAAACATGAAAATTATAAATTAAAATTCCAAAGTATTGTGTAGGAATTGTATATGTTACGTCAAACCCTAAAATAGATTCATCTAATGTCAAAGGATCACTAGGAAGCGTGGATTGAACAGTAGGATTGTTTAAATAATCAATTTCATCCAGTGAAATAGTAGTACCATCTTCATATAGTAAATAGCCACTTTGTCGTATATTTATTGAAGTTCCGTTAAATGTTTCGCCTTGCTTATAACTAGTTTTTACAGATAAGGAATTATATCTAGTGGGCTCAGACGCTAATTGTATAACTTTTTGTGACGATCGGAATTGAATATTATTGCCTTTGTAATTATAAGTGAATTGAATATTGGTATCTGTATAATTCCATTTTGTTTTCGAGATATTTTCTTTAGAAATAGACGTCTCAACGATAGTTGTTTTTTCTTTATAGTCATTTTTTTGAATATATACTAAAGAGAAGTGATTAAAAAAATCCGACTCAATTTCTTTGCCGACATAAACTTTGTAAGTTCCAGAATTTTCAATAAGTTTATATTCGTTTGATGTAAAATCAGTAACACTTATCGTAATTGTAAAGTAAGCTGTTTTCCAGTTGCCACTAATGGTTTTTGTTCCCGGACTTGTATACTGATTTCCTGATGGATTTAGCGCATTATTTAATCCAAAGTAATTTGCAGCAGCAGAAAAACTATTATATGAAACAGTTGATGTTGTTTCTGTACCTTCTTTAGAATTAAGAGTCATTCTATGTTGAGTAGATGTTCCACTAATTTCAAAATCAAACGTTTCATAAATGTCAACAGATTTAGGTGCATATGTAAAAGAATGATTGTCGTAAAAATTTTCGGTTATATTTTCTTCTTCAAACAATAAATACCAATAATTATTATATACAACCCAAAACGCGACTTGATAATTAGGAGTTAAATAATTTGACGAACTACCAAAATCGCTTGGCCTAAATCTAGGATATGAAGAATCTTTGAAGAAATAACCTGTTTTTGAATGATACAATGGCGAACCAGTTGGATAACTCATATAAGGAGGACCGGGATACTTATATGTATATGTAACACAAGATACACCATTGATGTTATATGTTGCAGATCTTTTGGAGCCAACAAAATCTTTAGCGTAGTTTTCAGTAACACCCCAGTTTGGCGCTGTAATCTTTCCAGAATCGCTTACTGTAACTATTTTAATAGTTGCCATTATTCAATCGTCCCCCTCTCTTCAATTAGTACACTAAAGTTAGCCATATCTTTTTTTGTGTTTTTGCATACGATAGGAGCGTCTAGTGTGTACTCAAAAAATTCTGTTCTTGTTTTTTCGTTTTCATTTTTAGACGTGCCACTAATTAACTTGTTTTTTCTCCACATTGTTAAAAGATTAGTTTTATCTAGAGACGCTCTTCTATTGGCAATTGAATTTTTATATGTGATTGATATCGTAGTTGTGGGGATTGGCGTAAAATCACTATCTTCAACGGGAAAAAATTGTATAATACTTTCATTATTTGCGTCCTTTAAGAATCGTAGACACATATATTTATTGCCACCTAAAAACCACAATTTATTTCCGCCAACAAACGCTGAACTTGAATAATTTAAAAACTCATAGCATTGATAATAAGATAAATTATCATCACCTATTACAGGATAAGGGCTATAAACAATTGGAGAAAATTCGATTTTTTCATTATCGATATTCGTAATAGTATAAAGTAATTTACCTATATGTGCTATAAAATGCTCTTGACCATCTTCAGCTAAAAACTTCCATAATCCATTAAAATTAGTATCATTTTCTTGCACTATATTTGTATCGTTATCATCAAAACTTTTTGCTATGTATTTATATGGTTTTACTCTATATCTTTCTTCTAAGCCATTTCTTTTTTGAATGACTCCATCTTTATAAACAAAATTAAGCAAATCAATAGCACGTTTACTATCAACAAGAAATTTTGGAGTTGTAAAGTCAACGCCACCAAATGCTTTAATAGTTAACGTTTGTCTATTGGATTGATTTAAATTATAATGTCTAAACGAACTTCTTTTCATGCAATCACTCCAGTCTATACTTTCTAGTAATAGTTTGCTGAGTGAACGAGGTTTGACGTTCATCCAAATCATCAAAATATTGTTCTGCTCGAGTTAAGTGCATATTCGCTAATTCAGGTGCGATAGGCTCCAATAGTTTCCCTTGACAATATTCGACGATATATGAACACATGGTGTCTGTAATACCATATGTTTTTAAATCAATATCGTTTTGTTCGAAAACTTCAGTACCTATTTCATAAAAATAAATATCATTTTTATTAAAATTTCTTATATCTTGTACAAATTCAATAAAATAATTCTCATTATCTACAAAGTTAAGAATAAGTATTTTATCTTTTCCAAATTCTCTAAAAGAAACACGAGAATAATTTCCACGACGCAAAATAAAAACATTCACTATTGATTTTATATCGTAGGATAAGGCGCCTAAATCAATAATACCATTGGCATCAGGACAATCTAAAGGCTCAATTCTGTTTTGTATTTTGTGTCGATCGCTCAATCTATGTATGGCTTCATTAAGCGGAGCAAACACGTTGTTGATGGAATTGGCATAATCAGGATCATTATCGAACTCTCCACGAATAAAAGAATCATAATTAAAATTAGGTTCTTCTAGATACTTTACATTTTTTACTGTTTCAAACACTAATTCAGATAATTTCATAAATTTTGCCTCTCTTTTGGTGAGCATTGAAGGATTCGAACCTTCATCAAGAGCGTTTCGCACAATATACCTCTTTAAAATTGTGAAGCTTTTCCGTTAAGCTAAATGCTCAAATTAGGACTTAAAAAGTCCTTATTTAAATTTAAATTATTTCTCTTCGTTTTAATAATTCATACACAGTCTCAGGGACAGAAATATCTTCACCAACTGGAATTTGAATGCAAACACCATTGATATAGACTCTTTCCGTAACGTAATTAGGATTGTTTTTATCCGTTTTAATCCTAATGTTAATTTGTTTTTCTCGACTTAAGAGGTCAAGAGTTTGCTTTTCTGATGGTATCATAGTTTTCTCCTTTCTAATTAAATCCAAATTAGAGAGAGGGATTTACCCTCCCTCTAAATAATTTCTATTTATCAAGCAGTTGTAACTTTTACTGTAACAACGTTAACTGCTTCGCCTTTAGAAATGACAATGCGTGCAGTACCTTGTTTTACAGCAGTTATTTTTCCTTTTGTCTCTTCGTTATCGACTGTTGCAACATCTTTATTCGTTGATTCGAAATTACAACTAGAAGTAATATCGCTATCTTTTTCATCATTTACAACAAGCGTCTTAGTGCCTTTTGGAGCTAACTCAAGAACAGTTACATCAGGATATAAATTGCTTGCCGCAATCGAGGTTGAAACTAAATTGCTACGCTTTGAATTATCAAATTCATTAACACCTTTTAATCCAGAAATTGTAGCTGTACCAGTTACACAAATAGCATCATCATTAACGTAGAAGCCATGTCCATCTAGATATAAACCAATTGATCCACGTTGATTTAATTCGTCATGACCATTGGAACCTAATGGTTTAAAAATAATTTGAGCCGTTAAATCATCGTAAGAAGCAATCGATACTGCAAATTCATCTTTGTTGGTTAATCCGTAAGCTACAAATGGGCATTTCCCATCTCCACTCACTTGAAAAGCTTGAAGACGTGATTTTATTACACGAAATCCTGCAATTTCACCGATTTCACCTTTTACGATAGATTCTTTTTGAGTAGTGTGTGTAATAATATCTTTATAAGTCACTAGCATTTTATCTGCAACTTCTGGAGCAACTCTTAACTTGTAAAACTCTCCGAATGCAACCGCCCCATTTCTAAATAAAATGGTATGAAGTTTTAATAAATCTTCTAATGACAAAAGATCAATATCAGTAACAATGTTAGCAGACGATAAATAAGCATCGGCAATTTTTTCATCATGATAACTTTTGAAAAGATTTTTTAAAAACTTAGTACATCTCTCTTTGATACTGCGATATGAATGATTTAACGCTTTGTTTGTAAATCGATAATACCAGCCATTTTCCATAACTGGAACACTAAAATCAGCTTCATTTATTTGTTCAGGATCTGGAGTAACGCCCTCTACAAGTCCATTTTTATAGCGGTCACTTGTTTTATCTATTTTTGGTAAATACGAGCGTGTATAAGTCATTGAAGTTCTATTTTGATCTAGTGGGGTTTTATTAACTTCGGAATAAAACTCACTATCGTGCTCTGCACTATAAAGAATTGCATCGCGTATTTGTTCTTTTTGTTCTGACGGTAAATCACCTTGTTTGATGATTTCACCAAAAGTTTTTGGCATAATAACATTTTCTCCCTTCTAAATTAAGCCTTCTTTTTTGAGAACTTTAATTTTTTCTTCGTATGAAAGTTTCGAATAGGATGTTTGCTCTTTGTTGGGCCCTCCATTTGAGCTTGGTGCCATTCCTTTTCTTTTAGCACTTTCATCCATTTTCTTTTCTCCATTGCTTTGCAAAATCGCTTGGCCTAAAGATTTTTTTAGTTCATTAAAATCCTCGTAGATTTGAGAAAGAGGCATTGTTCCCCATTTACCGGCGGCATATTTATCAAACTGAGGATCAGTTAATAATTTTTTAAAATTGACATTTGGATATTTGGATATAAACGCATTCATATCTTGTTTAATTTTTTCATCTTCTTGAGCTTTTTGCTTATTTTTTTCTTCGATACCTTTAGCATCGTCACGGCTTTTCTTAGCCATCGCAAATGCCAAATCTTTAATCGGATCCTTTCCTTGTGATTCTAGCTCTAATTGGACTTTATAAATGCTTAAATCATATTCGTCCGA
This sequence comes from uncultured Clostridia bacterium, assembly GCA_947598785.1. Classification (GTDB taxonomy): domain Bacteria; phylum Bacillota; class Clostridia; order Christensenellales; family UBA1242; genus Caccovivens. The sequence continues at coordinate 13,878 of CANQFL010000014.1, forward strand.
AATCGGCTGATTAGTAAATTTATTTACTTTTGTAGCATCTATGAGTCCTTGTCGATAAGCGGATTCTCGAATTTTATCTTCTTTCTCTTTTTGCTCTTTTTGCCTTCTTGCTTCGGCTTGGCGAGCATTTTCCTCTGTTGATTGAGGCTTTTTTTGCGTTTTAGATTTTTCACGATTTTCTGATTGCTCTAAATTATCATCATTTTCATCGTTTTCATCTTCTTCTTCAAAATCGTCCTCATCAAGATCTTCGCTCTCATCTTCGTCATTATCACTGAATAATTGAATGTTGAGCTTGTAACGTAAATCTTCTTTTTCCATTTTTACCTCCTTGGATGGGTGGATTCCCATACCTTTTTGCGCATGGTTTGCGAATTTAGATTTTTGCGCTATTCAATGCGATTGATTTTTGCCCTATTCATTGGGATATTCAATCTCCTCTAAGGAGAATTTGAATTTGTGTTATCAATATTTGATCCACTGATTCCTTGTGAGTTAAGAGATTTTGCCTCTCCCTCACTTACAACATTGTTTCGCTGTTGACTAAGTGCTTGATTTTGTGCATTTATAGTTTTATTTGCAACACCAATTTTGTTAACAAACTCTTTAGTTAAATTATCAATATAATTTGTCTTATATCCATTCTGTGCTTCCAATTCCTTTGCGTAGTTCATAAGTTTTTGTAGATGTTCTAACGCTTGAGCTAATTGTTGCTTTAATTGATAGTTTTCACTACGTTTTTGTTTCTCAATAATTGCTTTTAAAGCGTGTTTAGTGTGTTCGCTCACAGTTGGATTTACTTGAATGTACATTTCTAGCATTTCTGGATCCATATTTTGAATACCGCCATTAAGAATTAAAGTATCCCACATTTGAGATTCGGCAAGTTTACTGTCCACAAGCCCTTGCATAACGTCCACGTTAATGTCAAAATTAGATCCATATATTTTTTCTTTATTAAAAGTTGCTACTCTTATTTTCTTTGTAGGAACTGATACATCGATATTTCCGACTTCCAGCGATTTTCCTTTTTCAGCCAATTGTTTTTGACGTTTTTCTAATCGCTTCCTTGAATCTTCCTCTTTATCGACCTCATAATCTGGCAGTTCATAAGTGTATTTAGCTTCATCGACATAAAACTTATAGAATGTTAAACGTATTGCCGCTTTATCTTTGCAATATTTCCAAAATATTTGTTGTTGCTGTTCAATAGAAGAATTAGCTTGTTTTATCATCTGTTGAATTGCGTAACCGGAAATATCTTGATTCGACACACTTCCATCCATTACGTCATTAAAACCGCCAAAAACTCTAGCCATGCCAATAAATTTATCAATAAAATCTATTACTCCATTTGGCATTGGTTGAGATTCTGCAAACTTAATTCCCCAACCATTTGTCATTCTAGAATAATCAAAAATTACTTGACCTGGATCATTCGTTATTTCTTGGCCCTGTAAGGCGCCATCTTTAGCAAAAATTTTGTTGTAAGCATTATTTTCAATACATTTCAACATCATTGAAAGTGCAAAATTTATTCCTTTCTGTGTTGGAATTAAAGATTTTATATCGCTTCTTCCGTAGAACGAGTTGTTGATTTTAAATAATTTGAGATCTGCGAAAGGATATAATGAAAATTTTTCCTTAATGTTCTGATATTCTTTATCATCCATTTTTTTATTATTGTGAAATTGAATCATTACGTCTTCATAATCAATATCATAATCAACAATTTTTTCGTAAGTAGCTTCATCAATGCCCTCTTTTTGCTTTTCTTTGTAATCGTCAATAATCTTTTTTACTTCTTTTTCAAGTTCTTTATTAGCAATAGGCGACAATGCGTGCGGATATTCAAACAGATCCACATTTTTGGTAGAACACATAAAATAAACTTCACCAGAAATTTTGAAATATCTTGTATATAAGGTAGCTAAACCATGATTTATGTTTTCCTTATCTCCATTTTCATCATCAAAGTTATCTGGGACTATACTTTCTTGTACACGCTTTTTTTCTTTTTCATCAGAGCGTTCAACAAGCTCTTTTAGCGCCATTACTTCTTCGTCTTTCCAATACATTACCCATTTTTGATTTTGAATGTCATCAAGACGTGGATTAGCAACAGCGAATCTAGTAACGTCTAATTGTTCAATAACCAGGCCACCTTTATAAATGCCCTTATAGGACGTATCATCTTCGTCCCAACGATAAAAAGTAATCGCAGTTCCGTTGTTTAACGAATCCAAATTAGCTTGAAAATCTTCTGTTTTTTCATTTAGTTTTGAAATGTTGTATTCATCAAATCTTTGTAATGCTGTACAATCTACATCATCCGAATCGCTTACAAATCGAATATATCTCGGTGTTCCGACAATTTTAGCAGCCTTTAAATTCGAAGAAAAAGAGCATAAATTCATGGTTACTCGAAGCATATTTTTATAATTTTCATTCGGATATTGATCTCCGTTATAAAAATTTTGAGCTTCTTTCACATAATTATTGAGATTAGACTTTTCTTTAAATGCTTTATCTAATTGATAAAGCTTATAATTAAGAGTTTCTTTACTTTCCATTTGGATCAAACTCCTCTATTGGTTGAGTAAACATTTTTTTCATTTGTTCAATCGTCGGGAATTGATTTTGTTCTGCTGCATTTGTATTTCGCGCAGTTCTTATACAATCCTCTTTAAAATGCTTCAGTTCATTTAATTCGGCCAATATAGTCGGAATTTCTTTTATCAATAAGAGGTCATCTTCAGAAATGCCTAAAATTTCAAGTGCCTTCATTATTTTTTTTGCCTTGAATAGCTCAGTCATTTTTATATTGAGAATTTTTCTTGGTCCCATCTTTGATAAACCTCTCTTTCTGTTTTTTTAACCTTAAGGAATGGATTGTCCGTTTCTTTACTCGCATATTCTTTACTTTTACTTGGAATAAATTTTTGTTCGCCCCTAATTAGAAATATTCCGCACATCGCCATTACTAAGTCATCGTGGAATCCCGATAGCGCAACGGCTTTCTCTTTTTGTGTGTTTTCATTTCTAATAATTTGAAACGCTTCCATTTCACATAACGTATCGTAGTCGTTAATCATTTTGTAATTATCTCTAAAGGCTTCTTTGAACATGGCTATCATTCCGTTTCGATTAGTAGTTTTAGTTTTATATCCAAATCGATCTTGATAGCGGTCTGTCAATGTATCGAAATCCTTATCTTGATAAATATTTTTATATCCACATTTATCTACAATTTGAAGAACATATGAGTTTATGTTTGTTTCGGCACACACTAGTGCGTTGTTATAATATCTGCCCAAACAAACCATGTTGTAGGCGACATCATCGTCGTTTGCTTTGTTTTGATGATAAACCGCGACTTGCTCTCCGGTAATATTGTCCATTACTTGAATCGCATAGAAATCTTCACCGCCCATCGCGGGATCGCAATTTATTACATAGAAATGTGTCGGATCAACTTTTTTGTAAATTCGGATTTCCCCTAACTTGGATTGCACAAAATCTTTCAAGCCGTTATTCAATAAAGTAATTTTCGTTCCGTCAATTGAGTGCTGATGTTCATAAACAAATCTTCCTATTAAGAGCGGTTGTTCATTTAATAGCTCATCTTTTCTTCTTTGAATTAGAACCAAATCAAACACCGAATTTCCAGTAGATCTAAAAGCTTCAGTAGGCGTGGAAGGATATTCTTGTCTTAATAAATCAATATCACCCTCAACCGCATTATATTGAAGCCTATACCACGCAATTTGATTAAGAGAGAGATTGAGCTTACTAACTAACTCTTCTTCGTGTGGTAATAACGCAAAGCCACGATATTGAGTCGAATACTTTGGATTTCCAAACCAAGGATAAAATTTTGCTAAGTAGTCCGATGCGCCGCTGAAATCTCGATCCCATTTAACCTTGTAATCGTTGTATCCATTACCGGTTGTCTCAAATATGATAAACGAATCCGGATTTGTAATATCTACAACTTGGTTTAGTGACGCCATCGTTCCTTTCAAATCTTTCCAAAAGGCCGCCTCTGAATTATGCAAGAACTGTGCAGTATCTGAACGTGCTGCGTTTTCGCCCTCACACACAATTTTTATTTCACTAGTGCTACCTTCTCCATAATCTACAATCAGTTCCTTCGCGTTACTTGCTTTTTTTGGAATTTTTAATTCCTCAGGTAATCTTGCATAAAATAACTTGTACTTGCTAAACAAATTCGTGGCATGCTCTTGAGTGTCAGCAATTATAAGAGCCCTTTTGTTTGGTGAAAATATCGTTAAGCAAAAGTATATCGCCGCAATAAATGTTGAGAATCCAATTTGTCTTGCCTTTAAAATGTTAATTCGAACCGGTTGCTTTTTTCTCCTTTGCAAACAAATAGTCTTGTATAAATCCACTTGTTCATCGTTAAGAATAAATTGAACGATTGATCCTTCCTTTGTTCTAATGAAAAGAAATCTTTCGATAAATTTATATACCGGCACATCGCCTATTGAGGTGTGTATAACCAAATCTGAATCATAATGGAATAATTCCCTTTCTGCCAATGTCTTAGTTGTTGCTGTCATTATGAATTACAATGTCTCCAAATAGTTTTTCTGGCGAATTTAATGTAACTTCCGCCTTTTCTTTTAATTCACCCGTGATTACAGCTAAATCTTTCAATTTAGATGCACTGGGCTTTTGCATTGCTTCTTGAAGCGTGCGTGCAACAACTATATCTGCAATCGTAACACTAGCTATTTCTCCTGTTTCTAGCTTCATGTTTACCTTTGTTCCAAGTGCCCTACATAATGAACGTCTAATAAGAGAATTTTCTTTTAATTCGTCAACTGTGCTATTTTTAATGCCTGAATACATGTTTTGTTCGTAGCTAGGCAATATATTCAATTGACTTTTTATCTTTTTGCTCATGACACTTCACCTCAATTTAATTTTAAAAGTCTTTGCAATCTAAGTGCTAGGTAGAAAAAAGGTAGTAAGACACTCCCTTATATTTCTCTTAAAAATGAAAAAAATTTATTTTGAGACATTGTTTTATTTTTGCCACCCTCCCCTTTTGCCGCCGGTATGGGGGTGGGGGTTGATCTTGGCTAATCGTTTGGTGTTTTATGTTAATGATGTTTTTTAATACCCTTGGCAACTAATAAATGCTTAAAAATTCCCTTACATTTTTTAAAAAGCGCCTATTATTCGGCTTTTTTTAATGCTTGGAGCAATTCATAGAGATTGTGCACGTTAAAAACTTTTAGTTATTATTAAATAACTAATTTCTTTTTTTACTTTTTCAAGCGATGTCTATTTCCGGCTATTATAATGCTTTTTAGTGCTTTGCTACAAAATATAATAAACAATAAATTATAATAATAATCTAGAATATATTTATATATATAATTAACTAATAAATTAAGTAAACTTAAAATAAATAATAAATTATCTTACTGATAAAATAATATATTAAAATATTAAAACTTGCGACTTTTCGGCAATAAAAAAAATAAGCGATTTTTAAATTTTTCTATGCTCTGGATTGCCAAAAAAATAAAAGAAGAAAAACCATAAAAAGTAAAAGAAATAAATAAAGAAAAGAAAAAATTTTTTAATTTTTTTATATTACATAGTAATATAATATGTCTAAAAAAAACGATTATTGAAAAAAACGTCTTGACGTTTATTTTAAAGTTGTTTAAGATGTGTTTGTCGAAAGGTTAGAGCCCCCCGACAAATTGTTCTTTGAAAACTTATATATTAAGCATATGTTACTTATTTTCAATGCTTAACGAATTGAAAGATAATAAGCGCTTGAATGAAGCGAAATGTTAGAGGCGAAAACCTAACAAAATAAATCATGTCCCTGTATGATTAGGATATTCATAAACAAAGCATAAGGAGAAAAACATGAATAAAAAACAATTACAACAACTAAAAAATTATATTATCGAAAACGACGGTGCAACAATTGCACCAGATGGAACAATTCAAAGTTTAAAATCTGGCTTTATGGTTAGTTTAAGTGGCTTTGAAAAAATCTACAACGACATTAAATTTATCGACTTGAAAATGGTTAAAAGTTACTTAAAAATCGCCAAAAAGAAAAATGCTTTTGTCGGCTTCTGGGTAAACAACAATAAAATCTATATTGATTTATCAATCAATGTCAACGAAAAAGAAGAAGCATTAAAAATCGCCAAAAAGAATAACCAAATAGCAATATTTGATTGCTTAAATTTAAAAGAAATTATCGCATAAAAAAATAGCCTTAAAATGCCCGCCAGCAATTAAAAGACTATTCCCAAAGGCCTTACGGCGTTTGTGCCTCTATTCTACCAAAACAAACGCCAGAAAGAAAGAGGAAACCCAAATGAAGAAAGAAAATTTAAAATCTAAAAATCCGGCGGTCAAGAATGACTACCAAATGAACGTTGAAACTGCCGAAAAAATAATCGAAATAATCGAATCTGGCAACGTTAAAACGTGGCGCAAGACTTGGACCACTACAACCAATCAGACAACAAGAAGTATTTACGACCTAGTAATGGATGACATGCTAGCGATTAACACTTACACGATGAAAGAATATGATCCACTCTTTGTGCCGGCTGGATTCTATGTCACTTTTAAGCAAATCAAAGAGCACAAATTGCATCTAAACAAAGGCGCTAAAGGCACGCCCAACTACAAAGCATGCAAATTTTACAAATACTTAACAACTATCGAGCGAGAAGTACTAGAAAAAGAAATGAAAGACAAAGAAGAATTAAAAGAAGAAATAGAACAACTTATCGCCGGTGTAAAATTAGAAGTCAAAGTTAAATTCAAATACACCGATTCCAAAGGCAACGAAAAAGAATTTAATGAAAGTTTAGAATGGGATAATATCAAGCAACAATTTAAATATCGAAAATTTCAATATGTATTGGAATATTTATTCAAAGCGGAAGATTGCGGCTTGAATGTTAAAGAGTTGTGGAAGATTGAAGATGAGGCAGAACAGCCAGAGAATGATTTAAAACGCATTCAAAAAGTGGAAAAAATCAAAGAATCTTACATTGAAAGAGCCCACTTAACTTTTAAAGAAGTCGCACAAAATCGCGCGTTCTATCGCCCTTCTGATCATAGCGTCACAATTCCGACTAAAAACCAATTTGAATCGATTGAAAATTACTACCAAACGATGTTGCATGAGTTCGCCCACTCAACCGGGCATCAATCGCTTCTGAATCGAAAAACTTTAGTCGAAAATAATGGATTTGCAACCAAAAACTACAGCAAAGAAGAATTGGTAGCGGAATTATCAAGCCTTTATTCCATGATTTCATTAAAAATAATGACTGATGATCTACTTAACAACAGCATCGCTTATTTAAAGAGTTGGGGTCAAGGACTAAAGGAAGGAATCAAGCACAACATTTTAAGCACCATTGGCCAATCCAGAAAAGCAACTAATTTAATTCTAGACATAAAAGAATAATCATCAAAAGTGAGGCGATAACACTAAAAACACCAATTAAAAAGAAAGAATTATAAGAAAGAAAAAAATTAAGGAGAAACAAAAAAATGACAAAATGTGATTATAAAACTAAAACATATGGAGAACTAATTGAACAGTTAGTCGAAGAAGGCCTAATTAGTAGTTATGACGAATTAAAAAATAGAGCGATAGACGAAATCGAAAACGACAATTTAGTAGTGGCTATTCACTTATTAACGGCCTTAAACGACGAGCGCAGCGATTATTATATTTATGATCATTGCATGGGAACGCTTGAAATGCCAAAGCCTATTTCATGCAAAACAGACTTAAAGATATTGATTTCAGAATAAGGAGGAACAGAAAATGGAGACAATTATTTTAACGGCTGACCAATCAAATGATTTATATAATTATTTTGACTTCGAAGAGAACGAACAAATAATTTTTGCTGAATTGAATTGCGAAACAAAAGAATTAAAGATTCACTATTTAGACAATGACGAAATCGAGGGAATTTATATTCCCTCTTTGGATGGCGAAAAGTATTATGAAATTTTGAAAATCTTTCAAAAAGCGGAAGCAATCAATAGAATGAAATCTTTAAAATTACTTTCAAATGTTATTAAAGAATTTGAAACGGATAACACTGTTTATTACTCTGAACGCCAAAATAAAATCTTTGATGGGATTCTTTATTTGGTAAAAAATAAACAAGAGTTTGTAGATATCATCAAAGAATTTGAAGAACAAAGACACGCACTAGTATATCACGCACAACTAGCCAGATTTAATTTTGGCCTTTGCCTATCTCTTCTGTTCATCTCTCAATATCCAGAAGAATGGGAAATGGAGCAAGAAGACTTAAAAGCAGATAGCGATGGAATAATGTATCCATACGCTTACGCATATAATCTTGATATCCCAGATTTTAGCGATCTGGGCAAAATCGGTATAGTAAGAAAAAATGGCGGCATAAGCCGAGTTTATTAACAAATTAAAGGAGCAAGAAAGATGAATGAATATATTATTGATGACTCGATTCCTATGAAGTGTTTTGAATATGCGCAGAAATTCAATGTAAACAATG
>CANQFL010000015.1 GCA_947598785.1 uncultured Clostridia bacterium
AATTTCGCTTGGCAATAGTCTTATTTTATTTGACTTGTAAGCAAATTTAAGATAAAATAGTTCTGTTTATGTAATAAATAGACTAACAAGGAGATTTTACAATATGAAAACTAGAAAAAATGTCTTTTTCAGAGGAATAGTCGTAGCATTAGCATTGGCTCTTACAGTGCTTTGTTTTCCTATTGATGCCATTAATGTTTTTGCATTAGAAGAAGGAAAAATTGATTACAATCAAATTACAATAGGAACTGACCCAAAAGAAGATGGAACAAGAACAGAAATTAAAACAACAGTGACAAAAGGTGGGGAATACAATATTCCTTATGCTTATATTGGTGAGTCAAAAAATGACTTAAAAATTGGAACTGTTGGAAATTCTGGTGGTACAAAAATCAATGGAAGTTCAGATGACGAAGTTACAGTCACAAAGAGTGCTGTTGAAGTATTTTATAGCTCAAAAGATGTGACTAAAGATGTGTCAGTTGGCTCTTCAGAAGACTATTATGGTTCATTTGTTGCTTCTCAAGAGGGTACTTATACAATTAGATATTCATATACTTATACTTTAGGCGAAAAGAGTTATACAAATAGTTATGATTTAAAGGTTGTTAGTAATCTTCCAGATGCTTCATTCAATTTTAAAGAAAATGACGAATATTTTATTCCAAGCATAATTGATTTGAAACAAGTTAAAAAAGTAAACAAAGAGGGTAAAGAGTCTTATGAAGATTTCTTATATCTTCCAAAACCTGAAGTTATCCAAGCAAATGGAGAAAATGCAGAAGTTCCTGAAGAAAATTATGTAACTTCTCTTCCTGATGGATATAAAACAGGCAAATATGTTTTAATTTCTGCTAATGGTGGCGTTGAAGGTGGAAAAGTTGATGTAGAAACTAAAACTTTAGATGGAGGCAAAAAAGTATTCTATATTTCAGGAGATACAATTCATTCTAAAGGTGCTTATAATTATACAATAAGATATTCTTATTATGAAAATGGAGAATTTGTTGCATCAACAACTAAATCTACTCGTATTTACAATGAAGATACTCCTTATTATGAAAACTACTCTTTAAAATATGATTTAAGCCCATCTTGGGATACAATTAAAAATAAAGGGAAAATAGGCGCTGATATTGAAATTCCAACTGCAATCGGTGTTACAACAAATAATGCAGGTGAAAATCAATCAGTTGATGTTAGATATACTGTTAAAGTTAAATATCAAGCAAATGGTGAAGGAACTTGGAACGAACTTTCAGAAGAACTTTATAATGCTGATGAAAATAATCAAGTATTAGAAGGAAAAGAAGGTGATTGGTATTTAAAAAATCCAAAATCATTCAATCCATTACTTGAAGGTTCTTACGAATTCATTTATACTATTTATGATATTTATGGAAATTCAAAATCTCATGATGAAGGTCTTTATAAATTTGAAAATATTTATGATAAAGATGCTCCAACACCTATTCTTTATGATGCATCTGTAAGAGAAAATGAAGGTGAAACAACAGTTCCAACTTATGAAGATGCAAGTTACAAATTTAAAACACGTGCAGTACCTAATGCAGTTGTAGTATATGCTATTGGTATTGACGATAACATTTCTAAAAATGGTGACGAAGATGTTGTTCTTACAAGAAAAATTAGATTAGACCAAAACAATGTCAAACTTACTATTACAGATTATAATGACTACAATTTAGTATTCAACTATCGTAAAACTGCTCAAAGTGTAGAAGCTCCAAGCAATGCTTATAAAAATCTTTTAACAAACAATTTCTTAATAAGAAAAGCTGTTGGTAAAACAGAAATTAAAAATGATTCAGATATGAAAAATTGGCTCAAAAAGAATTATTACTTGATTGTTATTGACAATGGAAATGCTGAACATATTTATGGTCTTTTTGAGAATGAATTAAAAGCTCTTGATGAAAGTATTGTAGATTTTGCTACTTTCAAAGAATTTCTTATTAAAGGAAGGTCAGAAGAAGAAAATAAAGAATTTGTTAAAAAATTAATTGATGCTGGTTTTGCTTATTTTGATGTTTCTACAACATTTGGTGCAACAACCACAGGAACAACTTCTTATGATAGCAATATTAAAGGTATGGGACCTGGCTCTTATGTAATTGACTATATTGCACAAGATGGAAAAGGTAATGAAAATACTGTTACAAAATCAATTTATATTGGTTCTTATACAGACAGTGAAGCTCCAGAAATTACTTTCTCTTCAACACTTAATGAAACTTATCTTCCAGAAGCAACTATCACTTTCACTGCTCCAACAGCAACTGATTATGGTAGCACTCCAGACCAAAATATGCATATCGAAACTATGTATAGATTCCTTGATAACACTGGAAAACCAATTACAGGAATAAAAGATAAAGACGAAAATAAAATTTCAACTGAAAGTTTGACAGAACTTTGGAACGATTTATCAGCTGACCCAAATAATGATATTTCTAAAAAACTTTTAGAAATATATGCAGATTATCATGATAAAGAACTTGCTGATGCAACTAGTGAAGGATATATCAAACTTGAATATTCTACAAAGTCTTATAGTATTAATTTGAAAGAAGTTAATAAACAATTCCCTAATAAAGCTTCAAAAATTCAAATTGTTTCATTCGTGTATGATGATGTTGGCAATGCAACTATTTATGCTACATCTGCAAACATTGCAAACACATATGATTCTAAAGCACCAAAAATGTTATTCACTGCAGGACCTGATAAAACTGAGTTTATGCAAGGTGACAAAATCACTCTTCCTACACTTCAAATCAGAGATGATAATGTATCATTCTTGACTTATAGTGTTCAAGTTAATTTTGTTGAAACTGTTCCTGGAAAAGGTGAAGTAAGAGAAAACGTTTCTGTTGAAGGAACAAAAACAACTAGAGATACAAGATTGGCTCTATTCACAATCGACCCAGGTTCATTTAGAGCAGGTGCAGAAGGTAATTATCAAGCAATTATCACTATTACTGATGCAAATAACAATTCTATAGTTTATTTTGCAAATTATTACGCAGAAGGCAGAATCATTGTTCAATCACCACAAGTAAACCCAACATTTAGTAATAAAACAATTTATCTCGATGGTGGTGGTGATGGTGTTGACTATGACCCAAGTATTGGACTTGAAATCCCAGCTCCAAAAATTTCATATCAAATAGAAGATAGCATTGTTTACGAACAATTTAAAAAACTTAGTGAAGAAGATATAGTAGATGCCCCAGCTGAAGGAAAAACTGTAACTCCAAAACACGTTATTATGGGTGTTGACAGCAACTATGTTGCAACAGAGTGGAGCACATCTCTCACTGGTAAAGGACAAACATTCGTAGCTAAACAAGAACACGTAAATCAAACATTAAAATTAACTTATACAGCTGTTGTTGATGTTTATGATAGAACATTGTTTAAGTTTGTTGAAGGTGTTGATGATAAAGGTGATTATGTTGACCTTAATAAAACTGGATTCTTCTACATTGGTGGAGAAAATAAGTCTTCTCCAAAAAAGATTGAATTCAGAAAAGAGGGAGGCTATGTAGTTCATATTTCTGGAAGTGAAGTATATGATGTTTACAAAGATGAAAATGGTGTAATCAAAGCAAAGAAAAGAGATGACGAAGGTGAAGAAATTACTGGCGAAGGATTCAGCTCTTCAAATATAAATTGGGATTGGAACGCTATTTTCACAAATGGACTTTTGCATTATGAAGAAACAAGTGACGAATATCAAATTACAGTTCTTGATAATAAAGGACCAGTTCTTGCAAAAGTTTATGATGACCCTGAACTTGGTTATGGTGGTAAAGATGGCAAAGTATTAACTCAAGAAGATATTAAAGATGGTTATACTTTGAAAATTCTTGGAATTGAAGTAGTTGAAGATAGAAGTGGAATCAATTATTCAAATTCAAGTATCAAACTTAGTTGGAAAAAGGCAAATGGAGAAGAAGGTTCTAGAACTTGGACTGATATTGATGTTTTAAGAAATGGAACTACACATGATATTAACGAAAAAGGTGAACGTGTTGACGGAACATATACAATCACTTATCACGTTGAAGATATGAACGGCAATCCAACAGACCAATCTTATGAAATCAAAATTGGTGATACTGAAGGACCAGAAATTGACTTTAAACAAGTTTTAAAAGAAAGTTACACTGTTGGTTCTGAACTTATTATAGACTTAAATTCAATCGAAATTGCTGACCCTGTTGGTGAAAATTGGGTTGAAAGCATGAAAAATGAAACTGAATTCTTAGAAATTACACTTAAAAACAATTCAGTAAATGGCAGTGAATCAGATATTGAAGGTGAACTTCGTGGCAGCAGCATCGTGTTCAACCTTGAAGATGTTGGTTCTTATACACTAACAATCAAAGCAACAGATAAAGTTGGAAATCACAACACTTATACAAAGAATTTTGATGTAACTACAACTTCAAATGACCCTACAATCACTTATAGAGTTGTTGGAATTGTTTTGATTGTGGTTTCAGTTGTTGTTCTTGTAGCTGTTATAATTTACTTTATTGTTTCTAAAGTTAAACTTGATAAAGAATTGAAAAAGAAATAAAAATAAAAGACTGATTTAATCAGTCTTTTTTTTATTCATATTTATAATCTTTTGTTATAACTTTTTATAATGATTTGACTACTAGAAATATTTATGATATATTAAATTTGATTTCAAGAAGGAGTTTTTATGGTTAAAAGTTATTCAAAAAAATTTTTTATATGTATTATATTATTTTTTTTATTTTGCTCAATGACTTTAATTTTTGCTGCGTGTTCACCAGAACAAATCTTATATACAATCACATTTGAAACTGGTACTGATAATTTAGAGATTGAGCCTATTGTCGCAAAAGCAGGTGATGAAATTGCCATACCTAAAATTGAACGAGATGGTTTTATTTTCTATGGTTGGGAGGGAAATGATAATATTTTTAAATCTAATACAATGCCAAACGAAAATATCACACTTGTTGCAAAATGGTTGGAAAAGACAAATCTTCCTTTGATGTCTATTGACCTTTCAGATGAGGAAGGAAATAAAGTTAATTTAGAAAATGTTGTAAAAGAAAAATATGTTAAAAGTTCAATTTCTTTAACCAATACTGACTCAAATTATCAGTTTAGCGAACTTGATGCAAGTTTTAAAGGTCGTGGAAATGGAACTTGGTATCAAAAGAAAAAAGGATATAAAATTAAATTTGATAAAAAACAATCTCTTTTTGGTCTTGAAGCTAACAAACACTGGGTTATAATTCCATGTTTTGATGATGAAACTATGAGCAGAAACTATATGGCATACAATATGGCAAGAGAAGTATTTTCAGGTATTGAATATACAACCACTGCACAATGGATAGATATTTTTGTCAATGGAGAATATCAAGGTGTTTATCTATTATGTGAACATGTTAGGGTCGGTAAAGGAAGAGTGGATATAGAATCAGAATATGGCGTGGACGATACAGGCTATCTATTGGAATATGATAGTTATTATTCTGGAGAAGAAAATGTTGATTATTTTCTTGCAGATGGATTAGATATCAAGTATGGCTTCACTATTCATTCGCCAGACCCAGAAGATAACGCTTATGAAACAGATGGTGGAATTTCAAAAGAAAGGTTTAAACAACAAATTCTTTATATTAAAGATTATGTTACTCGTGTTTACAAGGCTGCATTGGAAAAAGATTGGGAAACTTTTTGTGAACTTGCAGATTTAGATTCATTTTTAGATATGTATCTTTTACATGAATATTGCAAAAATACTGATACAGGATATAGTTCTTTTTATCTTTATAAGAAACCTGGTGGAAAACTTTATGCTGGTCCAGCTTGGGATTTTGATTTGTCTGCTAATGTTGCGCGTGGAGAAAATGGTAAAGTTGAAGGTATTTATGTTGCTGATGGTGTTTCAAATACAGTAATCACTTATAGTGAACTCTATGCATCACTTTATAGAACTGATGAGTTTAGAGCAGCAATTAATGTTCGTTGGAAAGAACTTTCTCCAAAAATTAGAGCATTTATAGATGAAAAATTAAATGAACAGGTTTATGAAGAAAACCGTATTGCAATGGCAAGAAATTATGTCAAGTGGAATGGTAGAAATCTTTATGATGCCGAAAAAAATTGGTTGAAAGAAATTGAAATATTAAAAAATTGGTATATTGGTAGACTAGAATGGTTGGATAACGAGTGGAAATAAAAGCGTTTTATTTTAAAAATCATATCAAAAAAAAGACTGATTTAATCAGTCTTTTTTTTATTCAAAATTAGATTTTGAACTCTATTAAGAAAAGGGGGTTACTTAACAGAGATTCTCTTTCTAAGTTTGAAGATTATGAAGATTACTACTAAGAGTAATAAGACTGCGCCAACAATGATTATTATTGTTGCTGCGTTCATTGGCGCTTTTTTAATAACTTTATAACTGAATACAGGGTCATTCTCAGGTCCTACTACAACTTGAATAAAGTATGTTCCTACATTGCTTAAATCAAATTTTCCTTCTCCTTCACTTTGTGATGTTATGGCTCTTGAATATACCACAGCACCATAAGAATTATTTTCAAATGTTACAACTCTAACTACACATTCTCCTATTTCTAGATACATATTTTTCATATTGAATGTGATATTTATATTATCTGTTGTTTCAGCTCCTTGTCCAACTGAGATTCTTATTGGTGCTTCACCAGTTTTGATTGTCACTTTATATGTCCAACTAGATTTAGCTACTGAATTTTGATAGAATCTATCATTTGAATTGATTGTAATCATATATTCACCAGCACCAGTTTTTTCATCAAGATATGAGAGAACTAATTTTGATAAATATTGTTTTCCATTTATTGTAAGTTTTGGAAGGTCTAATGTTTGTAAAAGTGTTTCTGTTATATCATTTCCATTTTTTGTTATTTTTTCTATATAATAGTTGTTATATTCGTTAAAAATGTAGGAGTATCTATATTCATTTGGATTTATTATTGTAAATTCATACCATTCACTTCTTATTGTTCCCTTTTCAGGAATAATACTTGTTGCAATAAATCTTACTCTGTAATTTCCAGGTGATTTAAATTCATAACTAAAGTTATCTGATGTAAAATCTGTATATTCATATCCATTTCTATAGGCTTCTAAAACAGGCATACCATCACTTGCATAGAAGATTGTTCGAGTTGCGTTATCAATTTTTAATGTTACTGTTCCGTTGTAAACAGCTTTATTGATTGGGTCACTTGTTTCTTCCTGTGATGTTTCTGGATTTGTATAATTCATTGTAAATGGCACATCTTTTAGGAATATCAAAGTAAATGTTTGTGTTTGTCCTGAACTTGTGTTAAATCTTTGTACATTTCCAGAATTATCTTTAAATGAAATTGTATATCTTCCTGAACGATTTAATGTAATTTCGTTATACTCAATATCTCCATATTTTATTGGTATTATTGGTAAATGTAACTCAATTCCGTCTTTCAATATTGTAATTTCGTTTGTATTTTGTATTAATCCATTATATCGTTTCCATCTAAGCGTAATTTCATTTACTTTTTCTCTTTCTGAATCTGAATTTATGACTACATTATGTGTTGCATTTTCAGTGTCTGTTATGAGGTTTGTATCCATGTCTATTGCACCATCTTCATCATCTACATAAAATCTTTCAACAGGGTTGTTAGTTTGTGGTATATATGTTATGACTATATAAGCATCGACATTCGTCATATTTTCATTATTTTCTTTACTTTGTATATGCCATAATACTGACCTAATCGCTCCGTTAATAAATTGTCCATCTGGAACTTCGGTAGCTTCAACATTGCTTTCATTATTTGTTCTAACTTTAACAACATTTCTTCCAACTGAATATGACATATTGATAAGATAATGATTTGAATATTGAATTTTTCTTCCATTTACTTCAGTTTGGAATATTGTATTTGATTTTTCTACAATTGTTGTTACACCATTTTCAGTTTTCTCTACCCAATAAGTAGAATCTTGCTTTGAAAGGTTAAATTCATAAATTCCACCAATTTGATTTGTTCTATTTTCTGGAATTAATCCAAAGACATACATACTATTTCCTCTAGTATTTAGTTTATATGTTTCATCATACCAAATCTTGAGATAATAGTGTTGCATTTGAACGTCATCTGGACATTCTAATATAGTGTTTGTTGCAATTTCTTTCCAATTAATCTTGTCTGTGCTAATAGAAATTTTTATTGGTAACAAAGCATATGTTTGGTCTGGTAATGAATAAAGGATTCTAACTGTTGAATAATAACCGGTTTCTTCATTGATTTCATGATTTATTATTTCATTGGTTATATTTATTCCATTTGATGCAATTAATTTAAATTGTCCTATAGATAAACTTGTTCCATAACTATCAGTTCTTGAAGGTAGTTGATTATATAATGTAAAGTAAATAGTCTTTCTAAGTTCTCCTGTATCTTTATCAGTAAGTTGCAATGCGTATGTGATATTGTATTGATAATCAGGACCTTTTTGGTCAGTTTCTTTTTCAATGCTTTCTGTGTCAATTGTGTAGGTTAATGTTCTTATATAATTATCATCTTCATAATTTTCGTTTGCAAATTCATGTAATATTGATGATGTACCACTTTCGGTTGGTCTACCATTTATTGATGTTATTGCAATGGTTTTATGATTATATTTTGTTGAATTATAAGTATATTGGAATCCATTATTTGTTATATATATTGTTCTTCCTGTTGTGTCATCATAGTAGGAGTATAGGTCTTCAAGTGAATTATACTCATTAGTTATAATTGTTTCATGATAGAATCTAATTTCACTATATTTAACACCATAATTGTCTGTAAATTCATATAACAATCTAGTATTATCTTCTAAATTACTTAATAAAGCAAATCGTATGATTGAATTTGTTACATTGACATTAATAACATTTGCTATGCCTTGCCATAATGTTGATAAACCGACTCTGTTTTCTTGACCTTCTTCTCCAAAGATTGGTCTATTTATATTTCCGGATTGTATTGTGATATTAAATTTTGTTACAAAAGTTGTTGCAGTCATACTATTTAAATCTGTTGCAGTTACGTTTGCAAAACTGATGTATTCTTCATTTTGTTGCAATGGCCAATCATATGTTAAAGTTGTGTTTCTAAAGTTGAAATAGAATGAATCTTGAGTACCAGATTGTCTATTGTAAATTGTCATTGATGCTTTATATCGTGTACTTTGATTGCAAATTTCTGCAAATATATCTGATATTTTTACTTCGCTAATTTTTTCTCCGTTTTGGAATAAGAATAGGGAGTTTGTGTTCCAAGGTGTCATCATATAATATATTGGTGTACTTACTCCACTTCTTAGTTCAACTCTTATTTGTGCCCAGGCATCTCCAAAATAGTTTATTTTTTCTAATTCAAATCCTGTTCGTGAATAGATGTTATGAATTATTCCACTTGCATTAGAATTTTTATAATCATCAATAGTATAATTGTATCTATTTATAACTTTATTGTCTTCTGCACTTGGTGTTGAATATGTAAATAAATTATTTTGTTCGCCGTCTAAAGAATTGTAATCAACTATATAAACTGTATAGATTGTCAAATTTTGTGCCATATCCATTTCAATTATTTCGTAGTACGTGTTAGGGGTAAATGTGAATGTCCTATTTGATTCTATAATTTCCGTAAATCTTGATTTTGTGGTTGTTGCTAAAAATTCTGCCGGAGATGTTTCTATTTGTTGAATATAATTAGGGTTATATTTAGTATTTATTCCATTTTCATTTGTATAACTTCTTGTATAAATTCTAAATTTATCTGATGTATTTTTCAAAGTATTTATAAATGTTGAAGATACTGTGTAAGAATAATATCTAAAATCACCGGTATTTTGGCTTATGTTGTAACTTGTTAAATTATCATTATTATTTCTTATTTCTTCTAAATTTGCATTAAGTTTTGTTCTTAAATTCTTTTCATTTAATCCAAATATCTCTACTGCTGAAGAATTTGAAATTAAGTTTTTGATATTTGTATTTGGAGCTGATAAGTCAACCACAAGTTTTTTGGTACATATATCATAATATTTATCATCGTGATTTTCATATTGCATTGAAATTTCTACCCAGCCACCATTTTGATAAATTCCAAGTCGAGATAAGCTTAATTGGGCGACATATGTGTTATTTGATACTGTTGGCACTAAAAAGTTTGGATTTACTGAACTATTTAATATTCCGTTTGGTTCATTTCTTGTCACAAATTTAATATTTGGACAATCAACTTCTGCTATGAAGTCATTACCTTTTGCCCATGTGATTGTAACTATGTCTTGGTTTGTATAATATGTTTGTACATCATCATTTTTAGTACTTTTTGTGTAATTATAAAATAATGTTGAGTTGTCACTTAATTGAATATTGAAATTTGGATTTGAACGTTCTATTGTAAATTTGAATATCAATGATTTTGCTATACTATTTCTTAAACTTGAATTACTTTCCAAAGAAAAGTACCCTTGTTGAATTCTAACAAAATATGTTCCCTCTTCAGTAAATTCAGTTATTGGCGCACCATATGTGTTTCCACTTCTTTGATAAAGCTTAAGGAATCCATTTTGTTGTTCATTTGAATTTAAGGCATATAAACCATTATTTGAAATTATTGCATTATTTTGAGATGAACTTGCTATCAAGTGATTAAAATCTTCTTTATAAATTTCTGCATAAATTGCATTTTCTCTGATTAATCTTTGATATTCTGTTTCTTTACTTGTATAGTAATTCATTTCATCATAATTATCTGCAACAATTTCATAATCTTTTGGTTCATTTGTACTTGTAATTTCTTGAATTTTTGCATATCTTGTATATTTTGTTTGAGGAATATAAATTTTTACAGGTAATTTATTTGTTGTCAATATGCTTGTGAATGTATCAGGAGATACTGAATTAATTTCACCAGAATTATTGTTATAAATAGTTTGACTATTTGGATTTCCTTCTACACTATTAGGGAATGTGACAACCAAATCAGAATTTGTACCATTGTCATACATACTGACAAAGATATCTCCACCAACCAAACTTTCAACATGAGATTGTTTTGTTTCACTATCTGTAACAGTAGTTTGAGGGGACACAACATTATTTCTGTCTAGATAAAACTCATATTTTCTTTGATAGAAATCTTCATTTTTATTGTAATTGAATCCATCATCAATTTTATAAGTTCTTGTTATTACATATTTTCCTGCTTCAGTCATATTTGAAACAGAGTTAATTGGTATTCTTTGTTGAATTTCTTCTTCGGAATTATTATATATGTAAATTGAATCTTCACGAGTTGGGGTTTTTGCTAATTGCATGAAATAATATGTTTTAGATATGGTTTTCCCGTCAATTAATGCTTGTGTAGTTGTTTGAGATTGTTCATATTTATAATATTCCAATTTAATTTCTTGTATTTGAGTTATTATATCACCCTTTTTTACAGTTGGAATGAATGTAAGGTAAAACTCTTGCTCTAGACTTGTAGGGGTAAGATAAGAAGTTTTATATTGTTCTCCATTTTCAAGAGTTCCCTGTTCAACATTGCTATTGTAATTTAATGGGGTTAAATCTTCATCATCTGTTTTAGTTGATAAATCATCAAATAAAATGAAAAATCTTGAAGCATCATAAGTTACATAAATTTGTTGTCTTGCACTGTAATAATTAAGATAATTTGTTAATTCGTTATCAGAATTGTTAATTACCTTAGTATTTGACATATCACGAATTAATACTGTATATGTTTTTTCTTGCTCTGTTGTTAAACTTAAAGAGGTCGCACCATTTGAAGTTGCAAGATAGTTATTTGTATTGTTATTTGCTTTTTCTTCAATGTAATAATTGACTTTGTTGATTGGTACAGTCAAATAGTAGCCAGTATATGAGGACGCTTGTATTGAAACACCATCTGAGTCTGAAAATGTTGTTGAAAAGACTAGATATTGCATATATTTTTTGTCCCATAATTTATTATACATTAACTCATAAATTTCTGGACATTCGTTGTTGTTATAATCATAGAAGAATTGTTTTCCTGTTAAAAGTTCTTTATTTACTGTAGAGCCATTATTTCTAAAATCTATAGTATCAAAATTAGAAATATGTATACTTTTATATTCTCCCCAGTATAAAGTTGCGTTTTCACGAATAAACTTGGTTGAAGGTAGAAGTTCATAATTTGTAGCAACTGAACTGATAGTGTGGATAGCAAAAATAGGGTTAGTATTATCAATTATGATTAAATCTATTTTATGGTTGCCAGCTTCATCATAAACATCGATAAGATATAGTCCTGCAGAATAGAGAACATAACCAGCTCCAATATCGTCACCTATTTTGTAATTGTATGTATTTCCACTATATTCTCTCCAATTTCTTTGATTTGTAGAAAGATTTAAAATATAGTTCACAGGGATAGTGCTGCTTTGTCCAAAAATTGTATTTTGCAATGTTTGAGAGATATGTGTATCTGTATTTCCATAATATTGTGCAGCTTCGATAGGAAAATATCTTGTATATGCCCATGTTTTCGCACCACTAAGTTTATTGTCCCATGAAAGAATGATGCTTTGGTTTGTTGAGAAACTATTTACTTCTGAAAGAATGTGATAATTAGAAGTGCCAGAGATTTTTGATACATTTCTTGAAGTAATATTTTCAATTGGGTCTTTATCAATAGTGAAAGACATATCATAAAAACTTCCTTCTTGAGAGTTAAGGAGTATATTAGAATTTGTCATTTCATTTGTATAGAACATTCTTATAGTATAAAAATAACTTTTATCTAAAATCAGTTCTTTAGCATCAGAGTCGTAACCATTTGCTTCAGAAATAATGATTCCATCTGCATAATTAAATGCTTGATGTCCAAAGCCAGCAACAAAATTTTTTGTTCCAAATTCTTGAGCATAAATTCTTATTGTAACGCTTTTTCTATAAGCATATTCGCTTTTATTTTTTTGAGTTAAATCAGTGATTTTAATGTTTTGATTATAATATTCGTAAGAATATACATCTTTAATTTCTAAACCATGTTCATTAACGACTTTAACGCTTATTTCAGGCTGTTCACCTACAATTTCAAAATAGAATATTTGGTAAAATTTTTGTTCAGGGTTGATACCTGTACTATCATAGTAATTTTCAAAAGTGTATGCAAGGACGTAAATGTAAGTTCCAATTTCACTAGAAATGTCTGTCATACCATTAAATTGAGTATAATAAAGTGATTGACCATTGAGAGTGTTTGTATTGTCAAGTGTATATGAAGAATTATATCTTGTAGTATAAATTCGACTTAAACTTTTGTTTAATGTTGCATTTTGAGTGAATGAAATAGGAGTTTGGTCTGTTTTAATTGCTTCTTTTCCATCTATGTAATTGATAATGTTTACAGGAACGAAAGTGGAGCTATAATTTTTTTGTGAATACTCAGATTGAGAATTTAGGAATTGACTTGTGATATCGGCACTGTTTAGATATTTTGCATTATCAAAATCAAATTGTTTAAATTCTCCAGTTTTATATGAACCATTTGTTGCTGCTGAATCATAATCTGTATAATTTATTTGGTAACCATACAAATAGACATTAGAAGGCTTTGCTATTTTAGTCATACCTGTTAAAGCAAATTTATGTTTAACTTCGCCCATGTCTTTAATGTCAATAGCACTCATAGAAATAGCATAATTTCCTAGTTCAGTAAAATAAATTCTTGCAGTGTTATTTTCCAATAATTTAAGATTTACTATTTCAGCTCCTTCAATGACAGGACTAGAAGATTCTAAATCATACAAAATATCTACATTTGAATGAACGTTATCAAGTAGTTTATCAATGTGCATTTCATATCTTAAATAATCATATTCAATATATGGAATTTTATTAGCATTAGTTTCGTCATTGCTTTCTGTTGGTTTATATGAATAGTTGCTAAATAAATAGTAAGCGTTTGGATTAGAACTTTCAAATGTTTGTGTATAGTCAAAATTTTGAGTAGTTAAATTTGGTAAATCGTTTTTGAAATAGTTACTTTCATCTACTACATAAAATTTATAAGAAATGGTAATTGTTTGGCTTTCTTCTTTAGTGAAAGATTCGCTGTCTTCATCCATATTGTTTTTTCCATCTACGCAAGTATATTGATGAAGAACAATATTTAAAGTATATAAACCTTCTTTCACTTTGCCGGTATCTTCATCAATGAGGTTGATACTTTTGGTTGCTTCATTTCCAATATTATTTCCTCTTGTGAAATAGATTGTAAAGTTTTGAGGGTTATGATTTGGGAAATTGTTAAAGGTTTGTCCGAATGTGCTTATAAAGTTTTTATCTGTTAAAACTTGATTTTCTCCATTTATGTCAAGATTAATATTATTGATTTCAAAGAAGTAGAACCTTGATTTATCATTTGGGTTTGGATAGTAACAATAGTTATAAATTTCAGAAGCACCATCATCTCTTCCACCAGCAAGAGAAAATTTGAGATAGTTTGTATTAGTATTTCTTTGAAGGCTCATAAAAATATTGTTTTGAATGAGAGAATTATAAGAATTTTTTTCATTCGTAAAAGTATTTGATTGAGCAATCAAATCTTGCTTTAAAAAATATGCTGGAAGGGTTTGGTTATCGACATCTTCATTTTGGTCACTAGCAGATGCCAAAACAAAATCGACTTTTTGTGGAGTGTTTATAAAAAATAAACCAGCACCCAAGAAACAAAGTGCGAAGAATATGTAAAAGACTTTTTTAATTAAACTATTTTTTCTTTCCATAAAAAACCTCTCATATACAAAAACATTTTAGCACAAAGTAAAAATAATTCAAAATAAAATAGATATATTTATTATAAATAATATATAATATAATATACTTATTTAATTTTTACAAATTTTAATTTAATTAATTATTAAATAATAAAAAAATAAAAATTATTTATTTTTATTGCAATTTTTTGATAATTTTTATGATTTTTAATCAAAATATTAATTATGAAGGTATTTTTTAAAAATTTATTGCTTTATATTAGTGCATTTGTACCAATGTATGTTTTGGTTTTTGTAAAACTTATTGTTGAAATTTTAAACAACAATCTCACATTCAATGTTTTAAATACTTTAAATTTTATTACTTTATGTTTGCTTATTGTGAGTGGAATTTGGGGAATATTATGGAATGTTAAATTTTCAACAGACAAATCGATTGAAGTTCAAATTATTTCAAAAAAGAATATAACAGACGAGCATTTTTTAGGTTATTTTTCATTATTTGTGTTTTTTGCAATACCGTTAGATTTATCTTTGGTAAGTGCATATTGCGTTTATGTTTTGGTTTTGATTATGATTGGAATTGTTTATATCAACAATTCTTTGTATTATATAAATCCACTTTTGAATATCTTGGGTTATAGTTTTTATGACATTGAGTATATTGAACAAGGAACTGAATCAAAGAAAAAGACAAAGATTTTTTATAAAGGAGATTTAGATTTTGAGAGTAAAGTTTGTTGGATAAAAGTAAAAAATGAACATTTCAGTTTTATAGATAATAGTAAAAACTCTCAAAAATAATAGGTTTTTATGCGATAAATTAGCTTTTTTATTTTTAATATATAGTTTATTTATGATATAATATGCTAATATTAGGAGGAAGCTATGCAATTAGATTTATCTAAATCTTTGATACGCGAAAGTGAAATTTTCACTAAAAATTATAAGGAAAAGTTGGAACTTATACGCAAAAAATTACATTCTGATAATCATAGTGCCGGAACAACTTGGGTTGATTGGCCTGTAAATTATGATAAAAAAGAATTTAATAAAATGATAACATTATCTAAAAAGGTTAAAAAGAACTCACAAGTTCTTTTGGTTGTCGGTATTGGAGGGTCTTATCTTGGTGCAAAATCAGGAATTGACCTTTTGAAAAAAGATAAAGGCATTGAAGTTGTCTTTGTTGGTATAAATTTTGATTATATTGATTTATATGAAAAACTTAATTATGTAAAAGATAAAGATATAACTGTCAATGTGGTTTCAAAGTCAGGAACGACTGTTGA
Organism: uncultured Clostridia bacterium; assembly: GCA_947598785.1. Taxonomy (GTDB): domain Bacteria; phylum Bacillota; class Clostridia; order Christensenellales; family UBA1242; genus Caccovivens. The sequence continues at coordinate 16,173 of CANQFL010000015.1, forward strand.
AATACTTTGTGCATATTCAATTATTGAAAAATTTATGAAAAAGAAATATAAATCTGATTACAAAAGCAGAATTATATTTACAACTGATAAACAAAAAGGATATTTGCGTTCTTTGGCAAAAACTGAAAAAATTGATTGTTTGACTGTTCCTGATGATATGGGTGGCCGTTATTCAGTCTTGTCCTCAGTTGGACTTTTTCCTTTTGCGTGTGCAGGAATAAATGTAGAAAAAATTATGAAAGGGGCACAAAATGCTTATTTTGATTTTTTACAAAAAGAGAACATAGCTGAGAAGTATGCTGTCTATCGTCATTTAGTTAATACAAAACTTAATAAAAAAATAGAAATTTTTTCAAGTTTTTATTGCAAATTAGCATCTTTTGGACAATGGTTAACTCAACTTTTTAATGAAAGTGAAGGAAAAGATGGTAAGGGTTTATATGTCACAAATTTAACTTTTTCAACAGATTTACATTCTGTAGGACAATTTATTCAACAAGGTTCTCCAATATTGGCAGAAACTTTTATTGATGTAAAAATTCCTCAAAAAAATTCAGTATTGACAAATTTATCAAAAACAAGTCCAATTAAGTTTCTTGAGGGAAAATCTTATGATGATGTGAATCGAGCAGGCTTTAATGGAACAATAAAAGCCCACAATGAAGCAGGAGTGCCAATTTCTGTTATTACTATAGATATAATAGATGAATTAAACTATGGTTATTTAGTCTATTTTTTTGAAATGTCTTGTGTTATTAGTGCTTATTTATTAGATGTTAATCCTTTTAATCAACCAGGAGTAGAGCAATATAAATCTTATATGAAAGAACTATTGAACACAAAAAAATAAATAAAATTTTTTTTAAAAAAATAAAAGATAATAATTCTTTTTTATTAAAAAGATTGATTTTTGTCGAAAAAAGAGTTATTATAAATATATGAAAAAGATAGTTTTAAGTTTATTAATATTATTGTGTTTTTCACTTTTAGGAACAAGTGCAATTATTTTAACGGGCTGTGGTGAAACACAAAGCGAAAATGGTGGAACATCTGACCCTGAAACTGAAAATCCAGAAAACCCAGAAGAAGGTGAAGCAAATTGGACATCAGAGTTCGATATAAAAATTGTTGCTCGTGAATATACTTCTTATACTAATTATACTGATGCGTCATCTTCATCAGGAAATATTTCAGCAGGTTATTTTAATGTATCTTGGTGGGATGAAAGTGATAAATCAGGAAATATGACAGTTTCAAATGGAGCAGGAGATTATATTGCAGCAAAGGGTAAATCTGTGTCTAAAGATGGGACTCACGCATATAGTAATCTACAATATTTACATTATAGTTATAATCATGCGTTTAGTTATAAAAGATATATGAAAGTAAATGTAGGGTCAACAGCAAGTGGTTGGTATGGTGGATTTTTAAATACTGTTGGCTATTGTCCTTCAGAAGATTATGGAGGGTCAACTTGGTATATTTATGACTCGAACTGTGGAGTTCCAAAGCCTTCAAGTGGTTCCATTACTACAAAAAATAAATGGAGTGGTTATATAACTTATTATAAGAAATATAATATTTATTATTATAATAATTATAATAATTCTGATACTTCTCTTTATACAAGTAGTAGTTATGTTTGTGGAGAATATAGATATAGGGTTGCAGGTTCTGCATCAAGAACTGGTTATACTTTTCTTGGTTGGGGGACTTCTCGTTCTGGAGGAACTGTTTACTCTTCAACTGGTTTTAGAAATACTAATACTCATTCAGATAGTAATTCTGACCATTATTATTATGCGCAATGGGGTTTAGCTCAATATAGATTATTTGCAGATTGTAATGGAGGTACTTGGTCATCTACTCCAAGTGGCTGGGACCAATACACAAACTATCCAAATCAAAGATTTAAATATATAAAATATACTTACACATATGGGACATTGCCTTCGTCATCATATTTATATAAAACAGGATATTCATTATCAGGTTGGTCAACAAGTTCAAGTGCATCATCTTCAAATGTTACATCTTCGACTACTATGGGAACATCAGAAACGACAATATATGCAGTGTGGAAAATAAATTCATACTCTCTAATTGCAGATTGTAATGGTGGTTCATGGTCATCATCGAACCCGAGTGGGTGGAGCAATGTTCAAAATAAGCCCTCTCAAAAGTATAAAAATGTAACATATAAATCGACATATGGGTCATTGCCTTCGTCGACATATTTATATAAAACAGGATATACATTTAATGGTTGGTCAACAAGTTCAAGTGCATCATCTTCAAATGTTTCAACTTCAACAACGATGGGAACTTCAAGTGTGATAATTTATGCAGTATGGAATATAAATTCATATACCTTATATGCGAATTGTAATGGAGGTACATGGTCATCGACCCCGAGTGAGTGGAGGGATTCAAGTACCAATGAAAAGAAAAAATCGGTAACATATAAATCGACATATGGAACATTGCCTTCATCATCATATTTATATAAAACGGGATATTCATTATCAGGCTGGGCAACAAGTTCAAGTGCATCATCTACAAATGTTACTTCTTCGACTACTATGGGTTCAAGCAGTACGACAATATATGCAGTTTGGGGAGCTACACCGAGAACGATTACGGTTAAGATATATACTTCAACCACAGGAGCAAATTCATACTCAGAAAATAAAGATGAAATTGGAGGAACTGTAAAATTAACATATACAAAGGATAACAATAAGACTCCTACAAGTGCCTCAGCAACTAGTACAGGTACATCATTATCAGTCACTGCGTTACAGAATTTTGCAGCAACAATAGATTGTACGGCAAGTAGTGGATATAAGTATATGGGCTTTTCTACAACGAATTCAGCATCTTATTCATATAACTACACTTATGCACCAAATACTTCAGTTTCTGTGAATTCTGGTACGTCTAATGTAACATATTATGTATATTTCAAGAAAGAAGCAACGAAAGTATATAAGGATGGTTCATACTTCTATATAAATTATGGAATGTTCCCAAAGACAAAATACACCTCAATAACAGGTGGAGAAACAACAGGTTCAAAAATGACGATAAAAGGCGTAGCATATGATATATATAAGGATTCGTCAAATAACTATTACTTAAAATATAACAATGCTTATTTTAAATTTGAACCAATAAAATGGAGAATATTAGGCAGTGGATTGGGTAACTATGGTTCGTATGTAGGAAATGTAACTTTGATATCAGACCAAGTGTTATATGCAGATGCAATAGTGACGGATGTAAATTCTATAGATACAAGTACAAGTAACTGGTCATTTACAAATAGTAATATATATAAGAATATACAAAGTTTAGCAGGTATAGGTACATTTGGAATAGCAAATTCTAACAAATCAATAGCAAATGATTATTTCCCAAATCCAGCAGATGCAAATTATGCAAATAAAGTAGGAACAGCAACAGTAAGTTCCTCAAATTTAAGAGTAGCCTCAAAAGATGAGATAAAATCAGTTTATGGTTCAGCCACAAGTCCAGCGACAGCAACAGATTTTGCAGCAGAAATATTAAAATTAAACGGAGATACAACAGCAGCGAAAGATACCTATACTAATTATTGGACAAGAAATCTATGGGCATATAATGCAAATGGACATATAGTAACCAAAGATGGTACGGAATCAAATTTAGCATTAGACCAAGTTTCAGGAGTAAGGCTAGCATTTACAATAGACCATGCAACATTTTGGGGGTAAAAATTAAAGAAATCATACGGGATTCCGTATGATTTCTTTTATAAAATTTTTGAAATTGATATCAAATTTTATATAAAAAATTTTTAATTTTAACAAAATTTTAGACAAAAAATTAAATTTTTTTTAAAATAAATTGAGTAATTTTTAACCGATTTTGCGAACACACGGCAGGACGGGTCGGCAATTTTAAAAAATCTAAAAAAATTTTTAAAAATTTTAATTTTTTTTTGAAAAAAGTGTTGACAATTATTTTTCCTATGTGTTAGAATACGAATGCTGACGCAAGAGAAAGTTGTTGATACAACTGTCAGCGAAGTTCTTTGACAACTACATATTTTGAAAGATAAAGTCAAATATTTTTACGAGTTTAACTTTTTCAAGTTTAATCTTGAAAACTAAAACAGTAATACGAATATTTGCATACTTTAAATAAAGTCGAGTATAACAAATTTACTACTTATATAATAGTAAATGCGAAAATGCTAAGAAAATCCAATATGATAAAGCTACAAAGAGCATATAGGGGATGCCTTGGCACTAGGCGCCGATGAAGGACGTGATAAGCTGCGATAAGCCACGGTGAGATGCACATAATCTGTGACCCGTGGATTTCCGAATGTGGGAACACGCACTGTTAATACGGTGGCATCATTACATGAATTCATAGTGTAATGAGGGGAACCTGCTGAACTGAAACATCTAAGTAAGCAGAGGAAAAGAAAGTAAATAAACGATTGTGGGAGTAGTGGCGAGCGAAACTGCAAGAGCCCAAACCAATGGTAGAAATACCGTTGGGGTTTTGGATTGACACACAAGACCATTGAAGATAGGTGAAGATTTCTGGAAAGTTGCACAACACAGGGTAATAGTCCCGTAACCGAAATCTAAAATGGCTTAGTCAAATTCCAGAGTAGCACAGGACACGTGGAATCCGGTGTGAATACGCGAGGACCATCTCGTAAGGCTAAATACGACCTAGTGACCGATAGCGAATAGTACCGTGAG
>CANQFL010000016.1 GCA_947598785.1 uncultured Clostridia bacterium
GGTCTATGTATATAAACCAACTTGTTATCCTTATTTGTTATGTATTGTATAAATGTTGATTTGTCATAATATCCATTATTTGCAAAAACTGAATATGCAGTTGTTAAATCTTTTAAATTTACTCCATAAGTCATTCCTCCGAGGGCAATAGTGTAACTTGTATCATTTTCATCAAAAGAAATTCCAAGTTTTTCTGCATATTGTTTTCCTGTATCAATTCCTATATAGCTTAATGTTTTAATGGCAGGAATATTTATTGAGTTTTTTACTGCATCTGTAATTGACATATAACCTGAAAATTTTTTATTTACATTTGTTGGCTTATAATTTCCGATTTTTATTTCTTCATCTAATATTTGCGTTTCAGGATTAATTACATTTTCATTTAATGCTGGAGCATAAACTAAGATTGGTTTAATACAAGAACCTGGCTGGCGTTTTATTTCTAATAATTTATAATTACTATTTCCGGTATAAGCACTGACTCCATGCGTTTTTATATCAATAACTATTCCTGAATTGTCACAATTTTCTTTATTTTCTATTGAATTTTCTAAATTTTTTTGTTTTTCGATATCTAAATATGTGTGTATTTTATATCCTCCATTGGCTATTTGTTTTGCTGAAAGATTTAAAATTTTGGTTGCTTCATCTATGCTGGCATGTGCATAAGTGTTTAAATGTGATGTGCGTTGCGTTATGTTTAGTTTAATAGGTTTTTCACTTGTATAAATTTTTTCATCTAAAGTTATATATCCATCTTTTTCCATTTCTGATAGGATTAAATTCCTTCTTTTTAAACAATTTTCATAGTTCGTTATGGGGGAATATTTTGTTGGAGATTTAATTATTCCTGCAAGTGTACAACTTTCATTTAAATCTAATTCAGAGGCTTTTTTATTAAAATAATAGTTACTTGCACTTTCAAGTCCATAACAATTATTTCCAAAAAAAATTATGTTTAAATAACTTTCTAATATATTTTCCTTATCAAAACCCTTTTCAAGCTTTTTTGTTAAAGCCATCTCTTTTAACTTTCTTTCTAATGTTTTTTCACCACTTAAATGAGTGTTTTTTATTAATTGTTGGCTTATTGTCGATGCTCCCTCTTTAAATTTCATACTTTTTAAATTATTTATCATGGCTTTTATTATTCGTTTATAATTTAATCCTTTGTGTTTATAAAATTCTTTATCTTCTATGCTTATAAATGCCTGTTTTGTATATTCATTTAATTCTTCTATATGGCAATATGCTCCATTTAACTGTTCTTTATATGGTTGATTATCTTTTGCATATAATGTAACTTCTAGCGAGGGTGACGTTAAAGCATCGGTATTTAGGGGTATTGATTTATATTGTATGTAATTTATACTTATTAAACTACCACAAAATATAACAGTAAAAGTTGTTATCAATATAAAACTTATTAGACATATTTTGACAAATTTCTTCATTTTTTTATTATATGTCAATATTTGTCAAAAATTCGTAATTATGCTTGCCGAAATTTTCTTTTTTTAGTATAATTAATATATGAAATATATTATTGTTACTTATGGTTGCCAAATGAATGTGCATGAATCAGAAAAACTTGCTGCTATTTGCGAAAAAATGGGTTATGAACTTACTGAATCCAGAGATGATGCAGACCTTATTGTTTTTAATACTTGTGCAATTCGTGAAGGCGCTGAAGATAGAGTTTTTGGAAATATTGGGGCTTTAAAAAAATTAAAAAAGAAAAAGCCTTCTCTTATTATTGCCGTGTGTGGTTGTGCAACTCAAAAAGAAAGTACTGCATCTTATATTTATAGGACTTTTCCTTTTGTTGACATTGTTATTGGAACTTTTAATTTGCCACTTTTTGAGCAATATGTTTTATCTGTTAAAAATGGTAGGCAAATGAAACTTTTATCTGAAGGCGATATTGATGAAAACATACCTTACAAAAGAACTAGTGGAGATAATGCTTGGGTAAACATAATGCAGGGGTGTAACAACTTTTGCACTTATTGTATTGTTCCATATGTTAAGGGCAGAGAAAAAAGTAGAAAAGAAGAAAATATATTAAATGAAATAAAATCTATTATTTCTGAAGGAAAATATAAAAAAATCACATTACTTGGTCAGAATGTCAACTCGTATGGTAAAGATTTAATTCCTCAGGTTTCTTTTGCAAAATTATTATCTGATATTTGTGCTCTTGAAGGCGATTTCAAATTAACTTTTATGACTTCTCACCCTAAAGATTTAACTGATGATGTTATTGATGTTATTGCTAATGAAGATAAAATCTTGAAAGATATTCATCTTCCTGCACAAAGTGGTAATAACCGAATTTTAAATCTAATGAATAGAAGATATACTCGCGAAAAATATTTAGACATAATACATAAAATACGTCAAAAAATTCCTGATGCTAGGATTACCAGTGATTTTATTGTTGGGTTTCCAACTGAAACAGAAGAAGAATTTTTAGATACTAAAAAACTTGTAGAAGAAGTTAAATTTGCAGGTATTTTTGCTTTCATGTATTCTCCTAGAGAGGGTACTGTTGCTAGTAAAATGGATGGACAAGTACCTCAAGATGTTAAGCAAAGACGTGTAAATGAACTCCTTGCTCTTGAAAAAGAAATTCAAAAGAGGCTAAAATGAACGAAAATATTAAAGATATTAAAAAAATTTCTCCAATGATGGAACGATATATTGATATGAAAAGCAAATATAATGATTGTATGCTTTTTTATCGTCTTGGAGATTTTTATGAACTTTTTTTTGATGATGCTATTGAAGCTTCTCAGGTGCTTGATTTAACTTTAACAGGCAAAAGTTGTGGCTCAGGCGAAAGAGCTCCTATGTGTGGTGTTCCTTATCATGCAGCCGACAATTATATTGCTAAATTGATTGAAAAAGGTTATAAAGTCGCTATTTGTGAACAACTTTCTAATGTACCTAAGCCAGGTGAAAAAATCGTTGAAAGAGAAGTTGTTAGAGTTGTTACAGCTGGAACGGTAACTGATGAAAGTATGCTTGAAAGTAATAAAAATAATTACATAATGGCTATTTATAAAGACGGAGATAAACTTTCTGTTGCATATTGTGACATTACAACAGGGGATTTTGAACTATGTCATTATGAAGATACGATTGAAAGTGATTTTACTGACCTTTTAGGCAGAGTTAATCCAGCTCAGGTGATTGGAGATGAAAATTCATGTAATTTCTATAAATCATTACCTATTATGAAGTATGGTACTTTTCCTAGAATTGAACAATACTTTAATTTTGCTTTTACTATTGATAATGCTAAAAATTTATCTGATGAGTTTTTTGGAGAAAACTCTATTTCTGTTTATGAATTAAATACAAATAAACAAGATTTGGCAGTTATTGGTGGACTTTTGCAATATCTTAAGGAAACCCAAAAGCGTATGCTAAAAAATATTAACAAAATTCATAAAGTAAAAAATAGCAACTATGTTGTTTTAGACACTAATACACGAAGAAATCTTGAATTGGTTGAAAGTATTAGGGATAGAAAAAGGTACGGCTCTTTGCTTTGGCTTATGGATAAAACTAAAACGAGCATGGGGGCTAGAAGATTTAGAAATATTTTTGAACAACCAACTACAAATTCAGTTGAAATTAATAACAGGTTAGATAGTGTTGAAGAATTAACTAAAAATCTTATTCTTAGAGATAAATTAAATGAAAATCTTTCTAAAATTCGCGATGTTGAAAGATTATGTGGACGAATTGCCTATGGTAATGCAACTCCAGCTGATTTAGTAAGTTTTAAAATTTCTTTAAGTGTTGTTCCAATAATAAAAAATGATTTATGTAATGTAAAAACTGAAAAGCTTGTTAAGGCTCGAGAAGAAATGCAGTCATTTGAAGAAATTGTCGGAATGTTAGAAAAAGCCATTGAAGATAATAAAAATTTTACTAATACAAAAGAACCTGGGTTTATCAAAAATGGTTTTAATCAGGAACTTGATGAACTTAGAAATATCAGAAAAACTGCCAAAGAACAATGTGCTGAACTTGAAAGAATAGAAAAAGAGAAGACGGGCATTAAAAATCTTAGAATTGATAGCAACGGTGTGTTTGGCTATTATATTGAGGTTAGCAAAGGGCAAAAAGAGCTTGTTCCTTTAAGATATACCATTAAACAAACTCTTGCAAATGCAGAGAGATATACAACTCCTGATTTAAAAGTCCTTGAAGAGAAAATTCTAAATTCTGATGAAAATGCCTTAAAATTAGAACAAAAATTATACAAAATGATTTTAGATTATTTAACAAATTTCTTAAAAGAATTTGCTATTACTGCCAAGGCTATAGCTGAAGTGGATACCTTATTATCACTTGCTGAATCTGCTGTCAAATATAAATTTTGTAAGCCTGTAATAAATAAAAATGTTAAAAAAATTGACATTCAAGAAGGTAGGCACCCTATAGTAGAAAGGTTTATCAAAGATGGTTCGTTTATTACAAATGATACTTATTTAGATTGTGATGATAATCAAATGATGATTATAACAGGTCCAAATATGGCTGGAAAAAGTACTTATATGAGACAGGTCGCAATAATCACTTTTCTTGCTCATATTGGAAGTTTTGTTCCTGCTAAAAAAGCTGAAATTTCCATTACTGACAGAATTTTCACTCGTGTTGGTGCAAGTGATGACCTAGCCTTTGGTCAAAGCACTTTTATGGTAGAAATGAGTGAAGTTGCAAATATTTTAGCAAATGCAACTGATAAAAGTCTTGTTATTTTAGACGAAATTGGAAGAGGAACTTCTACTTTTGATGGACTTGCTATCGCTTGGGCAGTCGTTGAATATATAGCAAAAAAATTGTCTTGTAAAACTCTTTTTGCAACTCATTATCATGAGCTTTCTGAATTAGAAGGTGCTTTAAAAGGTGTAAAAAACTATCAAATAACCGTCAAAGAAATTAACGACAGTATTGTTTTTATGAGAAAAATTGTTCGTGGACACGCAAGCCGTAGTTTTGGTGTTGAAGTAGCTAAACTTGCAGGTGTACCTGAAGAAGTTATTGATAGGGCTAAAGATATTAGTGTTAATCTTGAAAAAGTTAATCAAAAATTAGATTTAAACATTTTTGGTGAAGATGAAGAGAGATTAAAGAAAGAAAAAAATAATAAATTAGGTCAAAAAGTTTTGTCTATGCTTCGTGATATAGATATGAATAGAATTTCTCCTATGGAAAGTTTTGAAATTCTAAATGATATCGTGTCTAAAGCTAAATTAGATAATTAGGAGGCTTTTATGTCTATAAATGTGCTTGAACCTCGAATTTATAATCGTATTTCTGCAGGTGAAGTAGTTGAAAAACCTGCTTCTGTTGTTAAGGAATTGGTAGAAAATAGTCTTGATGCTGGTGCAACAAGCATTACTATTGATATTGAAGATGGTGGAATAAAGAAAATTTCTGTTTCTGATAATGGTTGTGGTATAACCAAAAATGACCTTCCACTTGCTTTTTTGCCTCATGCTACCAGCAAAATTTCTGATGTAGATGACTTAAATTCTATCTCTACCTTAGGTTTTAGAGGTGAAGCTCTTGCAAGTATTGCTTCTGTTTCCAAGGTCAGTTTAAGTACAAAGTCAAAAGAGCAAGAATCTGGTTTTAAAATTGAAGCAAATGGTGGAGAAATTTCAAAAATAAGTGAAATTGCACGATTAGATGGAACTGCAATTACTATGCAAAATTTGTTCTATAACACTCCAGTTCGTGCAAAGTTTTTGCGTAAACCAAAGACAGAAGAAGGGGATATAACTCACTTAATTGAAAGATTTATGCTTTCTAGACCAGAAATCAACTTTATTTATATTGTTGATGGAAAAGAAATATATAATCATTCATCAGGTACACTTGATGAAGTTATGTATTTAATTTATGGTAAAGATGTTTTTGATAACTTATTAAAACTTGATTATCATGAAGATGACATAGCTGTTGAAGGATATGTTGTATCACCAAAACTTTCACGTCCAAATAGAACATATCAAACTTTGTTTGTCAATGGTAGATATGTAGAGAATTATATGGTTTCTGCTTGCGTTCAAGGTGCTTTTGAGCCTCTTTTAATGAAGGGAAGATTTCCTATTTACACAATTAAATTGGTTTTACCATATGAAAGTGTTGATGTAAATGTGCATCCAAGTAAAAAAGAAGTTAAATTTGAAAATTCATCAAAAGTTTTTAGTGTTATTAGAAAGGCTGTCGAAAAAGCCCTTGTTTCTACAAATTTGATTGCCGATTTTGAATTTAGTCATCAAGAAGAAAAAGAATGGAGTAAATTTCACATACAAAATGAGTCAGATGTAAGAAGGTCTGGATTTAATAGTCAATTAAAACCTATGAATGAAAAAGAAGGTTCAAGTTTTGTCGTTAGTATTGATAAAAATGATGAGAAAATCTCTTCACCTATTGAATATCAGAAAAAAGGTATTGAAATTATAAATATGCCACAATTTTCTACTGTCAAAAACGATGATAACAAAATAAATCGTAAGGGTGGGAAATTGTACTTTGACAATTCTGGAGATTCTTTACTTAAAGAAACAGAAATTATTGTGGAACAAAAAAATAACAAACCTTTAAAAGAAGATGTTAAACAGGAAAATTTTTTAAAAATTCGTGCAGAAGAAATCAAAATTATCGGTGTTGTTTTTAAAACTTACATTATTACTGAATTTGAAGATAGTTTATATGTGATTGACCAACATGCTATGCATGAACGTCAACTTTATGATAAATTAAAAAATCAAATTGAAAATAATAATGTTTCAAAACAAGGGTTATTAGTTCCATTTGAAATTAAATTACAGTCTAAAGATAAAAATATTTTTGAAAACAGTTTACAAAATTTATATAAAATAGGTTTTGATATTATAAAATCCGGACAAAATTACGAAATAACAAGTGTTCCTTATGTTTTAAGTGGAATCAATTTAAATAATTTTGTTCAAGAAATATTGAGTGATGAAATAAGTAATGATAAAACTGCTAGTGGTTTTATAAATGAAAAACTTTGTCAAACTGCTTGTAAGCATGCAATTAGAGCAGGTGATTCAGTTTCTAATGAGGAAATTTTATATCTTATTGACAAAATGAAAGATGGTGTTGCTTTATGTCCACATGGCAGACCTATAATTGTTAAAATTACAAAAAAAGAACTAGAAAAAATGTTTAAAAGGACTCTTTAAATGAAAAAAGTTGTCTTTATTCTTGGTCCAACTGCTGTAGGAAAATCTTATTTTGGAATTTGTCTTGCCAAAAAGTTTAATGGTGAGATTATTTCTGCTGATTCAGTACAAATTTATAAGGGGCTGAATATTGGTTCGGCTAAAGTTTCTGAAAAAGAACAAAAAGAAGTCGTGCATTACGCTATTGATATACTTGAACCAGAAGAACAATTTTCAGTCTTTGATTTTGTTCAATATACAAAAGATAAAATTAATGAAATTATCAAAAATGGCAAATTGCCTATTATTGTCGGTGGAACAGGTCTTTATGTAAAAGCATTGATTGAGGGCTATAATTTGGGTGGTGCAGAAAGAAATGAACAACTGCGACAAGAGTTAGAAAAAATTAAAGATGAACAGGGTGTAGATGCTTTATATCAAATGTTGGTTGACATTGATTCAAATTTAGCCTTACAAATTGACAAGAAAAATCCGGTTAGAATTATTAGAGCAATTGAAATTGCAAAATCGCAAGGGGTTAAAGAAAAAAACAGTAGCGATATAGATGGACTAATTTTTGCATTAGAAAAAGATAGAAACGAAATTTATAAAAACATTAATTCACGTGTAGAAGAAATGCTTGAAAACGGTTTAGTAGATGAAGTTAAAGCGCTGGTAAAAAGGGGTTTGGGAAGAAATCATCAATCTATGCGTGCAATAGGGTACAAAGAAGTTTTAGATTATTTGGAAGGTATTGATAATTATCAAACCATGGTTGAAAAGATTAAACAACATAGTAGAAATTATGCTAAAAGACAGTTAACTTTTTTAAAAAATATGAAAACAACTCGAATTGATGTAAGTGATAAAGACAAAGCACTAAAGGAAATGTCTGATTTAGTAGAGGAGTGGTATGAAAGAACTTGAAATTATTGAGAATATAGAAAAAGAATTAGAACCAACTTTTAAAGAAATTGAAAGAGTTGCTTTTTTCAATCAAAAAAAAGTCTTAGATGCTTTTCATAAAATAGGTGTTACAACATCACATTTTGTGGGTACAACTGGTTATGGTTATACTGATAAAGGTAGAGATGATTTTTCACGCGTTATCGCTGAAATTTTTGGTGCAGAAGATGCATTATGTTCACCACATTTAACTTGTGGGACTCATGCTATCGCTACAGTTTTGTATGGCTTATTAAGACCAAAAGACACATTATTGTCAATTACAGGTAGCCTTTATGACACTATGAGTGAAACTTTATATGGAAAAGATAACGGAAGCCTAGAAAGTCTCGGTATTAATATAGATTCAATCGACTTACTAAATAACTCTTTTGATACACAAAAAATATACAAATTTATAAAAAGACATAAACCTAGAGTAGTGTTTGTTCAAAAATCAAGAGGCTATTCTAGTAGAAAAGCGTTATCGGTTAATGAAATGGAAGAAGTTTTTAAGCAAATTAAAAATTTAAGTCCAAATTCCTTCATTGTAGTTGATAATTGCTATGGAGAATTTGTTGAAATTAAAGAACCAACACAAGTTGGTGCAGATGTTTGCGTAGGTTCTTTTATAAAAAATTTAGGTGGTTCTCTTGCTCCAACAGGAGGCTATATTGTTGGTACAAAAATTGCAATGCAAAATATTGAGAGAAGATTAACGTGTCCTTCTTTAGGAAGAGAAACAGGTTCTTATGAAGGTGGTTATAGGCTTTTTTACCAGGGACTGTTTTTAGCACCTCATATAGTTAGCCAAGCTTTAAAAGGGAGTTATTTAATAGGGGAAGTTATGAAAAGACAAGGCTATAAAATAATTCCAGAAACTAAAGAAAAATGCTTTGATATTATCAAATCAGTAGTGTTTGATACTGAAGATGAACTTATTAAATTTGTTCAACTTATTCAAAAACTTTCACCTGTTGACAGCAGTTTTGTTCCTATGCCTTATAGAATGGCAGGTTACACTACAGATGTTATTATGGCTGCTGGGACTTTTGTAGAAGGCGCATCAATAGAACTTTCTTGCGATAGTCCAATACGAAAACCTTATATAGCTTATTTTCAGGGTGGGATAACTTACGAACAACTTAAAATTTTAGCCTGTGAACTTTTGAAATTTAAAAATTAATTAAATACTTGCTTATTTAAAGCAGGTATTTTTTTATTCTATTTTTAATATTATACAATATGAAAAAAACTTATAGAATGCAAACTCTAAAAAATGGTTTAAAATTTTCTTTTTTAAATGCTATGAAAGCAAATAAAATAAAAATAATAATCACATTTGCAATCATTTTAGTGGGGATTTTTACGGGCATTTTTGTTGCTATAAAGTCAGACAAAACTTTTAGTTTAGAATTGTTGCAAGATATTTCATTAAAAAATTATTATTCAGGCTTTGTGCTATCTACATCTACTTTTTTTATTAGATATTTATCATTGTGTATTAATTTAGTCATAATAACTTTTATAGCCTGTTTTCCAAAACTTTTTCCTTTATCATGGGTTCTTTATATTTATAGGGCATATCTTTTTGGACTTAATTTTTCTTTGATATTTATCATTTATGGTGTAGGGTCAATGTTTACTGCAATTGTAGTTATTTTACCTTGCCAACTTTTAACTTTATTTTTAATGTTGCTATATCAAATTACTTTATCTCAAATAATTTTGAATTTAAAAAAATATGGTAGTTGTGAAATAAGTAAACCAACTTTTATCGCTATCGGCTTTGCTGTTTTCTTTTTGTTAAATCTTGTGGAAACTTTATTACTTTTTCTTTTAAATGGTAAAGTTATTATGATTATATAATTGATTTAACATCATAATTGCATAAAAAAAATTCTTTTGCAAAAAACTAAGCAAAAGGAGAATTTATGAAAAGAATTTATACATTTTGTGTATTATGCATTTGCATATTAACAATATTTTGTAGTAGTATGCAATTTTCTTTACAAAATGTACTTGCAGAAAGAGATGTTGATATCACAAGCAAAAGTGCATATTTAGTTGATTTTGAAAGTGGAGAAGTTTTATTTTCTAAAAATGAAACTCAACATCTTCCTGTTGCAAGTATGGTGAAAATGATGACTATTTTGATTTCTCTTGAAGAACTTGATGCTGGTAACATTTCACTTGATACAAAAATTACTACGACTGAAAATGCATCGGGTATGGGTGGGTCACAAGTGTTTTTAGACCCTTATGTGGAGTATTCTTTTGAAGACCTTTTAAAATCTGTTATTATGGCTTCTGCTAATGATGCTAGTGTTGCTCTTGCCGAATATTTTAATGGTAATGAAAGTGCTTTTACAAATAGAATGAATAGACGTGCTAAAGAACTTGGAATGATTGATACTCATTATTCAAATTGTACTGGTTTGCCTGCGCCAGAACAATATTCTTCTGCAAAAGATACAGCTATCGTTTTAAAAGAAATTTTAAAACATGACATTTATCATAAATATAGTACAGTGTGGATTGATGAACTTACTCATCCTTCTGGACGTAAAACTGAACTTGTTAATACAAATCGTTTGATTAGATATTTTCAAGGTTGTGATGGTGGTAAAACTGGTTCAACAAATGAGGCTGGTTGTTGCCTGGGTGCTTCGGCTATAAGAAATGATATGAGATTGATTTCTGTTATTGTCGGGGCAGAAAACAGTAAAACTAGATTTAATGAAAGTGCTACACTTCTTAATTATGGTTTTTCAAATTTTGAAAGTAAGAAATTAGTTAATTCAGAAGTTCCTATTGCAAATATTCCTGTTCAAAAAGGTAAAGTAGATGTTGTTGACGTATTTGCTAATGAAAATTTTTCGGCTATTGTTAAAAAAGGTTTTGAAAATAGTTATGAGATAAGTGTGAATGTCGATAAATTTGTTAAAGCTCCTTCTAAAAGTGGTGATATTGTTGGTGAGGTTACTATTTCTAAAAATGGGAATATAATTAAAAACATTCCTATCATTATTAAAGAAGACCTTAAACATCAATCATTAATTGAAACAGCACACAAAATTGTTGAAAATTGGTAAGAAAAAAAAGGCTGTAATCAGTCTTTTTTCTTTTTTGTTTTTTATATTTGTAAATGCATTTATTTTCTTGCTTTTTTATATTCTTTTTGTTATAATTTTTATTGTTTAGAGGTTATAAATGCAGGAAGATTTAAACGATGAAGTCCTAGAACAAGCTGAACAAGAAGATATGCTTTTAAGTTCAGACCAAATGAGATTTAAGTTAGATGGTTTTGAAGGCCCTCTAGATTTATTGTTGCATTTAATCAAAGAAGCAAAACTTGATATTGCAACTGTTAAACTTGCTGATATTACTGAACAATATCTTGAATATATGCAAGATATTAAAAGTGTTGATATGGAAAGAGCAAGTGAATTTATTACGGTTGCTGCGACACTCATTGAAATTAAATCTAAAAGAGCGATTCCTGCTGAAGCTGAAGAAGAACCTGACCCAGAAAGTGATGAAGCACTACTTCTTAAAAGATTGGAAGAATATAAATTGTTTAAAGAAGCAGGTGGAAATCTTAAGAAAATTGAGGATATTAATAAACTCTATCGTGCTCCAGGTAAAGAAACAGAAAAGGTTAAAGTCATAATGAAAGATATGGTCCTTGACCAACTTCTTGATGCTTTTGCTAAACTTTTAACTAGAGAAGAATTAAAAAAGGCTGTCATCGATGACACTCCAAAGAAAATTGTTAAAGATAGATTTACTGTTGCTGAAAAAATGATTTCTATAAGAAATTTTGCTAAAGAAAGAAAACGTTTTGAATTTGAAGAACTTTTCGGTGATGATATGACAAAAAGTGAACTTATTAATGTTTTCCTTGCTCTTTTAGAACTTTTAAAAATGCAAACTGTCAAAGTTTTGCAAAGTGGAATTTTTGGAAAAATTATTATTACTGCAAACGAGGTGTAAAATGGAAGATAAGAAAAATTTGAATAATATCATTTTCTCTATACTGTTTGTAGCAGGTGAGGGAATTGAAAAATCTTTTATAGCTGAAAAATTAAATATCAAAGAAAGTGATGTCGAGAAAGCTATCAAAGAGTTGTCTGAAACTTATAGTGGCGATAATGGAATTCATATCATTACGTACAAAAATAAAGTCCAACTTGCTTCTAATCCTGCATACGCTGATTATATTAGTAATGTTCTTAATCCTATAAGAGAAAAAACTTTGACTAGAGCAGCTCTTGAAACTCTCGCAATAATTGCATATAAGCAGCCAATAACCAAATTGGAAATTGAAGATATTAGAACTGTAAATAGTGATTACGCTGTTCAAATTTTAATGGAACAAAACATGATTGAAGTTGTAGGCAGAAAAGATGCAGTAGGCAAACCTTTACTTTTTGGAACAACAGACAATTTTTTAAAAAGATTCAATTTAAGAGAATTGGCAGATTTGCCAGATTATGAACAAATTTTGGAAAGAATTAAAGTTATTGAAGATGATAATCCAAAAAGTGATAGTTTGTATAATGAATTTAAAATACCTATGGAAGAAGAAGCACCTGAATTTTTAAAAGATGAAAAGGGTGTAGAAACAATTTCAGTAGAATAAAGACCATTTGGTCTTTTTTTATTTTTATGAAAGAAATTACTTTTGATAACATAATATAAACTATGGACAAGCAAAAATCTTATGGTAAAAACTATGATACTAATAGATTAAAACATAAGTATTCAATGAAATTTGGAATAACATTGCTAATCATTTGTATTTTAGCAGTTTTTATTTCTGAATTTTTTGTGAGGTTTATTTGAAAAAATTTTCTATTAATCCAATTAGTATGATAGTGTGGATTTGGTTATTGATTGTTCTTGGTCCTATTGTAGCATTAAATTACATTTTAGTTATCATTATACATGAAAGTGGACATTATTTAGTTGCAAAAAAATTAGGTTATAAACTTTCTAAATTTTCACTTTCTCCTTATGGTGTTTCTTTATCTATTCAAAATCAAAATTTGAATTATAAAGATGAACTTTCCATTGCTTTTGCAGGACCTTTAGCGAATATTCTTTCTTCTATTTTTGTTTTGGGAGTATGGTGGTTATTCCCTTCAACATATTTCTTTACACAACAATTTGTGATGATATCTATGATAATTGCACTTATAAATCTTTTTCCAGCATATCCTCTTGATGGGGGAAGAATTTTTATTTCTTTGTCATCATTTTTTTTATCAGAAAAATCTGCTAAAAGAATTACTATTGTTTTAAATTTGATTTTGAGTATTTTCTTTTTCATTTTGTTTGTCATATTTATGTTTATAAATTTTAATCCTACTTATCTTCTTTTTACTTTTTTTCTTATTGCTGGATTACTTGATTTGAAGTTTGAAACAAAATATGAAAAGATAAATGTTTTTAATAAAAGATGTAAAAATTTTACAAAACCTAACATCTATATAATTGATGAAAATGTGACGCTTTATGAACTTATAAAAAAATTACAAATTTCAAAAACCATTCTTTTTTGCATTATATTAGAAAATGGAAAAACTATTTTTCTTAGTGAAAAAATTATTACTAAATTATCTACAAAATTCGCAATAAATACAAAAATAAAAGAAATTTTAAAATAAATACACATATTTTTCTATGCGTATTTATATATTTTTTTTAATTTTTATTTAATTTTTAATTATTTTTATATTTATTTTTATTTTGATGTTAAAAATGGTAATAATCTATCAATATTATTTCTTTCAAAATTATATAATTTATCAATAATTTCGTCTAATTCTGTTGAAACTCCTTTATGGTCATCTTTATCTTTTATACAAGTTATTATTCCCATAAAAGTTCCTATGAGCATCAATTCTGCAATTTTTCGTGTGGACTTATCCATCATAGTGCTCATATTGACACTACTCCAAAGTTTTGCTTTTTCAAGCCAATTATTGTCTTTGATTTCTTCTATTTTTTCTGCTTTTGCAAAGTTGACACACTCTCTTGAAAGACAACTATATTCATCTTGTTCTTTTGAAAGTTCTTCTATCAATTTTTTGTCATCAGTCTTTGTGATAATATCTTCTATTGATTGCATTGCAGTTTTTGTGTTTTGATAAATCGCATTTAGATATAATGCTATTTTTTCTTTATTTTCCATTATTTTTCTCCTTGTTAGTATTGTTTGCAAATTTTTGTTTCATATACATTTTTCGACAAATTTTCTTAATCTTAATATGTATAACATTTTAAACTTTCCTCAAACTAAGCACATGAGAACTTCAACTAAAATTTTATTGATATTGACTATATTATTGTTTATTCCAAATACTTATTTAACTAAGTTCCTTTTGCAAGCAATAGTGCCAACAGGAAATGGTTTTCAAATCGTTTTCACACCTTTGGCTTGGACCAGTTTAGCTTTTCAAATTGTATGGAATATTCTTTTCAGTATTCTATTTTATAGATTTTTGAAAACTCAAAGACTTTCTAATGTAATATTTTTTTCAGCTTTTCCTATGACTCTCGTTTATGGCGTTTTTATGGTCTATATCACGGCAGTTAAAAATATGGAAGGTGAAGTTGCAGCTTCAGTGAGAGCAACTTTGAATATAACAAAAGAACAAACTTCATATAACAATTATCTTTGGGCAGGTCTTGCAACATTGATTTATCTTGTTTTGCTTTTTATTGTCATACTTTTTGCTTGTCGTCCACTTTCAAAAGTTGAAAGAATTGCACATAATCTTGGCGATGGAAGAATGAAATATGACGATTATAAAATTGGTGGAGGAAAACAATTTAAAGAAATTGAAAATTCATTTAACAAAATTAATTATAACTATAAGGAAAAAGAGAATAAATTAAAACAAACCAATTTGGAAGCACAAAAGTTTATCCCTAAACAATTTTTTAAATTTTTAGGAAAAAATAGTATTGAAGAGTTGGAACTTGGCAATCAAGTTAAAAAAAATGCAACTACTTTGTTTTGTGACCTAAAAAGTGCAACCAACATTTCACGAAGTTTAAGTTTAGAGGAAAATTTTAATTATATAAACTCATATTTAAAAATAGTTGCACCTTTAATTCGTAGGTACGATGGATTTATAGATAAATATTTGGGTGATGGTGTTTTGTCAGTTTTTTCAAAACCTCAAGATGCTATTGAATGTGCCCATGCCATTTTGAGAGCCATTGATGTTAAAAATAAAAGTCAAAAAGAACTTCCTGCTATTGATGCAAGAATTTCAATAAATACAGGGGATATTATTTTTGGAATAGTAGGTGATGAAGAAAGAAAAAGTCCTACAATCATTTCAGATGTCGTGAATTTAGCATCTAAAATGGAAGAAATAAATTTATATATTGGAACAAAACTTTTAATATCTAAGACTTCATTAAATGAATTACCTCAAAACTATGAATTTGATTATCGTTATACAGGTGCTTTATCAATGGATGATGGCTCTCAAATTCCACTTTTTGAAAGTTTAAATTATTATCCTAAAAACAAAAAAGAAAAATTGAAGAAATTAAAAAACAAGTTTGAAAGTGGAGTTAGGGCATACAACGAAAAAAATTATAAAGAGGCAAAAGAAATTTTTGAGTATGTTCTTCATTATGTTTCTGATGACAAACCTTCTTATGTTTATTTTAATAAAGCAGAGGAGAAATTAAAAGAAGCTGCATAATCACTTGACAATTTATTGCTTTTGACTTAAAATATTTTTTATGAAAAAAATAAGGTTAAAAGACCCAAATATCATTAAATGTCCAAGATGTGGACAAAAAAGTTACAAAACAACTGAAAGATGTCCTGAATGTGACCTTATTTTTTCGCGTTTACAATTTGCTTCGAACAAAGCTGCTAAAAGACAATTATTATCATTTAACAAAGATTTTATTATTAATACAAATCAACTGCCTTCTGATGTTAAAAGATGGAAAATTATGCTGTATTCAATTTTGTTGGGACTAATTGGTGGACATTATTATTATGTTGGAAAATACACTAAGGGAATTTTAATGACTTTGGGTTTTGCTTATCTTGTTGTTTGTACTATTCTTAACCCTATTTTGGCAGGGGTAATGGAACAATATTTATTATATTTTCCAATTGGTATTTATGGAATAGCATGGTTGATTAGTATTGTGTATGTTTTTACCAAAAAATTTAAAGTCCCTATTTTAATAGATATGGACAAATTGGAAGAAGATAAAAATTTAAAGAAAGCTGAATTTGATAGAACTAAAGAAGAATTGGTTGAAGAAAATAAAATATTGAAACAGGAAAAGGATTCAAAACAAAAACAGAATAAAAAGATTTCAAAGGAAAAAACAAAAAAGGAAACAAAATGAGAGTTGTAGTAGGAATTTCTGGTGGAGTGGATTCAAGTGTCGCTGCTTATCTTCTAAAAAAGCAGGGGCATGAAGTTATTGGGCTTTTTATGATAAATTGGGAAGATGACGGAGTTTGTACTGCCGAAGATGATTATGAAGATGTGAAACGGGTGTGTACGAAACTTGATATTCCTTATTTTTCAGTAAATTATGCAAAAGAATATTATGAACGCGTTTTTAAATATTTTTTAGATGAGTATAAGGCAGGAAGAACTCCAAATCCTGATGTTTTATGCAATAGAGAAATTAAATTTGGACCATTTTTGGAAAAGGCTAAACAATTGGGAGCTGATATGATTGCTACAGGCCATTATGCAAAAACTTTTCAAAAAGATGGAAAAACATATTTGGCAAAAGCAAAAGATTTATCAAAGGACCAATCTTATTTCTTAAATCAACTATCACAAAGTCAACTATCTTCTTGTATTTTTCCACTTGCAGATATTGAAAAAAAAGAAGTGCGAAAAATTGCAAGTAAATTGGGCTTGAGTACTGCAGAAAAAAAAGATTCGACAGGTATATGTTTTATTGGAGAGAGAAACTTTAGAAAATTTTTAAAACAATATCTTCCTGCACAAGAAGGAAATATTTGTACTCTGGACGGAAAAATAGTTGGAAAACATGAAGGATTGATGTATTACACTATAGGTCAACGCAGGGGACTTAATATTGGTGGAAAACATGATGGCAATGGTGAAAGATGGTTCGTGCTGAAAAAAGATTTAAAAAATAATATTCTTTATGTAAGTCAGGGAGAATGTGAGGAATTGTTTTCTGATGGTCTATATGCTGATACTTTTAACTGGATTCCTTCTATTGTAAATGAAAAAGAATTTGATTGTTTTGCAAAATTTCGCTATCGTCAGCCAGACCAAAAAGTCCATGTTACAATTACAGGACCAAATTCAATAAAAGTTGATTTTTATGAAAAACAACGAGCAATCACTGAGGGGCAATTTGTTGTTTTATATACAAAAGATGGAATATGTTTGGGTGGTGGAATAATTAACTCAAAGTTTTAAAAATAAAAAATATGGTGTAGTATGTATTGAATACTACACCATATTTTGTTATATATTGTTTAATAAGTCTTTTTGTTCTTTTGTAATTCTATAACTTTGTTTTGCTTTTGAAATTGATGTTTTACGAATGAAATCATCTTGAGTTTGTGAAATAGTTTTTAGGGCAAGAGGAAAATTTGAAGTACAAAGTTCAGCGTAAAACCATGCTTTAGCCATTTTGACATATTTTTGAGATGCTTTGATATTTTCTAAATTATGTACGATTTCTTCAATGTAATTTGATTTAATAAAAAATCTCATAAGTCCTACTATGCCGACACGAACATAAAATTCTTTTTCGTCTTTTAAAAGGTTTGTGAAAAAATTATAAGAAATGTCAGAAGTAAGGCTTTTAAGGGAGCATACTATAGAATCACAAGTTGCCCAATTATCTATGTATGGTAATATGTTGATTAAATATTCAAGTTGTTCTTTTTCGTCTTTGAAATTATTTGCAGAGAAACCATACAATAAAATTTCTTCATATAACATATCGTCTGAAAGGTCAATGTATTCAGGTTCAATATCTTTCGCAAATTTTTTTAAAATAGGTATTCTAACACCTAAGATTTTATATTTTGAAAAGATAAATTTTCTATTAAAGTCAGCATAATGAGAATCAGCATTTTCATTTAAAAACTTTTTTATGTTTATCATTGGATAAATTACCTTTTTTAATTTTATAAAGAAATTTTTTTTACCTTTTTTCAAAAGGAAATAATATGATTTACTTTTGCGTACTTTTTTCTCAAAAGGATAAAAGTATGATTTACTTTTGCATCTTTTCTTTCTCAAAAGGATAAAAATGGTTGATTTTCTTTTGCATACTTTTCTTTCTCAAAAGAAAAGTATGTTATTCACGACGTAAACTTTCAACAGGGTCAAGTTTTGATGCTTTGTTTGCAGGGTATAGACCTGAGAGCATACTTATGAATATAGCTACAATAATCGCTAATACGAAATACCACCATCTGTATGAAATAGGAGCAAGGCCTATTGTTGTATTTAAAATTATTGTTACAATTATGGTTAAGATTAAATTAAATATAATGCCGACAATTCCACTTAACAATCCAACTAAAAAGCTTTCTGATGTAAATATTCGTCTGATATCTTTTCTTCTTGCACCAATTGATTTTAGAACACCTATCTCTTTTGTTCTTTCAGTTACACTCATATAAAGAACAACTAGTATCATCATTGCAGAAACTATAAGTGAAATACATGATATAACTATCAAACTTGTTCCAATTACACTGGTCATATTATTGAACATTCCAGCAAGTTGTTCTTCAATTGAACCTGTGAACTTTCCTTCATAATTCTTGTTGAGATAGTCATTTATTGCAGATACTATTGCTTCCGAACCTGTTTGTATGTAAAGAGCATTTGGAGCAAATATTTTCGCATTATATGATTCTTCGTATGTTTTAAATACAGATTTTAAATAATCGTAATCAACATAAAGTACATTGAAACCAGACATAACAGATGTATCCATAATTCCAACAATTTCTTGTTCCATTAAGTTGATTGGTATTGGTTTTGAAATATTACCTTTTTCATCAAATTGAGGTATTGTTAAATATATATCAACTGATTTTCCAACAATTTCATTTGAAGGAATATCAATTGAACTGAACATCTGTCTAATTCCAGGTGTAAACATAACACCATTTTCAGATGTTGACATTTTTCCTTCTATTACATTGGTTTCATTATAGAATGGAGGAATTGTATATAAATATATAATGTTTGAGTAGGCTGCACCTTTTTCGTCAACTATTTTATCAAAATCTTCTTTTTGAGGAGGTATATGCTCAAGAGTGTATTCTTCAGGACAATAAACTACTTTTGCACTGAAAGTGGTTGCCATCATTTGAATACCTCTGTAAAGTGTGGCTGTTTCGTTGTCTTCTTTAGTTTCATCATCAACTATTTTGAAATCAAAGCCAGCATTTTCAAGGTATTTATTTAAACCTATTTTTTCTTCATCACCTTCAACACCGTCTATAAGCTCTTTTATCTCATCTTCTGAAAATGGGTCAAATCCCATCATATCTTCAAGAGATTTAGTTTGTCTTTTTATTGTAACTATTGTAGGGTCAGAATATGAACGCATTGTATCATTAATGAAATCAGTTATGCCTGAGCTGAAACACATCATCAAAATCAAACTTCCAATTCCTATTGCAACACCAAGTGACATTAAAATATTTTTTGTTTTGCTTGCCCACATATTATGGAATGAAAGACGTATTGCTTGCCAAAGTGATAGATTTTGTTTTTCTTTGAAATTTTTAAAAGATTTTTTTTCTTTTTTTGCTTGCTCAACACTATCTGTTTCTTCTGTCTTTTTTGGCTTTTCTTCCTTAAAATTTGATTGCGCTTTTTTATAATTTTCATTGAGTTTATCAGATATTATTCTTCCGTCTGAAATTTCAACAACCCTTGAAGAAATTGATGCTACTTTTTCAGAGTGGGTGACCATTATAACAAGTTTTCCACTGTCTGCTATCTCTTTTAAAATTTTTAGGATTTGCATGGAAGTTCCACTATCAAGTGCACCTGTAGGCTCGTCTGCTATGATTATTTCTGGGTCATTTATTAAAGCTCTGGCAATCGCAACTCTTTGTTTTTGCCCACCTGAAAGTTGATTTGGTTTCTTTTTTAATTGGTCTGCCAATCCAACTCGTTCAAGTATTTTTGTTGCCCGGTCAACTTTTTCTTTTTCTCCAACATTTGATAGGGTTAAAGATAGGGTAACATTATCTAAAATTGACAAGTGTGAGATAAGGTTAAAAGATTGAAAAACAAAACCGACTTTATTTTTTCGATATTTATCCAATTCTTTATCTGATAGAGTTCGTAAATTTTCTCCACCTGAAATGATATCTCCAGTAAAGTCACTGTCGAGTCCACCGATTAAGTTCATTAATGTAGATTTTCCACTTCCACTTTCTCCAATTATTGAAACAAGTTCTCCTTTTTTAAATTCTACATTAATATCATAAAGAGCTTGAAAAGTTTCTTTATTTGAAAGTTTATATATTTTATTTACATTTATGAGTTTAAGTTCTTTTTCCATTTTTTCTCTCCTAACCTTCAAGAATTTTTGAATTTTCCAAAATTTTATTTAAAACTTTAATAAAAAT
>CANQFL010000017.1 GCA_947598785.1 uncultured Clostridia bacterium
ATGTTTGTATTTCACCCACAATTTTATTGGATATCTTTAATTTGTTTTTGTATTTGCTTTGTAATTTTCTTCTTCCTTCATTATGGTTTTGTTGTTAATTTCTTATTTATTTTTACTTTAGCCTCTTATGCCACTTATTATTTTGTTGTTACTAGAACTTTTATGTATATTCCTATTGTTGTAATAATTTGGCTTATTGTTGCTCTGGTTGTCGTTATGCATAGAGCAAATATTGTTAGACTATTTAAGGGTGAAGAAAATAAAGTATATATTTTAGATAAAATTTTTAAAAAGAAACCAAAAAATAATACAAATGAAACTTCTAATGATGACCAAATGAAAGATAATGATAATAATTCACAAAATGAGCGTTGATTTCGCTCTTTTTTGTTCTAATAAATTTTAACCTCTCATAAGATATGGTATCTTTAGGAGGTTACATGGAAAAATTAGATATTTATGAAGATATTAAATCTCGTACTAATGGCGATATATATCTTGGGGTCGTTGGTCCTGTTCGTGCAGGTAAATCTACCTTTATTTCTCAATTTATGAAAAAACTTGTTATTCCAAATATTGATAACAAAAATGTAAAAGAAAGGGCTATTGATGAATTGCCTCAAAGTGCTGATGGAAAAACTGTTATGACAACTCAGCCTAAATTTGTTCCAAATGAAGCAGTTAAAATTACTGTTGCTGATAGCGTTAATTTGAAAGTCAGAATGATTGATTGTGTTGGCTATTTGATTAGTGGCGCTATGGGAACTACCGAAAACAATAAACCTAGACTTGTCAAAACTCCTTGGTCTGATGATGAAATACCTTTTGAACAAGCAGCAGAAATTGGAACTAAAAAAGTAATTGATGAACATTCTACAATAGGAATTATTTTAACAACTGATGGTAGCGTAACTGATATTGAAAGAGCAAATTATGTTTCTGCTGAGGAAAGAGTTGTTGAAGAAATGAAAAATAGTGGAAAACCTTTTGTTATTATCCTAAACTGTAAAAATCCAGCTAATGCAGAAAGCAAAAAACTTGCTGCTAATTTAAGTGAAAAATATCAATCTCAGGTCTTAGCTATGAATGTCGCTGATATGAAAGATGTTGATATTGATAAAATTTTTGAAAAAGTACTCTTAGAATTTCCTGTTAAAAGCATAAAAGTAAATATGCCAAAATGGCTTCAAGCTTTATCTTTTTCAAATCCTATAATCGAAGAAGTGGTTGATGAAATAAAGAAATTTGGTTCTAATGTTAAAAAGATAGGTGATGCTAAAAAAGATACTATTGTTTTTACAGAAAGTGAATGTTTCAATCCTGTTACTTTTACCAATATTGAAATGGGAGATGGAATTATTAAGTTTGATATAATTCCTAAAGAAAATCTTTTTTATAAAGTCTTGTCAAGTGAATGTGGCTTCGAAATTCATGATGACTATGAACTTGTTTCATATATAAAAAATCTTGCTATAGCAAAAGTTGAATATGACAAATTAAAAACTGCTCTTGATGAGGTTGAACAAAATGGTTATGGAATTGTTGTTCCTAAACAAGAAGATTTCACTTTAAATCAACCAGAAGTTGTTAAACAAGGTGGAAGATTTGGAGTAAAAATCAAAGCTTCAGCTCCAAGTTTGCATATAATCAAAGTTGATGTTGAAACAGAGGTCACTCCACTTGTTGGAAATGAAAATCAATGTCAAGATTTAGTAAAATTTTTAACTGATAAATTTGAAAATTCTCCGGAAGATGTTTGGCAGACTAATCTCTTAGGTAAAAGTTTATCTTCTTTGATTGAAGATAACATATCATCAAAAATTGTTTTAATGCCTGTTGATGCTCAAAGAAAAATGAAGAAAACTCTTGGCAGAATTATCAATGAGGGGAAAGGTGGAGTGATTTGTATTCTGTTATAATAGAAAAAGACAATAAAAATTGTCTTTTTTTGTTGTAAATTTTGATGTATTCTGTTATAATATTTTTATGAAAAAGTATAATGAATGGAATGATTTAACAAAAAAATATTTTTGGATTACCATTGCTTATGCAATTATTGGGGTATTAAATGTTATTGCATTTGCTGTTGTTTCAAGCTTAAATTTGGTTGAAATGTCAAAATTATCATATCTTTTTTGGGTTGTTTATATGGTTGCAATTTTTGTACCTTTGCTATTTGCTATATTTTTGAAAACAAAATTTGATTTGTGGTTTTATATTACTTTTGAATTATATCTCGCTCTTGCCATTTTGGTTGGCTCACTTTGGCGTTTATATCACATAACAGATGGCTACGACAAATTTGTTCATGTGGTTTTTGGTGCAATGATTGCTTGGATTGCTTATTATGTATTCTTTAAAAGCGAAAATATTAAAGAAAATAAATGTTCTTTGTTTTTTATTTTCATATTTATATTCAGTTTTTCCATGATGTCGGGTGCAGTTTGGGAAATGTTTGAATTTGCTTGTGACGGAGTTCTTGGAATTGATGCACAGGTAACTCAAGGTTTTGTTGGCAGAGAAGCAATTATGAACACAATGTTTGATATTATTTGTGATTTTAGTGGTGGGCTTTTTGCATCAATAGTTGTTGTTATAATGAATATTTTAAAAAGAAAAAAGCAAGTTGATTAACTTGCTTTTTTAAAATTTCCCCTCAGCTTTCATTTTATCAAATTCTTCATATAAGTCGTCAAACATTGTTATTTTTAAACTTTTATGAACTTTATCTCTTTGCCATTGTTTGATGTTATAAATGTGGAAACCAAATGGTAAGAAGAATACAATTCCTTTGCAAAAATGTTTCACAACTGTGTCAGATTTGATTTTTCTTTGTTCATTAAATTTGAATGGTATGTATTTCTTTTTGCCATATTTATTTAAAGCAGTTTGGTCTGCCATAATCATTTTTTTATTAAATACCATTTTTCTACATTTTTCAAAAAGTCCATTTTCCTTTATTTTTTTCATGTTTAGAAGAAGAACTCCAGCATTACAGTAAGATGGACGAATCCAAAATCTTCCCATATAATCCTTGCAAGCAGCAAAATCATAATCTTCCACATCAATTTCATAAAGCTGTTTTATGTCTGAACAGCACATTGTATCAATATCTAAATAAATAATTTTGTCAGGTACGTTTGGAATAAAATCCATAAGAAGTCTTAAAAGGGTGTATGGAGTATAACCTGTATTGTTGTTTTTCCCTTCATGCAAATGTTTCATATATAATTCAGTCATATCTATTTTTGTAACTTTACTATTTTTATTTTTTTTCTTTACCACTTCATTTAAAAAAGAAATGTGTTTGTCTGTGAATGGTATGAAATTTGGGTTGTCTTCATGTAAATCCATAGTTAATACATAAATATCAAGTTCTTCTGAAGTATATTTTGTCATTGACATAATGTTTAATAAAAGACCACCGAAATATGTTTCATTTCCGTTTCCACAAAAGCAAACAGGTATCATAAAAAAGTCCTCCAAATGTATTTATTATAAATAATAACATAAAAAAAGAACTTTGTCATGTTTTTTAACAAATTTTTTAAATTTTTACTTTTCAAATTTATTTTATATATGATAAAATAAAATAGGAGCAATAAATGAGCAAGAATATACATGGTTTTAAAAATGAAAGCTATATTTCAGAATATTTAAATGAAAAGAAATTTGGTCTTTTAAATGAAAATATCAAAAATTTTTTGTGTTGGTTGTTTGAAAGAAAAATAGGGGACAATGAAATTGTATATTCTGACCAAACTGAAAAGATAGGAAGAAAATTCACTAAACCTGATATTTGGATTAAAATTAGTGATGTAAAAAAATTTATAAGTATTAAGATTGGTTGTGGAAATAGTGTTCATCAAGAACCATTGACAAGATTTTGTGAATTTCTTACATCAATAAAAGTTCCTAATGAAATTGTTAACAATTTGAAATTATACCATTTTGGAGATGACACCATTGATGGTAGTGGTGTAAAAAGATATTCTACAAATGAAATAAAAAATAAATATGAAAATAAAATCAAACAAACAAATGATTTTTTGAATCAAAAACAAGTATTGAATCAAATAATTTACAGGGTGCTTTTTATTGGTTCGTTTAAAAATTATAATATTGTTGATGCAATTTATTACGGCACGAAAGATAATGGACTTTGGGCATCAAGAGAAGAAATTTTAAATTTTCTTTTAAATAATAATGATATTTCAGCATCTGGGATTCATTTTTCATATTTGACATATCAACCTTGGACAAGAGATTGTAATAGGACTGCAAAACATTCAGATAGAAGATATGTTATGCAAGTTAAATGGGGGAAATTGGCTCTTTGTTTAGAAAAAATTATAAAGGGAAGAAAATAAATGAATAGAGGCACATATGATGGAACTGAATATGAAATTCTTTTTGTAAAAGATTTTAATAAACATAAAACAGACCCTAAATTTAATTTATTAACAATGAATAAAGATGTAGAAAATTTGTATATGGTGAGAGTAACCACAAATCAAATTTCAACTTTAAGTAACAAGGTCACTAAAACAAGAGCAGATTGTTATTTAATTTATTCGACAGATAATTTTCTTAAAAAGATTTTGATTGAAAACGATTACTATCTTTCAGAGCAAAATATTGATGGAACTTCATATAAAAAAATTCCTCATTCTGGAATTTCAGTCAAATTAAACGATTCAAAAAATTTTCAAATAATAAAACTACAACCAAAAAGTTTTTATGCTCTTTTTTCAAGTTATGAACTTGGAGCAGGGGCAAGTTTGTTTTGTTTAAATGAAAGTGAACTAATTAAAAATAAAGAATTAATAAAAGGGTGGAATACTACATCGGAAAATATGATGAAAACTTTTTGAAGAATTTCCATTAGTTTTTTAAAGAAATAGTAAAAAAAATAAATCTTGTTTAGAGTATAAATCTAATAAATTTGTATGTCAAGCAAAAATAACAACTTTTCAAAAAAAAAAACAAATAAAATACTACTTCCCCCGGGGGAAGTGCGTTTTTTCAATCATTTTCAACATTATTCTTTAATACCATAATCTAATAACAATAACTCAGCACGCTTTTGTAAAGGTGTAAGCCAAGATTCTTTTTTATCACGAGTTCTCAAAACTGAAATAGGAATATTATTTGACTTATCAAGATATGCTTTCATCTGAAGTATCAAATCTTCATAAGAATAAAACTTCAACCAACGATAAAACCTTTCATTATCATTTCTATGTGACCTTTCTACCTTTCCATTGTGACGTGGAGTTCTTGGTTTAATAAGTTTATGTTCTATTCCATATTTTTCACAAAATAAATCAAACAAATGTTTTTTATCATTTTTCGTCTGTAAAATATATGTAAATTCAGCACCATTATCAGTTTGTATTTGCTTAGGCTTATAATGAAAATATGCAATAGCACGCCTAATAAAATCTACTGTGGACTGTGGACATTGTTCTTCATAAGGATAAATAAACCTTTCACGTGTTGCTTCATCAATAACAGTATATTGAAAAAATCTCTTTTCTTCTTTAAAAGTACCAACGTAACAATTCCTAGGAACATATTTTACATCCAATTGCCATTTCATACCAAGTTTATCAGGTGTATCATAATGTTGTGGAACATATTTATTTCTTTTTCTTACTTCATCATAATAACCATGTTTTCTTAAAAATCTATATAAACTAGCAGGATGTCGAGTATAACCATAATTAAGACGAAGTTTACCATATAACTCATTCAAGCCAATATATGGATTACGTTTAATTAAATTATAAATATTTTTTATCTCCTCATCAGTATGCCTATTAGGATGTGGAGTATATGGAGCACAATACTTTGGCTTTAAACTATCTAATGAGCCATTAAAAATTCTTTTCCAACGATACAAAGACTGAATAGTACAATGATATCTATGTGCAACAAATTCAAATGAACAATTTTTTAATAAATTCAATGCTTTAAACTTTTCTTCTGCAGAATATGCTTTAATATAAATCTTCTTATCTTTTTTCATAAACAAACTCCTTTTAAACAAAATAATAATAAAAATAAAACTTAAAATCAATATCTTAAAATTATAAATTTTTATAAATTCGACCTACAAAAACAAAATTTACTTGACAAAAATCTTCCAATAACTATAATAAAAAATACAATCAAAGGAGAACATATGGAAAAAACAATCAAAAAACAAAAAATATCAATAATAATACTTTCAATCATATTAGGAATATTTGCAATAAGTTTCTTCACAACAATAATAATCAACAACATAGAAAAACAAACATACACAATTTCAATAACAGACTACTACAAAAACCCAGAAACACAAACATCTTTATGTTATGTTGTAGAAATAACTTGCAAAGAAGAAAAAACTATCGCAGTCAGTGATTTTACATACAAACAAGGAGAAAATATCTATCAATATCCACTAAGAATAATTGTTAATGATAAAACATACACAAATGAAGAGAGTTTCGTTATAAAACCATATACAGAAAACAAAATAAAAATCTACACTTCACTACTAAACAAAGAACCTGACACGCTACTTTTTAAAGGAAAACAAATAAAATTTGGAATAAGTGTAGATTTTAGATAAAAAAACTAGGCCAATAAACGACCTAGTTTTTTAGTAAATAAATCTCAATATTTGATATCAAAATCAATTTCTAACGGAATATTAAAATCATTAGAAGCCTCTACCAATTTTAACTCACTATTTAAGAAATTAATCACAGCATCTAAAAATTTAATTTTATTTTCTAGTTCATTTATATATTTTTCCATTTTTTGTTTGCCTTTTTTAACTTCGTTTTTCATTTTTTGTTTTCTCCTTTTTTAATTTACTCAATTCAAGTTTTAACTTTTCATATTCTTTTTGCAAATCCCAAACAATATTTAAAAGCTGCGATTTACTCTTTTCTTCAAAATAATTAAAATCATAATGTTGTTTTGGATCATAAGCAGGAGGAATATTCTCTATATCAAAATCAGAAGTACCCTCAACTACATTTGCAGAAATTAACTCATTGTTTAATTTTGATAAATTTTTAACATACTCTCGAACTTGTTTTACAGTAAAATCAAATCTCAAAACATTATCTCGTAAATCATTAACGATACGTTCGTTATCTACGTTCAAAAGTTCAAACAGCTTAGATTTTGAAAAACCTTTAAATTCTTCAATAATACTGCATTTAGCAATATCTAAATCACTGCAAGAAAAACAACAAAACTTTTCATAACAGCTTAACAAACGTGAACTTTCGGTTTTCGAAATTCCAAAGCCCAACATAATTGAATCAAATGAATAATTAAGATTATTATTTCGTTTTGAATAAACTTGCTTATAATTGTCAAACAAATCTTTAATTTTATAAACAACAAAACAAATTTCAGCAAAATTATCACTTTCTTTCTTAAAACATTTATCTAATTGTTTAATATACCTAGTTAATACATCAAAATTTTGACAATCAAAATCCACAAATTCATTTTCTTTAAATGAAAATTGATTAAAATTTTCCATTATCTACCTCCAAATATTTTTGTGCATCTGTCAACACTTCTTCAACAAATGATTGTTTAACAAATTCTATGTCAGTAAAAATAAAGCCTTCAATTATTCCATCTTCAATCAAACTTTGATGAAAATCTATATATTCAATTGCAGCAAGTTCAAGAGCAATCTTTAACTTATTATTTTCTTTTTCAAGTTCAGCAATTCTATCAGATTTTATACGTAATTTTTCCTTTACAAATTTCCTTACTTCATCATCCAAGTGATGTAAAATTTCTTCAATATTACTCAATTTTATCACTCCCTTTAAAAAGGCAAATCGTCAAATTCACATGGCAATAAGCCTTTATCAATATTTTGTTTTATTTCGTTGTCAATCTTAACTTGCAAAACATTGTATTCACTTATATAAGGACTACCTTTTGCATGTTTAACAAGAGGATTATTCACAACGCTTGAAACTTCTTCAATATGTTTTGGAGTCTCAAAATCTGCTCCAATAAGACGTTTAACAACTTCTGGAACATTCAAATTTGCAGAATAATAAAACCGCTTTTTAAAAATCTCAGTTGAACCAAGTGCTTTTTCAACATATTTTTTTACATAAGAATTGCACCTTTCCCTACTGACAATACGGCTGACCGTTGTAAAACCATAAGCAAAAGTTGTAGCATTATATACAGTCTCACCGTCAGTATCTTTCAAATCATGAAAACATTTTGTTTTTTCAAAATATTCACGAGAACAAATACTATTAAACTTTTTCTTTGCCCAGTGACAACAAACTTTTCCAGAATTAACTAAACCCATCTGTGCAGGCGTTAAACCAGAAGTAAGTAAGTGAAAATGAAAACATCCATCTTCATGTCTTTCTGGAAAAGTCATATACTTAAAACTAGAAAATTTCTTTTTAATGTTGTCTATATATTTCTTATAACAATTAAAGACAACTTCGGCATTCGTTCTATCAATTTTTGCTTTATCAAAAGTCAAAGTCCAAAACCAATCAAAATCATTCATGTTTAAAAGCATATTCATTAAAACAACAGTTCTACGCAAACTTACACTCTTAGAATTTAAAACGTCTTTCTTCTTGTAGTTTTCCAAAACTCCATCGTCATACAATCTTAAACGTTCACCGTTAATATCAATCGGATGACACTTTTTTATAATTTTCTTATTCGGCTGAAAGTAGTAACTTATTAAAGTTTCATCTCGAAACCGTCTTTCAGTCGAATACAAGTTATAACTTAAATCA
Organism: uncultured Clostridia bacterium; assembly: GCA_947598785.1. GTDB lineage: Bacteria > Bacillota > Clostridia > Christensenellales > UBA1242 > Caccovivens. Next base: position 8,802 of record CANQFL010000017.1, read on the forward strand.
CTCAAATTTTCATATCTCCCTTTAAGTTATAATTTTAAATATTTTCCTTTATGTGTTACTACTGTCAAGTAAGTATTCACACTCACGTGGGGACAAGCCAACCACGTGAGTGTGAATAGAATTTATAAACACATCTTTGAAAGATGTGTGCTTATCGGGTATTGACCAGTTGCCCACATTCCCACAATTCTTGTGGAAATGATGGACAACTTTGGAAAAGTGGAAAAGTTACGCAAGCATTATTTATTGTCCATCAAACTTTACACACTTTACCACAATACCTGCAAATGTGGAAAGCAGCATAAGAATTATTGCCCGTCACTTTTCCCACATTAGCACACACTTTATAATTACAATTATAAAACAAAAAATTAGTCATTAAACTCTTCCGGGGGAAAAACATTTTTAACTATTTCCACAGGTAAAGTTTCAGATTTAATATTTTTAATTTTATCTTGTTTCACATCTTTTTTTTTCAAACTTTCATCTAAATAAAGCATACGTTTCCATAAATTAACATGAAAGAATTTCCAAAAAAAGCCATGAGGCATAGTATCAAAAGCTTCTTGTAAAGCCAAACTTCTTTTTGCTTTTCTATATAGTGGCTTATTATAGAGTTTTGCATATTTCAAAAGAGTCTTTTCAGTACCTTCAATCAAAATTTTTGACGGTTTCTTTATACCATACGATTCACTCATTTTATCATACTCACCATATAAAAAATCAGTTAATTCTTCAAATTCCGTAATTCTCATATAAAATTCCTTTTTTCTTTAAAATCATTTCATCGTATTTTGCATTTTTCCAATAACCTACAGGTGCAGAAAAATAATGTTCATTATTAAATTTAACAAAACTATCTAATGTAAATTGATATCCGTCTTCTGTATAATAATCAAATGGTTGATTTGTCTTTCCGGCATAGAAAACAGGCTTTTTACTCTTACTGTCATAATAATCAAAAATATCAAGGTCAGTTTCAATTTCAATCTTCTCACCTAAGTCTTTATTCTCATTACGTTCTCGAGCAAGCATATAAGACTCAGCTGTATCACAAGAATGAAATTTTCGCATAATCCATTTTATTTTTATTACTTGACCCCAAGAATTTTCTTTAATTTCTATGCTATCCATGACCAAAAACCTTTCACCAATAGCTCTAATATTAACATCAATATTTCCTAGCCTTTGACAAGCCATGTATATATTGTAATCATTATGACGATGTAATTGATACCACTGATATACTTCTTCACGAAGATATTTTGACATTCGACTATCATAATATCTTTGTGCTTCGTCAAGAAAGATTGAAGCATAAGGTGGTATAAAAGTTGTCTTAAAAAATGGATTTTCAAGTCCAATTTGAAAACCATCAATATAATAACTTTTAAAATGTTTATTAAATTGGCACGGAAAATCGGAATAACAAACATGGTGTTGTGGAGGTGGCTCCAAATTTTTGAAACCACCTGCACTTAAAACACCAACTTCTCTTTTACAATTACGCCAATCATCCAAACCATCTTCAATCATTTTTTTAACAAGAAAATAAACCATATGACTTGTCTTACCAGCACCAGGAATACCAGTAATAAATGTTATCAATTTTTCACCTCATAAATAAACAATTTTAACTAGGTATAACAGCATAAAGGTCAATCTTACCATCTCCAAAAAATAAATCAATAAATTGTGGAAATTTTAATGCAAAATCTTGAGGGGTGCGAATTGTAAGGGCAGACTTTGTTCTCCAACTAGAAACTGAACCTTTATAAGAAGGAGTATTAACCGTTGTAGGCAAAATACCTGAAACATTAAACTTTAAAATATTACTAGAACCAAGATTTAAACTAACAGTACAAGTTACTGTTTGAACTTTAATACTATCAACATAAAGTTGAATAGTAATTTTTTCACGATAATAAATAGCATATAAATTAACATCCGAACTAAAATCACAAATCATACCACTTGTATAAACCAATGTAGAAGAACTAAAAACAGGAGAAGTTGTCCAACCAGCAAATTTATAACCACTTTTTGATGGAACAGAAACATCACTTATAGTAAGTAAACCACTTTCAAAATATTCCGTATTACCAAATTGTTCATCTTCAATATAATATTTAACCTCAAAAAAATATGTCAAATCAGCAACAAAAACTGTATCACCGACTATTTCATAATCTTCAACAGTAACAATTTCACCATTTACTTTCCAACCATTAAATCTCTTATAAGTAGTACTTTCTATTTCAACATTTTGAGCATGCTCACCACTACGAACTTCTTGAGTAGATTTTATTTCAGACTCATACATAAAAGTAACTGTAAACTTTTGAGTAAATTTTGCAATAAAAGTTGTATTTTGAGTAATTGATTGTTGAGTTACATCTACAATATCAACACCATTTAAAGTCCAACCATCAAAAACATAACCAGCTTTAGATGGAGTTTCAGATGGAGAAATTGGTTTATGTCCTTTTTCAACAATCTGAGACTCTCTCACAATTCCATCAACACTAAATTTAACATCAAATTTTTGTGTTATATTTGCAACGAATTTTATATTTTCAGATATTGTATAAGAAGAAGTGTCTTGTACTTTTTCACCACTTTCAGTTTCCCAATAATTAAAAATAATATAACTAGTTGAATCAGGAGTAGGAAAAAGCACTTTTCCACCCTTTTGCAATATTTGAATATTATAAACTGCACCATTAAATTCAAATGTAGCAACTACTTTTTCACCATTTTCTAAATTTGCAATAAACTGCTCATAATATTCAATAGATTTTTCAAGTTGCTTAATCTTATCATTCAATGCATTTATAGTATCTTGATTACCTTGATACTGATTTTGTAATGTTACAATCTGTGCATTTAAAGAAGAAATTTGAACATTAAGATTAGAAATAATACGTAAATTTGACTGATTAGAAGTTTCTAATTGTGAATTTAAAGATTGTAAACCTAAAATTTGTTCTTGCAAACTTTCAATTTGATTTTTCAAATTTGTTACTTCACTTACTTTATTTTGATAAGATGAATTCAACATCTCTATTCGGCTTTTATTTTGTTCAATTTGTATTTCAAAATCATTTATTTTTTTATTATTATCACTAATAATATCTTCCAAATTTTGTATTTGCGATTGATAATCAGTAATTTGTGATTGTAAATTAGATATAGTATTTCTTAAAGATGAAATATTTTGTTGTAAAGTATCATTATTAGACTGCAAATTTCTATTTTGTTCCTGATAATTTAATATTGAAAGATAATATTCATCAGTAAGATTTTTATAATATTCAACTTGACCCTCTAATTCAGTTTTATTTTTTAAAGCATCATCATAACCTTTATTGTAAGAGTCCTGCAAATCTTCACTAGTATAATAAGAACTTTCAGTAATAACACCTGTTATTGCAGGCCATGCACAATAAACTCCAATACCAACACCAGCTAAAACTAAACAAAGAACAAGTGAAAAAATTATATTTTTAACACTCATACTTAAACTCCTTTTTCAACGACTTTTAAAATAGCACCATTAACTATCATATAACGATTAAAATAAGAAATACAATTATCATTATTTTTCAAATTAAAAGAAACATCTGTTTTTTCATCATAAAAATCTATCAAAATATTAAGCGAAATATCTTTTTCCTTAACACCATCAATATTGTAAAAATTCATATTAAAAGTACAAATAATTTCACCAGCACGATATTCTACATTTGAAAGTAAATTATCATTAAAAAGAACTGCATATTGTCTATTTAAACCATTAAAATCATAATGTTTAAAAGATTGTTTAAAAGTATAATTAACATAAGAATCATCTGACTCAAAATTTATTACTCCAAAATCAAACTTAGCAAATTCAATATAACCATTTTGTGTTTCAATAGACGAAACATCTCCATAAATAGCACTTTTTTCAGACCAAATTTTTACAAGGTTCATAGAACAAAAAATTCCTGAAATAATACAAATTACACAAAGTAAATAACTATACCATTTCATAAGTCACCTCCGTGCCAGAAAGATTTTCAATTGAAACATTATGAATTTTAATCTGTTTCAAACCAGTATTTTGCAAAGACCCAACAAGTAAATTAAAATTCATTTGACGAGAACTAGAAATTGTCAATTCTTTAACTTGAATACCATTCAACGCATAATAATCAAAACCAATAACATTTACATTACCTAATTTTGAAACATCAAAATTAACAATAATTTCAGCATTTATTTGTCCTTTTAAAGTGTTAATCAAATTAGAAGATAAAAAGTAATAAAAACCTTTATCAACTTCACTGTACCTAGTTTCAAAATTTTGTTCAGTAATATTATATACAGATTTTGCTTGCCAATAATTAACATCAAAATTAACTCCAGTAACATTATAATTACTATCTAAGGCAACACTTTCAAAAATAGATTGATCAGCATAAGATAAACCACGACGATCATACTTTACATCTACTGAAAAATAACTATTTTGTAAAGTACCTTTGCCAATAGACTCATCGGCAATCTCACCATTTTGTACTTTGTAAAGATGCATGAAATCACCTAAATCAACAAGTGGCAATGTATAATCACCAGTTCCATACGAGCAACCTTTAATTATGTCTTTCATATGAAGTAACAATTCTTCACGAGTATAATAACGAAGCTCACTTTTTTCAATGTATAAATTTGCATCTTCAAAAAGCAAATTTAACCCCAAAAAAAAGCCTGTTCTAAAAGCTTTCCATTTATCAACTTCTTGCCACGTATAGTTATAACTTCCATCTATTTTAAGAGCCCAAACCTCATCTTTAATATCAACATAATAAAATTCTTTACTTAAACCATCTTCATTTGTTTCATCATACTTATGACCTGATGGAAATCTATACCCAAATGCAGTATCATAATAATAAAGTTGATTTCCTTCTTTTTCATCAATAATTAACTGATAACCACGAGCATAAAGTGTAGTCCTTTGATAGTCACTATAACAATTTATACGAAATTCAACCACTTCTTTACCTAAATTATTATAATTCTCAAAATATGAAATTGTAAAAGGTGCAATTTTTTCACCAGTTTGTGGATCAGTTACAGATGTAGCATAAGTGGATGTTGAATTTGTATACAAATTTTTATCTTGCAAAACAAAATAAACATAAGTAAAACTCAATAACAAACCTAAACAAGCTAAAACAACTAAAATAACATTTACTATTTTTTTTACCATTTTTTCTCCTTTTAAAGCATACCATTCCAACCAAAAAAATTTAAAAAATTTGCAATAGAATTAAGTACATCACCAACGCCATGAAAAACCCAAGCCAAAACACTTAATACCCAACTTCCAAACAATATGGTCAAAACAGCAGCTAAAATAATCCAAAATAAAATTTTCATTACAACTCCTTAATTTATAAAAAAGCACCAAATAAGAAACTCCATCTTAAATGGTGCTTTTTAAATTAAACTATAATTTTAAATAGGAACTAACAACAGCCATTTCATCAGATGGTTTAATAACAGCAGAACCAAACCACTGAGATATTTGCTCACCAAAACCTATGCCATTTACAGCACTACCTATACAAACAACAAGACTAAAAATTCCTGCAGCCAAAAGCATTCCTAAAAACACCCAACAAAAAACTTTCCAAAGTTCGCTCATTTTTTCTCCTTTTATTTTCTATTTTCAACTAAAGCAAATGAAAGTGGACGAAAAGTTGTTTTATCACCATATTGTGACATCTCATACTTTACATTTGCCCAATCACCAAACTTCACTTTTTCAAAAGTTGCTTTATCGACTTTATATTTGCAACGAGTTCCGTTTGGAATACCAAAATCTTTAGAAAAATCTTCTTCATCACAACTAATTACTTCAACTTGATATTCTTCATCACGTTTATCCCATTTTCTTGTACCATCAAAACTTTCACCAGCTTCACGAGCTTCAATCAATTCTTTACTAATAACAATACCTCTTTCTCTAATTGCTTTAACAAAATTTGCCATTTTTTTACACCTAATTTTAACCTTTTAATCAAATTCAAATAAATCAACTTCAACTATTGATATGTGCCTGAACGCTTTGCCAGGGCTTACAGTTTTATTAAATTTTTAACAAACTTACATAAGTTTGATTGAATTTTCTTTACAATAATTTAGGAAATATAAAAGACTCGAATATTCAAAAATCTTTATTCCACATAATTTACAAAAACATTTATAAAGACCATATTCATAATCAATATTTTTCTGTTTTGCAATTTGTTTTTCTTCCAATTCATGAATTTTTTGAATATTATCTAAATCTTCAATTAAAAAATTTTCATCAACTACCATAAAAAACTCCTTAAAATAAATTCAACAACAACTTAAACTATTGTTTTGTGCCAAAACACATTGTTTGGTCTTACAGTTTTATTCAATTTTAATTTGTCCACCAAATCAGACAAAGGGGAGAAGACATCTGCAATTTTTTTTGCGACGTCGCAATTTTTATAAAAAGTGTTGACTTTTAAAAATCAATTTGATATAATCACATCAGTTGCAAAATTATTGCATACTCGCCGATGATATTCCGGCATTGTCTCGAGTGGTTTAATCTCGAGATTTTTTATTTTTCAAAATCTTTAACTTTTCCAGATTTTGTTTTCCAGTCTTAGAATGAAAAAGAACTTTATTACGTATTTTAGAAACATCTCTTTGAGAAACATCCATATTTTTATGATTTTCTCGAAATTTACTATTAACTACAATAGATCTTCCCTCATTATCTTCAATCTCAACAAAATGTTTAAAATATGATTTTCCATTTTGATATTTAGGAAGACGAGTGCGATTAGCCCCTTTTCTTGAAGATAGGGGAACAACAGCCAATTCATTTTTTTTATTATTATCTATAACGACAACAGGTCTTTTCTTTTTCGAATTTGTCCGTTGTTTACCTAAAAAATTATCTTGTGTTGTCAATGTTCTTCCCCAAGGAACATATTTTTTATTGTTCAAAAATTAACTCCTTTATCTTTTCTTAAACTTTTTTACGTTTAAATTTTGAATTATAAGCATTAGCACTATCTTGTCTTGCTTGCAAATATCCTGCACGATAAGCCCTGCCACAACAATCAAGTTCTTCATTAGTTTCAGTTACTCGACCATTCTTCAACTGTCGAGCAAATCTTTTAGCCTTCTCAGCAGGATTACGCAAAATTATACCATTTGCTGTCTTATAAGCCACAAAAAGCCTCCTTTCTTAAAATTTATAAATAACCGATATCGACTTAAAAAATCGGCAAGACCTATTCTCTTACCGACTTTTAAAAAACATATTGCAATATAACAATCGGAAAATATGATGAAAACTTTTCCTTTTATCAAAAACCTTCAAGATTTGTACACCAACAAAATTATATGTCAAAAAATTAAAACATTGTGTATCAAACAAATCACTGACATGATTGACAATTCTGTTGAGTTACAGCAAAAAATTTTTAATGGCTATCCAATTTATAACGAACCCTATTCTGCATGGTATTTATTTTCAGATGGGAAGATTTCTGAATTAAAATATATTCCTTTTGTTGTTACTACAGGTTTTGGCAGAAGCCATGGCGATTTTACGATTGTGCTAAAACCCAAAAATTAAATTGAAGTTTTAAGTAATTTTACTATTTCTTTAGCAATTTCATTTACTATTGGAATACAAACGCTGTTTCCTATTTGTTTATAACTTTGTGAACCATGTTTAATTTTGAAATTTTCTGGAAATCCCATAAGTTTTAAACATTCTTTTTCAGTCAATTTTCTTCGTTGTGACACAATAACAGGAACGTTGTTTCCTCCTGTACCCATTTTAGCTGCTAAACATGGTGCAATTCCATCTGTTTTAAATTGACATCTACTAGCTCTAACCTCATAAGCCAAAGTATCTTCTTTTATATCAATATTTTTAATTTTTGCGAATTTTAGTATGTTTTTTTCGCATTTTTCAGTAATTTTATAGTCATTTTGTGTATTTTTTGAAATAATGTCTTTTAATTTTATCTTTAATTCTTTTTTTTCTGGAAATTTAAAATCTTCAATATTTATTTTTAAATCTTTTCTAAAACATACGCAATACCATCGCTCTCGATTTTGGGGTATGTTAAAATCTTTGGCATTTAAAACTTTGTAAGTATAATCATAACCTAATTCATTTAGTATGTTTAATATTGTTTGAAGCGTTTTGCCTTTGTCGTGATTTGTTAAACCTTTAACGTTTTCTAAAAATAATGCGAGAGGTTTTTTTTCTTTTACAATCCTTGCAATTTCAAAAAACATAGTACCTCTTGTATCTTCAAATCCTAATCGTTTTCCAGCAATAGAAAAAGATTGACATGGAAACCCTGCACACAAAATGTCATGGTCGGGGATATCTTTTACATCAATTTTTTTAATATCTCCAAAAGGTTTTTCATAAAAATTTTCTTTATACGTTTTTTGTACATTGATATCTATGTCTGAACTGAAAACACATTGACAACCTTGATTTTGCAATCCTATTCTAAAACCACCAATTCCACAAAATAAGTCAATGAACTTTAATGGCGATTCATCAATTTCCCATAAACTTATTTGATTTTTATTCGTCTTTGGCATAATTTATCAATCCTTTATAAACTTCTTCAGCTATTGCTTTTCCAAGTAATGGGGGAACGGCATTGGCAAGTTGTTGGTGTTGGTCAGAATTATTTCCTGTCAAGATAAAATCATCATTAAATGATTGAAGCCTTGCACATTCTCGGACAGTTAGAATTCTATTTTCAGTAGGGTGAATTATCATCGCTTTTGCTGCGTGCTTAATTGTAACAGAAGGTTTTGTTAAATCCAATCTTCTATAAGCATTGCTGTAAGTTCCTCCACCATTTCCTAAATTTTGAGGAATGTTTTTCCAATTTCCACCTTGGGGGATATAAGACATTCTTTCGGTAACTAAATCGTTTGATTTTCGTCTTTCATGATTTTGTATATCTTTTCTTCCCTTCATTATCATTTGAAAATCACAAGTAGGCTCAAAATATTCATCACCATTAGGGTTTACATTTCCTAATGCTTCTCCAACTGTAACATAATTTTCAGGTTTGTAAATAGGTTCGGGGAAATTTAATTCAATGTTTTTTCTTGAAATTAAGAATATCACTCTTTTTCTTTGTTGTGGCACACCATAGTCTGCAGAATTAAGTACTTTATATTTTACATTATAACCTAATGTTTCAAATTTTTCTTTAATTAAATCTTTTATATATCTTCCATCAGATGTTGTCATAGATAAAAGACCTACAACATTTTCTATTACTATAATTTTAGGCTGAATTATTTGTGCAATTTTAACTATTTCTTCAAACAAAATGTTTCTCTTGTCGTCTTTTCTTCTTTTCCCATTCATACTGAAACCTTGACAAGGAGGACCAGCTATGATTACATCTGTTTTGTTTTTATATGAATCCCAAAATTTATCGTCAATTTTTGTTATGTCTTGTAAATAAAGTTGAGTTTTAGAATGATTTTTTTTAAAGGTGTCTAAAGCAATTTTCCAATAATCAACTCCTAAAATGACATCAAACTTCTTTGTCATTTCAAAACCATAGGAAAATCCACCAATTCCACAAAATAAGTCGATAACTTTGAATTTCATTTAAACTCCTTAAGTAACATTATATCATAGAAAAAATTAAAAGTCAGGAATTTTATCAAATAAAATTCAAAATTTCATATTATTTTTTAATTTAATTTAAATTTAAATAAAATTTTGTAAACATATATTGGAATTATTTTTTTTGCAAATTGATTTGTTTTGATTTTATGTGCATCTTGTGCTATTATTAAATCATGAGGTGTAACATGAGAGTTATTTTAAGTAAAAAAGGACTTGATAGCAGTTTTAGTTCAAAGCCTGTTTTAATAGTTGATAATGAAATGGTTTTTATGCCTATCACAGCAATTGAAGAGCAAGAGTTAAAATATAGTCAAATCAAATTGGGCAATAGTAATATGTTGACAAACTTAAAAAATTTAGTTGATGGAACTTTTTATATAAATGATAAAAAAGTTGAAATCACAAAAGATAGTCGTTGCCATTTAGACCCACAACTTATTAATTACTTTGGTTGTAAAAATTTTAGAGGCAGTTTTGGACAAATAAAAAGTGCACAAAAGCATTTAAAAAACAATAATGTCCAAGAGGAAGATTTGATTTTATTTTATGGTTGGTATAAGGATAAAAATGACAAATTGCACACTAATGGAAAAAATGTGTTTTTTGGTTATATGCAAATAGGTGAAATAATAAATGTTTCAAATCTTGATGAAAAACAAAGAAAAGAATATGAAAAACAATATTCATGGTTAAAATATCAGCCACATTGGAAAAATAAAGACATATATTCCCAAAAAGACAATAATACGATTTACATTGCAAGAGAGTTTTGCACTTTTGATAATACTATAAAAGGTTATGGAATGTTTAAATATGACAAAGCATTAGACTTGACTGCAGACGATAAAAATGCAAAATCATGTTGGAAAATTCCTCCTCTTGCAGGATTGAAAACATCAAGAAAAGGTGGAAATGGAAAAAATAGTTTTAATGAACTTGGACAATTTAGAGC
>CANQFL010000018.1 GCA_947598785.1 uncultured Clostridia bacterium
GTACTCTACCAACTGAGCTAAACTCCCAACGACTTTCTAAGTTTAGCATACTTAGAAAGTCATAGTCAACTTATTTTCAAAATTTTTTTAAATATTTTGTTGTTCAAATATAACTTGAAAAACTTCAAGAGTAAATGTTGTGCCTACAGGAGCTACAGTTCCTTTACCTTGTGAACAGCATAATTGAAGAACATCATTCATTGTAGATTCTAAAGTTATATTATCCACTGTAAGACTTATTCCATCAATATATAATTTACTAAATACAACTTCATTACCATCAGATACAGCATCGTAGAATACAGTATAATTTGTAAGGCCTAAAAATTCTTTAAGTGTTACAGTTGTGCTCATTGATTGAATTGTTGTAGGGTCTAACGCACTCCTACTACCTTCATCTGGAACATATACATGATTTGACTCATCTAATATTCCACCACTCTTTGAAACGATATATTTAACACCATTAGCTTGAGTAACTTGAACATTAAACTCAGTATTAAATTCAGCAATTAATGTTAATTCAGCACTTTCATGTTTGTTTTCATTAATTAATTTACTTAATTCAGTTGCAAGACCGTCAACACTTGAAATAACTTCATTATTAACTTTTACATCTTTAAATGTAAAGAAGCTATATTTCTTGTTATAACTATTTTCTTCAAATACACCCTTGAATAAGTTTTTATAATTTTCAGCAATATCATTTACTGTGAATTCAATCTTTGTACCTGTATAACTTGCAGAAGCCTTTTCTTCAACTGCTATATTTGCTGTATATTTAACTGCTCCTTTTGTTACATAAACTTTAACTTCAGCTGGTTTTGTTGGAGTAGATTCTAATGATGTGAAATCACTTACTGTTGGAAGATTGCTGCCGTCTGCATTTACAAAACCTTCCCAAACATAACCCAAGTCAGGTTCTTTCTTTTCTTCTTTTACAAGATTGTTAAATTGATTACTATAATTATATTGATTTGTTGTATCACGGTCCACACTCTCTTTAACAATTTGTGATTTTGTTGTATAGTCATAATAAGTTACAATTACTTGTGGATTTGCTTTCCAGTCGCTTGATAATGTAACAACTCTATCGCCATTTTCTTTAGTTACATCTCCAAATTCAGCAACAACATAAGGTGTACCTGTTGTATCAACTTCATTTTCAACATATTTTCTCCAACCAATGAATTTCCAACCTTGTACATCTTTTAATACTGGAAGAGTAGCACCATAGTTATATTCACCAAAATCTTGACCAGCATATTTTTCATCAGATTCTGGAACTTTAGCTGCATTATTATTTGGTGATACATTTGGATTTTCAGTATATCTATAGTTTACTTTATATTTATAAACTTCAAAGATAGCAAGATATTCTGTTCCATTTGTCATATCTACACTAAGAGTTTTTGGTGATAAAATTTCAGGAGCTTTATCTGCTTCATAATCAACTTTATTACCTTTATACCAACCTACAAAGTCGTAACCAACTGGGGTTGGAATATCAAGATTAGCTTTATCTAAATGTCCTTTTGAAATTTTAAAGTCTTCAAATTTATCAATTCCGTCGTATCTGACTGCAGCTTTAGCATTTGTTCCTTCTGCTTTTTCGCCATTAACGAAATAGAATCCAATGCTGATTGTGGATTCAAATGAATGATATGCAGCAAAAGCTGTTCCAACAATCATAAGTGGGAAAATTGCGATAACTGCACACAAAACAAGTATTTTTGAAAGTGTTCTAGACATAAAAAAACCTCCTACGATGCCATTATTATAGCACATCATTTTCCTTAATTCAATAGTAAAATGAAAAATTTTTAAAAAATTTTAGATTTTTTTTGTCTAGTCATAAATTTAGCAAAAAAAATCAACCATCCATAATCATTTTATCTGCGATTAAGGCAATAAGTTCGCCATTTGTTGGCTTCTCATTTCTATTATATATCTTCAAACCGAAAATATTGTTAATATTTTCAATTTTACCTCTATTCCAAGCCACTTCAATAGCATGACGCATTCCTCTTTCAACCTTACTTGAACTAGTTTCAAATCGTTCAGCGATGGTTGGATAAAGTTTTTTAGTAATAGAGCCGATAATTTCAGGTTCTTCTACAGCAAGTTTTACTGCTTCGCGAAGAAACTGATAACCTTTTATATGTGCTGGGATACCGATACTGATAAAAATATTAGATATTTTTTCATCAAGTTGTTTATTTTCATTTTGAGAACGTCCGTTATTTAAAATTTCATTAATACGGTTTTCTAAATTTTCTGGAGTAATAGGTTTTACCATAAAATAGCTTGCACCCGATTGTAAAGCTTTAGTTACGAAACCACTATGAGAAAGGTTAGAAACGAAAAGCACTTTAGGCATTTCATCTTTTAGAGTTTTTATTTTATCTAGAACAGCAAAACCATCAAGTCCTGAAAGCATTACTTCTAAAACTATAACATCAGGCTTGAGTTTAAGTACATCTTGAACAACTTGAAGCCCATCACAGCTTGAACCTACAAACTCAAAATTTTCATTATCTTTAAAGTAATTTTCAATCAAATTATCTTCTGTGTTATCAGCAATGTAAATTTTTGGTAATTTATTTTCTTTAATTTTATCCATAATAATTCTCCTTTTTTTAATGTCTTGCAAAACAAAAGAAGATTAACATAAAAAAGAGAAAATATAAAATAGAAAAAAAAGTGAAATTGTCGGCAAACAAATAAATGTGTCGAAAGTTCTCAAAACACATATTTTGATATTGAAATTAGAAGAAATAAATCATAGGCTGCCAAATTTTATCTCAACATTTACAAGGATAAAAAAATATGTAAAAAAAACAGGTATAAACCTGTCTTTTCTTATCTTTTTGAGAATTGTGGAGCTTTTCTTGCTTTTTTAAGTCCGTATTTCTTTCTTTCTTTCATTCTAGGGTCACGTGTTAAGAAACCGGCATCTTTAAGTTCTTTTTTATAAGTTTCATTAACAAGAACAAGAGCTCTAGCGATACCATGACAAATTGCTCCTGCTTGTCCAGAAATTCCACCACCAAGAACATTTACATCAATATCGAATTTATCTTGAGTATTTGTGAGAGTTAAAGGTTGTTTAGCAATTAAAAGCAAAGTATCTCTTTGTAAATATTCAGCAACATCTTTACCATTTACAATAAATTTTCCATTGCCAGCACTCAAACGAACTCTTGCGATAGATTTTTTTCTTCTACCTGTAGCAACAAATGTACCTTTAGATTGTTTTTTCTCAGCCATTATTCAATCACTCCTTTTAATGTAACGATTTGAGGGTTTTGAGCTTGTTGTTTGTGTTCAGCGCCTTTATAAACATGAAGTCTAGTAAATTGCTTTCTGCCCTGAGTTGTTTTAGGGAGCATTCCTTTAACAGCAAGTTCAATGACTTTGCAAGGATTTTCTCTCATTAATGTATCATAACCAACTTCTTTTAATCCACCGATATAACCAGTATGGTAACGATGAACTTTATTTTCCAATTTTTTTCCTGTTAAAATTACTTTTTCAGCATTAATAACAACAACAAAATCACCTGTATCAACATGAGGTGTATATATAGTTTTATTTTTTCCTGTCAACATATCAGCAACTTGAGTAGCAAGACGACCAAGAGGCATATTGCTTGCATCAACTAAAAACCATTTTCTTTCAACAGTTGCTGGGTTTGCCATGTAAGTTTTCATTATTATCTCCTTATAAAATATGTGCAAAATCTTTGCCAGTTAAGTTTGCACGGTCTATTAAAAAGAAAATTTTTTGGGGCTAACAAAAAATCGCCTTTTTAACAAAGACGATTATATTTTAAATATTTATATTGGATTTGTCAAGTATTTAAACAAAAAAATATAAAAAATCTTAGCTTGCAAGAGAAACAGAAGAATTAAAATAAGCTTCGCTTGAACCTGCTTTAGTAGCAAGCCCCATAAGAGCGTTATAATTTATAATATCTTTAAACAAATTCTTTTTTAAGGATTTATCTCCTAATATGTAACTTGATGTTTCGTTTAATAAACCATTTTCCATTTTATCTGCATAAGCATTTGCTAAATAACTTAAATGTAAACCATTTTGAAGTTGTTTTTTAGCTATTAATTTTTCAAAATCTTTGTCTTGTACTTTTGCAAGTTGATTAAGCTTTTCAATAAAGTCTTTACGATTAGAGAAATTAATATTCTTCACTTTATCTGAACAATATTTTATTATTGTTTCAAAACACTTATTAAAATCCCCATGGTCACTTTCTATGTTTTCTAACATATTAGACAATTCAGTTGTAAAAAATTCAGAAACTTGCCCCTTTTCTTGTTTTAAAATATTCAAATTGTATTTAGCTATAAGATACAAAAAATTTGAACGAGATTGTGCTAATGAAACCAATTCTTGTCCATCTTTTGTGACCACAGCTGAAACTTCCCCATTATCATCAAAATCAACCAAACCAAATAAATCTAAGAATGTATTGTTCATATTCTTCTCCTTCGCCAATGCACGAATTATAACATAACAAAATGAATAAATCAAACAAATTTTGCATATTTATTCATTTTTATTCGAATTTATTTTATATTGTCAGGAAAATCGTTTTCAAATAGCACAATATCACCCTGTTTTAAAATATCTTTTAAGATATGAGATTGTTCTTCTCGAGAATTGGCAAAATAAATATCTTTTACTTTGGAAGCACCTTCAGATAAAGCTTTTTTATTAGTTTCATTCATAATTATAAAAACATCTGCAACTTTTCCAACCATTTCTCCTGCTAAAAAGTTTATTTTAAATTGTTCAGCCCCTAGTTCAATAATTCCTGGAGAAACTACAATCTTTCTACCTTTAAAACCTGATAAAACATCAAGGGCTTGTTTAAATCCTTCAATATTACTATTATATGAATCATCTATTACTGTTACAAATTCTCCTTTAATAAGTTCAAGCCTGTGTGCAATCTGGTGTAAATTTGATATACCTTTTATTATGCTTAAAATGTTTTCACCAAGAAGATATGCCATGGTTGATGCTACAACAATATTATCTATATTTGATTTTCCTAATAATTTTGTACAACAACAAAATTCACTATTATTTAACACTAAAGTAAATTTTGACCCATTTTCATTAGAAACTATATCTTTAGCATAAGCAAAACTTCCATTTTCACAAACAAGATATTTTTTATTTTTAAATTTATCATAAAGTTTTTTTGTAGATTTACTTTTACCATTAAAAACAACAAGTTCTTTAGTATTCTCACATAATTCATATTTAGTATTTTCAATATTTTTTAAACTACCAAAAGTCTGTAAATGGCAATTTCCAATAGGAGTTATTATTCCAAAATCAACCCCAACCATATCTGCCAAAAACTTAATATCGCCTGTTTGTCTAGCACCAAATTCAACTATAAAAAAATCATCAGTATCTTTTAAATCTTCAAGAATGGTTTTACAAATTCCCATAGGAGTGTTAAAACTTTTAGGAGTTGCACATACATCAAATTCAACTTTTAAAATTTGATAAAGAATATTTTTAGTTGATGTTTTTCCAAAACTTCCTGTAATAGCGATTTTTTTACAAGACATACTTTCAAGTTTTCGTTTTGCTCTTTTTATGTATCTTTTTTTTATAAAATTTTCAATAGGTGAAGCAAAAATAAAACTCAGAAATACATAATAGGGACTAATGATAAATAGTAAAACTGTGAGCAATAAATTAACCCAAAATAAAGGAATCAGTCCAAAAATCAATAAAAATATGACAAATTTTATTAAAAAATCTATAAAAAGCAATCGTTTTATACGCATTGTAAAAATAAGTGGAGTTTTATTACCAAAAGCAAAATCAAGATTTTTAGTTTTTATAATTTGATTTTTTAACTTATAATTTTCAAGTTGAAAAGTTTTTATATAGATTAAATCAATAAACAAAATTCCGATAGTAACTAAAAATGCATATAAAACAAACATAGCATACTCCTAATTTAAAAAATCTTTTAACAATTGCAAAAATTTCAATCTTCTATCAATAAAGCAAAAATGACCAGCATTAGATAAAATTTCAAGTTTATTATTCTTAATTTTTTTACTAAATTTTTTAGCCATAAATAATGGAGTCGTTTTATCATCTTCCCCAAAAATAATCAATGTAGGACAAAGTATATAAGGTAAAAAGTCGTCTAAATATGTATTTACTATATTTATAAAAATCTTTTTCATATTATCATTTAATTTTAAATAATCACTACTTCCAAATTTAGAAACATCTAAATTTAGTTTTTTTCGTATTTTATATTTAAGTACATTAAAATAATATCTTAATGACCTACGTGGTCTAAGACCTGCACTATCAACAAGGACCAATTTATTTATTTCATTTTTACAAATCACAGAAAGAATTATCGCGACTCTCCCACCAAAAGAATGTCCAATTAAATTAAATTTTTTGATGCCTAAATGCTCACATAAAGATATGACCATATTTGAATATGTAAAGATATTCCAATCTTTTATTTCAGAAGAACTTTTACCAAAAGGAGGGAAATCGATAAAAAGACAACTGTTTTTCATATATTTATGACAAAACATAAAACTTTGATGGTTACAACCCCAACCATGTAAAAAGATATTCACTATTTCAGTTTTTCGATTAAAGAATCTATAAAAGATAACTGCATCACGAAATTTTTTTGTCATAAAACAACCTTTTATCTAGGTAAAAATTACCTTTGATAAAATCATTCTATGTAGTAAAATGTTTTTTGTGAAGAAGGTCTGGTAAATTACCTGCTCCCAAGAAAAGAAGTACTGGATTTAAGTCTTTTAATGTTAATAAATAGTTAAAAAGTGAAGAATAATCATCAAAATACCTTGAATTTTGATTAATTTTATTTAAATTTTCACAAAATTCAGCACTTGACATACCATCAGATTGACATTCTCTTGCCGAATATGTTTTATAAAATAAAGGATATTCAACATCTTTAAAAACAGAAATAAATTCATTATAAAGAAATTTTGTTCGAGAAAAAGTATGTGGCTGAAAGATAGTCACCAAAGGTCTGTCTTTAAAAATCTTAAGGGCAGTAGAAATTGCCTTTTCAATTTCAGTTGGATGATGTGCATAGTCGCAAAAGACCGTATTGAAATAAGGGCTAGACTTCTTCTCAAATCTTGTGCATACGCCATAAAAACTTTCTAATCCCAATTTGATATATGAATCAGAAATTCCAAGTTTTTTTGTTGCTAAATATGCATAAACGCAATTTTGAGCATTTATTTCTTCATATAAGTGCAAGTTTAAATCAAATATCTTTTTATTATTCTCCCACATTGA
Source organism: uncultured Clostridia bacterium (assembly GCA_947598785.1). Lineage (GTDB taxonomy): Bacteria > Bacillota > Clostridia > Christensenellales > UBA1242 > Caccovivens. The sequence continues at coordinate 7,357 of CANQFL010000018.1, forward strand.
AAATAATAGTTCGCCTTTTTCATTGTGTTTAATGTCTTTAATTAAAATATTTTCAAAATTGTCTATTACTATTTGAGAATTTTTCTTAAATTGCTCAAATGATTTAATTTCATTTGAAAAAGTTTTAAAATAATCCAAATGTTCTTTTTCAATATTTGTAATAATGCTCAAGTATGGACGAAGAAATAAAAAATTATCATGATATTCACAAGCTTCAGTTATAAAATATTCTTTATCTCCTAATATAAAGTTTTTACCGTCATCACATTTATAACCCCCTAAATGTAAAGTAGGATTTTTACCTGCAACAAGCAAAATGTTAGCAATCATAGCAGTTGTGGTAGTTTTTCCATGAGAGCCAGAAATAGCAATAACCTTTTCAAAGTGACTACTTATTTGCCCTAATAATTCTCCACGAGAAATAATTTTTTTATTTAGTTTCTTCGCATAAATAAATCTTTCATCACTATCTTTAATGGCAGATGAAAAAACAATTACGTCAGCATTTTCTATCGCTTTAGGATTAAAAGAATAATCAACTTTTATTTTATATTCGTCTAAAATATCTGTTCCTCGCCCCTTTGTTTCATCACTGCCTTGAACAAAACAGCCAAAATTTTTTAGCATTACAGCTAAAGCAGACATAGAAACTCCACCAATACCTAAAAAATAAAAACTTTTCATATTCATTTTGTATGAAATTTATAAAAATTTATTGACAATCTTATTAAAATGTTTTGAAAATAAAAAAGAAATATGTTATAATAAACTTGACCATGAAAGGTTAGACTACAAAAAAGGAAGGTATAAGAACTTGAAAATTACGGACATTAGAGTGAGAATTGTTAACAATGGAAATGACAAACTCAAAGCAGTTGCTTCAATCACAATTGATGATGAACTTGTAGTTCATGATATCAAAGTGATAAATGGCAAAGATGGATATTTCCTTTCTATGCCAAGCAGAAAGACAAATGAAGGAGAGTTCAAAGACATCGTTCACCCAATCAAAACTGAAGTTAGAGAGATGTTGAAAGAAAAGATTCTCAAAGCGTATGAAGAAGCACTCGCTAACGGGAACGAATAATAAAAAAGACCGAAAACGGTCTTTTTTTTACATCAATTTACTACTATCTTCAGTTTCAACAACTTTTAAAATATTTTCTTGTTTACCATTTTGTGCATTAAAATAGAAATAATAAGTTGCACCATTGCGTTCACAAATAACTTCATAACATAAAACTTGTCTATTATAATCAAGTGGTGCAAGAACAAGCCTAGAACCAATAATATTGAATGAACTATCAATATTATGTTTAATTTCGTCTATGTTCACATTAGCACTTCCTAAATTTCTGTTTGTATGATTAGTAAAAAATGAAATTGCATCATAACCGATAACTATACCATGTTCCAAATCAACTTTAACTTTAACTAAATCAGGATAAAGAATAATTCCATCTTGTTTTGGAGTGATGTTAAAATATGCATGACTATTCAATTCTTCAAACCAAACCACCCCTGCATTTTTTATGCCGTTATTTTTCGCAAAATCTAAAGCAATTTTTTCTGCTTGAGTCAAATCAATATTTTGTACATCGCTATCAACATTACCATTAACAGTCAAAATATTGCCACCTTGTTTAGTTACTTGAACATAAAGATTTTGTCCGTCAGAATTTTGTAAAGAAAAATTGTAAGTATTAAATTTTCCATTAGTTTCACCTTCAAACATCAAATTTGAAATATTTTTAAAAGATTGGTCAACCTTTTTGTAAGCTTCTTCTTTTGAGACTTCTTTGCCAGTAAGCCCAATTACTTTTTGATTTACAACGCTGTCAGAGAAAGGTCCATCATAAATCATAGAAGGATAATCTGTATCGCTCGATTTTATACCACTTAAATCTAATGAAAAATCATCATATTCGCCATTCATTCTTGTAGAAGCATCTAAAATGCTGTATCCAGCATTAATCTTTCGTGACATATCATTTAAATAGCTCTTCATATCAGTCAAACTATCATGAAGTTCATTTAATGTTTTTTTGTCATCTTCTGTAAGAGTTCCACCTTTAGCAATTTTTTCTTCCAAAACTGAAGTATAACCCGACATTTGATTAATAAATCTTACACTCATAACAATATTGTCATTTGTTAGAGGAAGTGAGGCAATATTTGCTTGCATATCTTTTGCTGCTTCTGAAATTTCTCCAAGCATTTTTGCTTGATAGTCTTCATTACTAGAAGCTAACAATTTGCTGATTTTCATATCTGCATTATTGACATTATCAACCAAATCATAGTAGTTTCTTTTATAAACACTTTCTAGTTGAACTGAATACTCATTTGATTTTGATTGCACAACGCCGTAAGCAATACCAAACCCTAAAGATGTTGCTCCCAAAATAGCAGTTGCAATAGAAAGTCCGATTACTGCTCCTCTAAGGGAATGATTTTTACTTTTTTCTTTTTTTAAATTTTTATTTTCTACTTGATTTTCCATAACGACTCCTTAAATAGCAAACACATGATTTCCAATAGTAACGACAGTTTTTTTATTGAAAATCCACTTGCTCGTAGCAGTTCCAGCATTATAATAATACAAACAACCATAAGTAGGGTCCCAACCATTTAAAGCATCACGTGCAGCATTAATTGCAGTTTGATTAGGAGTTAAATTAATTTGACCATCATTGACACAAGTGAAAGCATATGGTTGATAAATCACCCCGGCGATAGTATTTGGAAAATCTGCACTTTTTACCCTATTTAGAATAACTGCAGCAACTGCAACCTGACCAGTATAACTTTCTCCCCTAGCTTCAGCATAAACACAATGAGCTAACAAATTCAAATCATTGCTTGATGTTGAACTGTTATCAGTTGCACCAAGGCTCATTCCCAAAGCAGCAGCAGTTTTAGGCCCTACTATACCATCTACTGCAAGTCCGTTTTTTTGTTGAAAATATCTAACAGCCTTTCTAGTAAGATTACCATAAATACCATCTACTGAACCTGTATAATATCCCCAACGCTTAAGTTTTGTTTGCACAGTTTTTGTTTGATTTGAAGTTAACGCATCAACAACATGAACATCTGTTATGTAATTTGTTGCAATTATAGCAGTAGCAGTAATGCCCATAAATGCAAAAACAAATGCAAAAATAATTGAAATAATTTTTTTTCTCATTTTCCCTCCTAAATTTTGATTTATGAAAATCATATTACACTAGATATAATTTCCCAAATTTTTGATTTATACTCATAATTTTCAAAATTTTTTGAAGAAATAAAGCATACAGAAGGAAAAACAACACACCACCAATTATCCCCTTTAGCTTGTCCAAGTTCAATTCTTAAACTATCATATTCATCACTAACATAGACAACATCATCATATGCTCGTGTTGGCATATTTTCTTTTGTCAACCTAATTTTTGCAGTATATTCAACTCCATAATTCTCTAAAGCTTTATTAACAATATTTTGTAATTTTAAAATATTTAATTTTATAAATTTTTTTGCTTCTTCTTTAGATTCAACAACTTCTAATTTATCTTTTAAAAATTCAACTAAAACATCTTTTACAAAATATTTTATTTCTTCATCTTGTTTGGAATTTGAATTAGCAATTACATGAATACGTACACTTTCATTATGTTGATATTCATTATTTTTTCCACCAAACATAAAAATTGAAAATATGATAATTCCTAAACCTAAAAATGATAATACATATTTCATAACTCACCACCTTAATCAATTTTTGTCAGTAAAAAAAATAAAAAACTCAAAAATATGATTTTTTTTGAGTTTTTTTTAAAAATTTTGAAGGTTTTTATTAATTTTATTGTTTTTGATAATAAATAACAACATTTTCATCTTGAGGTAAAGGAAATTCTAAATTAGGATTTTGTAGCATAATTACTTCTTCTTTAACTCTAATTGACTTTGCAATATCCCAAGCAGTTTGACCACTTTTTGCAAATACTAATTCAATGGCACAATCATGTTCAGGGAATTCATTAACTGCTTCAACTGAAGAAATAACAGCGCCGACTTCTTCACAGTCAAAATCTACTCTAACTTTAATTTTTGCATCAAATAAAAATTCTCTACCCTTTTTAACAGCAACATCAACATCAGTAATAATTGCACTAACAAACACTCGTGTATCATCTTTATAATCTGCTTTATCAGAAATAACAAAAGGAACTTCTATAACAACACTATTTAAAGAATTGTTTTCATCATTAAGATAAATCACATTAGTTTTAGTTACACCTTCAACATATACTTCTTTATCTTTAATATAAGAATTAGTAACTGCTAAATTTGAACCACCAACAAACATAATTTTATCCACTCTTGGTTGTTCTTCATTCAATGATAATGACCCATCAATCTTACTTTCAAAGATATCCCCAAGAAATTGCTTTGTCATTTCAAAAGACTGAGTTGAAACTTGAAGCTCATTTTGAATGCTATACACATCTTTAACAACAACAATTTTCTTTTCTTCATAGGCCGTAACAAATAAGTCAACAGGAATAGTAAGTTTAACTTCCACACCTTTATCTACATTATCGATTTCGCATTTAATATTTGACCTTTTTATGAAAGCAAAAGCTTCACTGATTGTATCTCTTGAAACGCCATTGAGTTCGACTTCTTCTTTAAAATTTTCGGTAACGTATGAATTTTCAAAGTGGTCACTATCTGTAAGATACAAAATTCTTGTAATCACTTCGCCACTTACTGAAACAAAATTAACACCACTTTCTACATTTTTCACAGAAACTTGGCTATCAGAAGATATAATTTTTTTAATAGGTTCTTTTATAGAAAAATCACTTACAACAACAAAATTAGATTTTGTTTGCCCAATCAAAGTATTGACAGAAATTTCATCTTCTTTAATACAAATATCATCATCGCCAGAGGTTATATTTGAAATTTCTCTAGAGCCAATTAAAGTAGAAGTTTGCTCACAAATACAATTTATTTTTATATTTGAATTTGTTACGCTGTCAATAGAAAAATCCTCAACAGTAACTTTAATAAAAACCTTATCACCCACCATAATGTCTTCATCTTCAAATTTAGATGTAAACGGGCATGAAGAATTAATAGTACCAATTTCTCCATCAACAGTAAGATAAATAATACATATGTCAATGTAACCTGTATAATTTATTACACCATTAAGAACTTCTACAGTTTCAGATTGTGCTGAGTGACAGACTGACAATATTTTGTCAATCTCAACACTATTTTCAATGTTACACTCAACATTAAAAGTATTCTTTTCTAATCTTTTCTTCTTTGTTACCTCAAATTTATTAATTTCAAAAGCCATAAACCCCTCCAAAATTTTATCTCAAAATAATATACACAACTGAAATCAAAGATAGAACAAATTTATGAATAAACTTTAAGACTTTTGTTAAAAATTGCCATAAGGAGAAAATATGAGAAAAATAATTTATGGACTTGATGATATAAAATTAAAAATAAATGAATTAAAGGGTCAAAATATACAAATGAGTATAAATAGAGGCAGGAAAAAAATAGAATCTGTAACGGCTACCATCAAAGATGTTTATCCAAGCGTATTTACAATTAAAACTTCAGATGAAAAATTACAAACATTTTCATATTTTGATGTTTTATGTGGAAATGTTGTTTTAAACTATGAAAATGAATAAAAAAACACCTTTTTTTAAGGTGTTTTTATTAATTTTTATTTAGAAAATAAACCTTTTTTCTTTTTTGGAAATCTAATTGCAGCTTGAGCAGCAGCAAGACGAGCAATTGGAACTCTATATGGAGAGCATGAAACATAATCCAAACCTATTCTATGACAGAATTCTACTGAAGATGGGTCTCCACCATGTTCGCCACAAATTCCAAGTTTTATGTCAGGTCTTGTTGATTTGCCAAGTTCTGCAGCAATTCTTACAAGTTTACCAACTCCATTTTGATCAAGTCTAGCAAATGGGTCACTTTCAAAAATATTATTTTTATAATAAGTATCAAGGAATTTTCCTGCATCATCACGAGAAAAACCATAAGTCATTTGTGTTAAATCATTTGTACCAAATGAGAAGAATTCTGCATATTTTGCAATTTGGTCAGCAGTAATAGCAGCTCTTGGAATTTCAATCATTGTTCCAACTTTATATTTCATTTCAACTTTGTTTTCTTTAAGCACTCTATCAGCTGTTTCAGTAACAATATCTTTAACATACTTAAATTCAACACTATCACAAGTAAGAGGAATCATAATTTCAGGAACAACAGCAATCTTATCTTCTTTTTGAACTTCAATTGCAGCCTTAATAACTGCTTCAGTTTGCATTTCTGCAATTTCTGGATATGTGACAGCAAGTCTAAGTCCACGATGTCCCATCATTGGGTTAAATTCATGTAAACTTGCAACTGTTGCTTTAAGGGCATCAAATGTTAATCCCATTTCTTTTGCAAGAGCTTTAATTTCTGCATCTTCATGTGGAAGAAATTCATGAAGAGGTGGGTCTAAGAAACGAATAGTAACAGGATTACCCTTCATTGCTTTAAATATGCCTTTAAAATCTTTTTGTTGCATTGGAAGAAGTTTTTTAAGAGCTTTTCTTCTTTCTTCAGTTGTTGTAGAAACAATCATTTCTCTAACAGCAGGGATTCTATCTGCTTCAAAGAACATATGTTCTGTTCTGCAAAGTCCAACACCTTGTGCACCAAAGTTGAAAGCAACTTCAGTATCGCGAGGATTATCAGCATTTGTTCTGATTTTCAAATCTCTATACTTATCTGCCCATTCCATTATTGTAGCAAATTCGCCAGATATTTTAGCTTCAACAGTAGGAATTTCACCATCATAAACTTTTCCTGTTGAGCCATCAAAAGAGATAACATCACCCTCTTTATATTTCTTTCCATTAAGAGTGAAAGATTTTTCATCATCAGCAAATTTAATTGAAGAGCAACCTGCAACGCAGCAAGTTCCCATTCCACGAGCAACAACGGCAGCATGAGAAGTCATACCCCCACGAGCAGTCAAGATACCTTGGCTTGCAGCCATTCCTTCGATATCTTCTGGAGAAGTTTCAAGACGTACAAGGACAACTTTACCTTTTTTGCCTCCAAGTTCTTTAGCTTTTTCAGCAGTAAAGACAATTTTTCCACAAGCAGCACCAGGAGAAGCAGGAAGAGCTTCAGCGATTGGTTTAGCATTTTTAAGTGCTTTTTCATCAAAAGTAGGGTGAAGAAGAGCATCAAGTTGTTTAGGGTCAATCATCAAAAGAGCATCTTTTTCATTAATCATACCCTCTTTAACTAAATCAACAGCAATTTTGAGTGCAGCCTTAGCAGTTCTTTTACCATTTCTTGTTTGAAGCATATAGAGTTTACCTTTTTCAATAGTAAATTCCATATCTTGCATATCTTTATAATGATGTTCAAGTTTATGAGCAATATCAACAAATTGTTTATAAACTTCAGGATTTTGTTTTTCAAGTTCAGAGATATGTTTAGGAGTTCTAATACCAGCAACAACATCTTCACCTTGTGCATTCATTAAGTATTCACCATAAAGAGCATTTTCACCAGTTGATGGGTTACGAGTAAAAGCAACACCAGTTCCACTATCGTCACCCATGTTACCGAATACCATTGATTGAACATTTACAGCAGTACCCCAATTATATGGAATATCGTGCATTCTTCTATAAACATTAGCTCTTTCATTATCCCAAGAACGGAAAACAGCTTTAACGGCTTCAATAAGTTGTTCTTTAGGTTCTTGAGGAAATTCTTTCTTTTGAGATTCTTTATAAAGTTTTTTGAAAAGTTTAACAATTTCTTTTAAATCTTCTGCAGATAAGTCTTTATCAAATTGAACATTTTTCTTTTCTTTAATTTCATCTAAGATTCTTTCATATTTAGATTTATCTTGTTGCATAACAACATCGCTAAACATTTGAATGAATCTTCTATAAGAATCATAAGCGAAACGAGGATTATTAGTAAGTTTAGCCAAACCTTCAACAACTGTATCATTAAGACCAAGATTTAAAATAGTATCCATCATTCCAGGCATAGAAACTCTTGCGCCTGAACGAACTGAAACAAGAAGAGGATTTTCAGGGTCTCCGAAAGTCTTTCCTGTAATTTTTTCAATTTTAGCAAGATGGGCTTCAATTTGAGCAACAATTTCATCATTGATTTTCTTGCCATCTTCATAATATTTTGTACAAGCCTCAGTAGTGATAGTAAAACCTTGAGGAACAGGCAAACCAATTTTTGTCATTTCAGCAAGGTTAGCACCTTTTCCACCAAAAAGCGCCTTATCTTTTCCATCGGCTTCTTTGAATAAATAAACGTATTTTTTCATGTTACATTCTCCTTAAATTTGTATCATGTATATTTTAACAAAATAAGTAACATAAAATCAAATGATTTAAATAAGTTTTCAAAAAAATCTATAAATAACAAAATTTATAGATTAATTTTTGCTGATTATCTCAGCATTGAAAAAAACAGCAACCGAAGTTACTGCTATTTTTGTAATAAAACCTTGTCTTTATTACCTTTTGCGTTTAAAGGTGATTTTGAAAAGTTAAATTTTCGATATATTCTAAAATACTTTCTTTTCCAAAAAGATTTTCACTAGAAAATGGCAAGACCAATTCTTTTCTTATTCCTAAAAATTTAGCAATTGAAGAACAAGCCTGTGGAATTTTGCTTTTTGCAATCTTGTCCACTTTGGTTGCTATTACTATATATGGAATTTGATAATTATTTAAAAAATCTAGCATCATTGCATCAAGTTCACTAGGTTGATGCCTGCAATCAATAAGAACAAAAACGGTTTTTAAATTAGGAGAATTTAATAAATATTTTTCCATTAAACCAGCCCAATTTGCTATATGAAATTTCCCAGACTTTGCATAGCCATAACCTGGTAAATCAACAATTTTGAATTGATTGTTAATAAGAAAATAGTTTATCATTTTTGTAAGGCCTGGAGTTGAAGAAGTTTTAGCTAAATTTTTTTGTCCCACCAAAGCGTTTATTAAAGAAGATTTCCCAACATTACTTCTCCCGACAAAAGCGATTTCAACCATTTCATCTTTTAAAATGTTTTTTTCATCAATAACAGAAGTTAAAAATTTTGCACTTGTGATTTTCATAATATGATATTAACAAATTTAAACTAATTTTGCAAATTAATTTATTATAAAACCACATAAAATAAAATAGAAACGAATTGAAGAATTGTCCCAAGTAAAACGAAAAGATGCCAAATACTGTGAATATATTTCTTTTTACTACCAACGGCGTAAAAAACTGCACCTACTGTATAAGCAATTCCACCACTTAGAAGCCACCAAAAGCCTTCCATAGCCAAATGTTGAGAAAGAGGTACAATGGCAAGAATTATACACCACCCCAGCCCAAGATATAGAATATACGAAATAACTTTCCACCTAAACATATTTATTGCATTAAGGACGATTCCCAAAATAGAAAGACCCCAAACAACTGCAAAGATAGTGTACCCCCATGCTTGAGCATTAATTAAAGTAATAAGACAAAAAGGTGTATAAGAGCCTGCTATTAATAAAAAGATTGAGCAATGGTCAAAAATTCTAAACACTTTTTTAGCTCTATTTCTTCTCAAAAAATGGTAGATTGAACTCATAGTATAAGTGATAATCATGCAAATACCATAAACATACATACTAAAAATGCCCAAAGCATCGCAATGAAAATGAGCAAAAATAACGCCAACAAAGAAGAAAATTATACCAAAACCACCACCCACTATGTGAGTGACAGCATTAAATATTTCTTCACCTTTTGTGTAATTAGGTAAACTTTTATCATATTTTTCCATTCTATAATTATACTACATAAATTAAAATTTCCTACAATTTTAATTAAATTTTTTAAAAAAATAAAAAAAAAGCAAAATGCTAAACATTTTGCAAATTATTTTCCCCTTTAACTTTAACAATCCATTTATCATCTTCAAAAAATAAAGTTTTACGAGGTTTAAGTTTCATTTTATTTTGTTCATTTTCAAAGCCACAATCTTGAATTGAATACCATTCCTGAGCAACTTCTTTAGATTTTAAGTAAACTTGTTGAGTAAGTTTTTCAATTCGTTCACGTTCTGGAAGAGAATTATCAGGATAAACCGGAGCACACATAGCGAAATACATTAAATATTTATATTTACCATTTCTTTTTTTCTTCCTTTTGAAAAGAGCAATTAAAGGTAACACAGGGACATTATTTTTTACAGCCATAGCGAAAGCGCCTCTTTTGAAAGGTCTAATTTCTCTATAATATGGCCATAATGAGCCCTCTGGATTATAAAGGACAGGTTTATTATGGTCTAAAAGATAGCCAATATCTTCATTAAATTTTTTCATTCCAGATAAACTTTCTGCAGGAACAGGAATTCCCCCTAAAGAACGAAGGAAAAATCCAATAGCAGGACGTTTAATATTTTTGGATAAAGTTGTAAAATAAATTTTTCTCCAAGCGAAAAGATTTGTACCTACACTTAAATCATCAAACAAATGAACGTGATTACAAGTGATAATAAAAGGCTTATTACGTAATTTTTTTCTATGTTTTGTCCCAAAAGTGTACATATGATATCTTAAAAACATAAAAGGATTAAAAACACAAATAGCTAAACCTCTGAAAATAGCAGCCCAAAATCTAAAAAAAATATTACGAGGACGAAAAGAATATTTGTCATCAAATTTGATTTTTCTTTTTACATTTTTAATTTCTATCATATTACAATCAAAAGTATCAGGTCTTTCAATTCCATCTTTGTCAATCATAAAATCTCCCAGCGATAAACTTATTTTATATGAAAAAATAAATTATTGCAAGTAAATTTTAACATTAACATCAAAATTCGTCAACTTTTACTTTATTTTATACATAAAAACAAATAAGGAGAAATTATGAGTAACTATTTTGGTACTGATGGAATTAGAGGTGAATATGGAAAAAATTTAACATATGACCTTGCTTTTGCAGTTGGAAATGCACTATCACAAATAAAAAAATCCCCAAAAGTTGTAATTGGTCATGACACAAGAACATCTGGAGATGCAATAATGCTTGCAGTTTCAGGTGGCATCATTCAAGGTGGAGGGAATGTGACAATAGTAGGAACAATTACTACTGCTGGAATTTCATTTTTAACAGAACACAAAAAATTTGATTATGGTGTGATGATAACTGCTTCCCATAACCCTCCAGAATATAATGGAATCAAAATATTTGATAGTACTGGCAGAAAACTTGGCGATAATGAAGAAGAATTTTTAGAAGAATTTTTTGAAAATAACCATATCGCCTGTCAAGCAGGCAATTTGACTTATGAAGAAAAATTGAAAGAAGAATATGTAAGCCATTTAAAAAGCAGTATAAATACCACTTTAAACGATATGAAAATTTGTATTGATGCAAGCAATGGTTCTGGTTACAAAATAGCGCCAAAAATATTTAATATGCTTGGTGCAAAGGTTTTTAAAGTATCATGTAATAACGATGGCAACAAAATAAATGTAAATTGTGGTTCTCTTCATATAGAAAATTTGATAAAGAAAGTGAAAAAAAATAATGCCGATATAGGTTTTGCATTTGATGGCGATGCTGATAGAGT
>CANQFL010000019.1 GCA_947598785.1 uncultured Clostridia bacterium
AAGATAGACAAGAAGCAACAATAAATCTTACCTCTAAATTTGAACTTGATGACATTCAAGCAAATGCTATCCTAGAAATGAAATTATCTAAATTAACAAGTCTAGAAGTTGAAAAACTTAATGAGGAACTTGCTGAATTAGAAGCAACTATAACTGATTTAAAAGATATTTTAGACAAACCTCAAAGAATTTTAAAAATTATTCGTGATAGCCTTGAAGAAGTTAAACAAAATTACGGCGATGCAAGAAAGACTGAAATAAGTATGGATATGGGTGGAATTGATATAGAAGACCTTATCGCAGAAGAAGATGTTATAATATCAATGACTCATATGGGTTATATAAAACGTATGTCCACAGATGAATATAAATCTCAACATCGTGGTGGTATTGGTATAACTGCACATAAAACAAAAGATGAGGACTTTGTAGAAAAAATGTTTGTAACATCTACACATGACACTCTTTTGTTCTTTACTAATTTGGGTAAAGTTTATAGTGCAAAAGCTTATGAAATTCCTGAAGCACAAAGAACTGCAAAAGGAAGAGCTATTATCAATTTATTGCAACTTAGTTTAGGAGAAAAAGTTAATACAATAATTCCATTAAAAAATGATGCTAAAGGGAATTTAATTATGGCTACCAAAAACGGTCTTATTAAAAAGACTCCTTTAACAGAATATGAAAACATAAGAAAAGTAGGAAAAATAGCAATTAAATTAAATGAAGGTGACGAACTTATTGGTGTTGATATCACAGGTGGAAGAGATGATATTTTGATAGGTACACATGAAGGAAAGTGTATTAGGTTTATTGAAACAGATGTAAGGCTTGTTGGACGTGACAGTCAAGGTGTAAGAAGTATTAAACTTTCAGAAAAAGATTTTGTAGTTGATATGTCAGTTGTTCATGAAAATACAAATATTTTAACAATTTCTGAAACAGGATATGGCAAATTAACTAAAATTGATGAATTTAGACTTCAACAACGTGGTGGTTCTGGTGTCAAAGCAGGAATATTCAATGAAAAAACAGGAAAACTCGTAGCTATGAAGCAAATAGAAGGAGATTGTGATTTATTGGCTATAACTGACAGTGGAGTAATCATCAGAACACCTGTTGACGGAATTAGTCAATATTCAAGGGTAAGCCAAGGTGTAAGAATAATGAAACTTAGAAACGATGCAAAAATAACAAGTGTCGCCTTAACTGTTAAAGAGGAAGAAGATAAAGAAGACGAAGAAAGTCAAACAGAAGTTACCGATTCTGAAAATGAATAACTTAATATAAAGTTGAAGATTTATCTAAATTAAGGAGAAAAGATGGACAAAAAGATTTTAGAAAAAGAAAAAATTTATCTAACCTCTGTTTTTGATAAAATTGATAAACTTAAAGATAAAAATCTAAAAAAAATTAAACAAAACAAAGAAAAAATCAATTATTATAAAAACTTTTTCGCTGAAAACTTTTATGACATTAAAACCGGAAGTGATGAACTTGCCGACTTAAATCTTCAAATAGAAAATTTAGAAAATCAAAATCTTTTATTCCAAAAAGAAGCAAATAGATTAACAAAACAAAAAAAATCTCCATATTTTGGTAGATTTGATTTTAAACAAGACTCTGAAAATGAATCAAAAAAATATTACATTGGCCTAGGTTTAGTCCAAGACGAAAATAACGAAAATTTAGTTTATGATTGGCGTGCAGATGTATGCTCGCTATATTATGATGACCATATAGGGAAAAATAAATATACTTGTCTAAACGGAGATGTAAGTGGCGAAGTAACATTAAAACGTCAATACAAAATAGAAAATGATAAATTAATTTATTACATTGACAGTAATTTAATCATTGATGACGACATTTTAATGGAAACTTTATCAAAAAATGCATCTTCAAAAATGCATGAAATAGTTTCAACAATACAAAAAGAACAAAATGTTTTAATTAGAGCTGAGGATTTTGAAAATACTATAGTGCAAGGAGTTGCAGGTTCAGGAAAAACATCTATAGCAATGCATCGAGTATCTTACCTTTTATATAAATATAGAAATCAACTAAAAAGTGAAGATATTTTAATATTATCCCCTAGCGAAATATTTGCTGATTACATTAATGAAGTATTACCTTCCCTAGGTGAAGAAAAAACTTTTACAACAACTTTTAGTGAAATTGCAAAAAGATTATTGGGTCAAGAATTTGAAACTAGAGAAGAAATGCTCGAACGAGTTATAGGCAAACAATCACAAAAAGATTTTGAAAATATCGCAATTAAATCAAGTTTTGAATTTCTAAATGAATTAAAAAAGTTTTTAAATAAAAATATATGTAATCTATTTATTCCAAAATCAATGATTTTTGGTGATATTGTTATATCAAAAGATGAAATTTCAGATATATATTTTAATCGTTTAAAAAATCTACCTATTTATAAAAGAGTAGATGTTCTTGCAGAATTTATCACTGATAAATTTCACATACCACGTTCAAGACATGCAGATTTACAAAAAAGAGCCAAAAAATTATTATATAATAAATTTATAACTACAGATTTAATAAAAATTTACAATTTGTTTTTACAAAGTCAAGGAATAGAAGAAATAGAAAAAATTGGAGCATATGATATAGCACCAATACTGCTTATAAAAGAAAATTTATTGTCACTTAAAAATAATTTTGACGCAAAGTATGTTATTGTAGATGAAATGCAAGACTATACCCCTTGTCACTTTTATTTATTTGATAAAATTTGGAAATGTTCAAAATTATATTTAGGAGACATAAACCAAAGTATAGATAGGACTTTACCTCAATCATATCTTGTCCATTTGGCAAAACAAACAAAATCAAAAATAAAATACTTAACTAAATCATATCGTAGCACACTACAAATTTCACTCTTTGCACAAAAAATTTTGGGACATAAAATAGCAAATAATGTAAACAGAAACGGAGAAGAGGTTGAATGTATTAAAACCAGAGATTATGCAAGAGCAATAGAAAAAATATTAGAAAAACGTTCTGAAAATAAAGATGAAAGCATTGCTATAATATGCAAAACAAAGAATGAAATAAAAGAATTACAAAAAGAAAGCCAAATAATAAAGAAATTTAAAGTTTTAAGTTCGTTAAAGACAACAAATTCAAAAAGGATTATCACAACCCCTGCAAATGCAAAAGGTGTTGAATTTGATTGTGTTATAATCCCATATGCAACAGAAGAAAATTATAACAATGAACTTGACCGTAACTTGCTATACGTTTCTGCAACCCGAGCTTTGCATAAATTATTTTTCTTAACTACCAAAAAACCAAGCAAATTTTTAATAAAGAAAAATTGAATTTATATTCATTAAAATTTACAAAAATAAAAATTATACAAAATTATAAAAAACGACATTTGAAAAAATTTTAAAATGAGTTAGAACCAAAAATCAAATTTATACAACTAAGATTCAAAATATTAAACTTTAAATGGAACTTTTTAAAAAATTTATCCACAAAAATGTGGAAATGTGGATAACTATGGTAGATTTCCCCTGTTTTTTACAAAAAATAACCGATTGTATAAACATAAATCGTCATGTATATTTATAAATTTGTGGAAAAGTGGAATATAGATGTGCACAACTTTAATTATATATATGCTTGACAAATGGTCGATTTTTATATTACAATGTCAAATAAAAAGGAAATAAATATATGAATAATTCAACCAAAATTGTTCCTAGAAAACTTAAAGGTTTTTGGGAACTTATGCCAAAAGAACAAATACTTTTTTCATCACTTTTAAATTCTATAGAACAAGTTTTTAAAAATAATTGTTTTGTTCCTCTTGATACTCCTGTTTTGGAATATAGCGAAATTTTACTTGCTAAAAGTGGTGGAGAAGTTGATAAAGAAATTTATCGCTTTACAAAAGGTGATGCAGATATGTGTATGAGGTATGACCTAACAGTTCCTCTAGCAAGATTTGTTGCTATGCATAAAGACGAATTATCTTTTCCTTTTAAAAGATATCAAATTGGTAAAGTTTATAGAGGTGAACGCCCACAAAAAGGTAGATTTAGAGAATTTTATCAATGTGATGCTGATATAATAGGTTCTGATACACTTTCAATGGTTGCTGATGCTGAATGTATTGCTTTATTTGAAAAATGCTTTAATGCTCTAGGTATTGAAGTTGTAATTGAAATATCTAATAGGAAAATAATTGCTGGATTTATTGAAGAAATAAATAAAAATGACAAGATTAACGAAATTTTAATAGTATTAGATAAACTAGAAAAGATTTCATTAGAAGATGCTTTAACAGAACTAAAAGAACTTGGTATAGACAATGAAAATAGTGAAAAACTAATAAAACTTACTAAAATGAATGGAAAAATTGATAATCTTTTAGTTAATTTAAAAGATTTTTGTCAAAATGAAACTTTTAAAACCGGTCTTAAAGAACTTGAAGAATTAAACAAATATTTGATTTCTTTTGGTGCAAAATCATTTGTGGCAAATATTGGTGTTATTCGAGGACATAATTATTATACAGGTACTGTTTTTGAAGGTTTTTTGAAAAATCAACATCTTGCTATTGGAGGTGGAGGAAGATTTGAAAATCTTTGTGGTTACTTCACCGACAAAAATATGCCCGGTGTGGGCATGAGTATTGGTGTAACCCGTCTATTTGATTTGTTATTACAAGACGGTTATTTTGATAAAGTGAAGGCAAGAGATATTGATATAGCAATAATAAATTTTGATGAAACTCTAAATCAAAGTTTGGAATTATTAACTAAATTCCGTGAACAAGGAATTAAGGCAGAATGTTTTTATGAAAATAAATCTTTTAAATCAAAAATGAAAGAAGCAAATAAAAGAGAAGTTAAATACGTTTTAATTGTTGGAGAAGATGAAATTAAAACACAAATATTTACTCTTAAAAACATGGAAAATTCCGAACAAGAAAAATTGTCTTTTGAAGAGATTATAAAAAAGCTTAAAAATCTTGCCTAAAAAAACTTAAATAAGTAATATTTTATTAAATTTTACTTTTAAAAGGAATTTTTATGGATAAGAAAAGAAAAAAAATTTTAATAACATCAGCACTTCTTTATGTTAATGGGCTTCCTCATTTAGGACATATCGTTGGTTGTTGGCTTCCTGCTGATGTTTTTACTCGTTTTAACAAAACTTATGGTAACGATGCTATTTATGTGAGTGGAACTGACGACCATGGCACATCAAGTTATATTGCTTCAAAAGAAGCAGGTATGGAAATTAATGAATATATTGCAAAAATGAATGCTAGAATGAAAGAAATAGCTAAGTATTTTTGTATAAATTTTGATATATTCAGTGGAACAAACACAAAAACTCACAAAGAAGTTACTATTGACTTTTTCAATGAAATATATAAAAATGGCTATACTGAAGAAAAAGAAAGCCAAATGTTATTTTGTGAACATGACAAAGAGGCACTTGCTGACCGTTTTGTTTATGGTATTTGTCCATATTGTGGATATGATAAAGCTTATGGTGACCAATGTGATAATTGTGGTAAATCGTATGAATTAGATGATTTAATTGACCCTAAATGTTCTTTTTGTGGTAAACCTGCAGTAAAGAAAACAACCAAACATATTTACATTAGTTTAGATAAATTACAACCAGAACTTCAAAAATGGGTTGAAAGCAAAAAAGATATATGGCGCAATCATGTCTATATGATGACAAACAAATGGTTTAAAGAAGGTCTAAAACCAAGATGTATTACTCGTGACATACATTGGGGAATAAAAGTTCCACTTAAGGGATATGAAGATAAAGTTTTTTATGTTTGGTTTGATGCCCCTATTGGATACATCTCAATCACAAAAGAACTTGGTGGTGATGCTCTAGTAAAAGATAGATGGCAAAATGACGAATGTGAAATATACAACTTTATTGGAAAAGACAATATAGATTTTCACGCTGTATTTTTCCCAAGTATGGAACTTGCTTGCAAAAAATACAATCTTGCAACAAATGTAGTTGGTTTTAATTTTTTAAATTTTGAAGGGCAAAAGTTCTCAAAATCTAAAAAAATTGGTATTTTTTGCGATAAATTGATGCAAAGTGATATTGATGTAGATTCTCTTAGAGCTTATCTCGTTTCAATATTCCCTGAAAATAAAGATAGCGATTTCACTTATGAAGGCTTTAAACAAAACACCAATGCAGAACTTGTTGGTAAATATGGCAACTTTTTTAATAGAACATTAAATATGTTAAACAAGAATTTTAATGGGATTGCTGGCATAGATTTTGATGATATAAAAGATAATTTAGATGAAAATGACAAAGAAATTATCGAAGCTATCAAAACATTCCCAAACGTAATTGCAGACCTTTTTGCAAAAACTGAATTTAGACAAGCATATAAAGAAATAATGCATTTTGCTTCAGTTGGAAACACTTACCTTGAAAAAACTGCACCTTGGACAATGATAAAAAATGGTGACGAAAAAAATGCACGCAAAGTCTTATATTTATGTTTAAATATGGCAAAATCTCTTGCTATTGTTGCAAGTCCTATAATTCCAAATAAAACTGCAGAAATTTGGTCACAGTTAAACTTTTCAGGTTCACCTTCTGACATAGATAGATGGCAAGAAGCTAATGAAATTACTATACCAAAAACTCATAAAGTAAATCTACCAAAACCTCTATTTGCTCGCTTAGATGATGAAACAATTGAAAGATATAAAACATATTTTTCTTAAAATAAAAAAAGACAGCTTAAAAACTGTCTTTTTTATTAACCCCAAACTGCATATAGATGTATTGTTTCAGTAGAAGATAAATCTGTTATTTTCGCTATTTCTTCTACGCCTGAATCTTGATTACCAACTGGCTTCTTTGACCATTTTACTACATTCCATGTGTACCATTTATTGCCCATATCCAACTTATATTGTGCTCTGATAGTGGTTTTTATTTGAGTTAAATCGAAATTTTTAACATTTTGCAAAACATAAGTTACATTTTTTTCTGTATCTTTTGGATTAAAGTAAATTGCTTTTGCTTCTTCATTATTTACATACTTTTCAATAACCCAAGGAGTTGTAGTACCAGCCGTGTAAATTTTTGGAAGATACCAATCAAGGTGGAATTCAATTCTAACATAAGGAGTCGTAACAACGTCCCAAATTGCATTGATGATTTTATTTTCATTTGGTATGACTGTGATTGTTTCTTCGTAACCATGGAAATTATATTCAATCAATTCTTTTCCATATTTATCATCTTTATAACTTTGCTGAGTTGGCATAGAAATTTTCTCACCCTGATATAAGTAATACTCTACATCTGCTGTGTTATAATATTTACTTTTGAAAACAACTTTATATCTATTTCTTATATGAACTTCTATGTCATGATTTGGCATAATGTAGTAATTTGTAATTTCATTTTGATAATTAGAATCTAGATAGAATTTAGTTCCAAAATCTCCATCAACAACTTTATTTTTGCCTGTAAAATCAACTTTATCATTTTCAATTACTCTAAACCTATCAATTTCAACATTATTGTCATACATTGTCACAAGATAGGTTGTTTCTTCTTTTAAGAAATCCCATTTAGCATACAAAGTCAAGTTGTTTTGTGGCATAACATCTGAAGTAAGTCTTGTTCCTTCTTCAAATGTAGAAGTAGTCCACCAACCATCAAATGTGTAATAGCGTGTGGTATTCTCAACTGTTTCTTCTTTATAATATTTCTTTTCATTACCAATTTGCATTTCTAACTTTGATGGAATTGGAATTGAAAATGTTTCACCTTCAAGAACAAATTTATTTTCATATTGCTCCTCTTCATTGTTAGATACAAATTCGAGAGTGTAATAATTATATACTTTTGTATCCCACTTTGCATATAATGTCAAATCATGAGTTGGTATGATATATAATTCATCATATTTTGTTCCTTCTTCAAAGTTTGGAGAAGTCCACCAACCTTTAAACTCTTTAACTTCTTTTTGTGTTTGTTTATCATCATGAATGATAGTTGTGTAATAAGGAACTATAAAACTTTCTCCTTCAAGCTTAACGATATCATCTACATGAAGTTCATAATCATTAGTTTCAAATTTAACAGTTCGATAATATTCATAACTTTCTTTCCATTTTGCATAAAGAGTAATGTTTGAATTTGGCATTATATTTGAATTAAACCTTGTATTCTCTTGGAAATCTTCAGTCGTCCACCAACCATCAAATACTCGCGTTGTTTTTGTTTTAGAGCCATCTATATCGTCAATAACATAAGTTTCATAATTTGGTAATGTGATTTCGTCATCTTCGTAAGCATAAATATCGTCAACATCTGGGCCATTATTTTCAACAAATGTAATTTTATTTTTACAATATTCATCGCGATATGTTGTATTTGTAGTAAATCTATGTGTTGGCATATATTTCATATCATTTATTCCATTGTAATAATTTCCATCTTTTGAATGTAAATTCAAGTTGATTGTAACAACTCCTGCAATATTAAGAGATGTCTTTATTTGGTCAATGAAATTCAAATATCTTTTATTCTTTTTATAATTTGAAGTATGTGATAATATATGGAGTTCAAAATCTTTAAATTCTTTTACACCTGTCAAATTTGCACCATTAAGCTTCAACATATAATCATTACCTAAGAAAGTACCTGCATCATCTCTAATGTCCGTAACTTGGTAACCTAAAAATAATTCTTCAATAGTTGGGTCAGGTGTCATGGTAGCAACAAGTTTTATTATGTCATTTGTAACGCTATTTGTCATTCCAATCGTTTGAGCTATAATTTTGAAAATATTTGTGCTTGAATCTTGTAACTTACCTTCAGAATCTTCAAATGTAAACAATTCGTTATTATTATTATAAAAATGAGTTTTTTGTCCTATTTCAGAAAGAGTATAAACCCAATCACTATTTTCTTCTCCACCTATTTTAAGTTTGTCATCATTGTTATTCCCTGCTGCATTATATGTGTTGTATTGAGTTATAACAAGTTTGTAATTATCGATTGCTTTATCATATGAGAAATTCAAAGTTGAAACTTTCTTTCCCATATTGCTCTCAACTTTTCCAGTAGGTCTTACATTTGTATATGAATGTCCATACCAACCAGCAACATTATCAAAAGTTACTATCTCTCTTGTTTGAGTCCTTACTTCGGCATAAACTTGAAGTTTGTTATTTGCATCAATTTTAATTTCTAAATCTATACCAATTCTTAATTTATAAAGTCCACCAAGTAATTTTAATGCCTCTTCTTCATTATTGTTTTCTGGTTCATAAGACATATGAAGATTTAATCCTTTAGTATTCAAAGTGTTGACAAGCATATCTACAAATTTTGGTAAAGTGCTTAAATCTTTATGTTCTCCACTGTTGCGTGCGTGATAATTGAAATATTTGCTTTCATCATTTTTATCATAGATATTGAAATCAATATCAAGAACTGCAAATTCAGCATCATTAATTATTACTCTATCAAACTCATAAACACCATTAGATTTTTCTATAACATTAAACCTAACAGGTGTTAAAGAATCATCTTTTTTCATATTTAAATTCGTTAAATCGAGTTCAGCTAACAAACTTAATAAATGAGTTTCTTGTTCAATTTTATCTTCAAATTGAATGTGTCTTAAAAGATGTAAAGCATTTGTAATATCATTTAAAAGTCCACTAACGTAAGTGTAATCTTCTTTCAAACTTTCATCATTTGTATCTGGGAAAATAAGTTCGCGTAAGAAAGTGAAATCTGTTTGATTTCTGTTTAAAATATTAAGTTGAGTTTTAACATCATTACTTAAATCAATTTGTAATAAATCAACAATCATTGCAAGAATATCACTTAAATTCTCGTTTGCAATAAAGACACTAAATTTTGTACTTTTATCTTCTATATTCCCTTCACTATCTGTTATTATATTTATATTTTTACCATGAGTATAGGATACATATAATCCTTTTCCACGACTGTCATAATCCAAGTCAATTATATGTCTAACTGAATTTACTTTTTCTTGAGTATTTGGTTCTTTAACTATATTTTCCAAAACAAAATCTAAATGTGCTTGAATATTTAGGAAATTATTATCAAACAAAGGAATTTTAGATGGATTTTCAACTCCTTCTAATGATTCAAATTCAACTAAAATTTCAGCATCTATATCTTTGATAATAGTTTTGTATTGAACATTGTTTTTAACTTCATCTTTTATCTTAACAAATTGTTCTTTGCTTCCATCAATAACTATATGATATTCTAAAGGTTTAAAATATTCATAAGTAGTTTCAATATATTTCAAAATAACATCAATGTCAATGAAATCCTTAAGAGCTGTGAAATGATTGTCTTTATTGTTTGATTGAACATCAGTGATGTATTTATATTCGCAACCGTAATCTATAGGTTCATCATTTTTAGGAAGAGTACATTTAAATTTTGATTGTAATTCATCAAAATAGCCAAGATGGAAATTAGTCAAATAAACTGCAAAATTTTTATTTAAAGTTTCTTGTTCCTCAAGTAAATCATTGCTTTGCCCTTGATTTTTCTTCAAATGCCATTCAATTTCATTTTCTTCTGCATCTTTAGGATATTCTGTTGTTTCATCAAAAGCAGATGTATTTGTGTCTTCTATATCCGTGCCAATCATGACATATTCAGGTTCAATTTTACCATTAGCAGTGTCAATTAAAACTTTGGCAACTATATTATCAAAACTTCCATCTTCCATATAAACCAAAGAGCCATCTACAGTCACTTTAAGTCCATTTCTTTCATCTGTTAAAGATTTACACCATTCAACAAAAATGTTTGTTATCGTAGGGATTACAACTTTAAATGTTTCAACAGTTTCTTGTATTTTTAGTTGTTGTGTTTCAGGTTCATTATCTAAAAATGGAAGATTTGGTAAATCAATATGTTTATTGAAATATTTTTCAACAAAATTCAAGATTTTATTTATATTTTCTTCAGAATATTGCATCTTTAATTGAAGCCCTTGTAAATCAACATATAACATCAAAGTTGATTTTCCATTTATAACTTCTCCAACAACATAAATATAAGTGTCAAGTCCAAGTGAAGTTGTATAAAGTTGAATCACAGGCTTCAAATGTTTCAATGGTCCAACATACTCAGGGTCTTGAATCAAAGGACTATCATAAGTTGGGTCTTGAATTAAGATTGCTGTCAAAGTTCCATAAAATGTTGTAAAGACATATCTAATTGCAACATCAGTAGAAATTGCATACATTCCATCTTCTAATTCAATCTCATCAGTTAAAACGCTCAAACTTGATAAAAGTCCGTAAACGATACTGTCATTATATTCTTTTTTATTTAATTCTTCAAAAGCTATTCCATTTACAACTTTTAAGTTGGCTTTTATCATATTATAAACATTAACATCTAAACTATATAAAGTATTATTCTTAAAGTTTACTGCCCCTGCAAACATATCCATATCTTGGTCGTTTCTATTTACATTAATGCCAATACTTTCAGTTATATCTTCGTTGTTTACATTCAATAAGTTGTCAAATATATCAAGTTTAATATTTGTAAGGTAATCAGATATTGTGTAGTTTTGAATCATATCAATGATATATTGGAATACACCCAAATCAATATTTACCCCAACAGTTTGTTGCAAAGTAGATTCGATTGTATTTATTGTTTCTTCAGTTACATTGTCAGAAGTTTTTCCGTCTATAACATATTTAATTTTAATATTTGCAATTTTAAAATATAAAACATATTTTTTACTTTCATAATCATATTTAAGACGTGCTACTAATTTTTCTCCAACGATATTATTGATAATTAGTTCAAACTCATCTTTAGAGTCTAATTTGCCTTTTAAGAATTTGAAAGTGCCATCAACAGGAAATTCATTTATATTATAAGTTAAATCAAATTTGAAATTCAAATCTCCTAAATTAATTAAATTATAAATATCTTTAATTTTAAGCATCAAATCTGAAATATCTTGTTCTTTTCCACTTGGAAGAATTATCTCATTATTTAAAACTTGTTCATCATTTAACTTAACTTCTAGTTTGACATTGTTTGAAATGTCATAACTTAAATTCATAACGGTTACGTCATCAATTTTTCCAAAATTATATGATAAACCATTTACATTTAATAGTTTTCCAAAATCTAAAGAATTTAATATTTCAAGAATATTTAATTTTGATTTTTCAATTTCAAAAGTTTTAACAATTTGATTGTATAGAGATTTAGCATTTTTCAAATCAACACTATAGATAATTCCATTATCTCCACCGATTTTTATTTTTGCAATATTATCAATAATAACAAGTTCAAAATTTTCACCAAATGCACTGCCCCAAACTTTTATTTTGATAGAATCAGATAATTCAACTGCAATATTAAATGGTATAGAATTTTCAACAGTTTTATCTTCTATTTTTTCTATAATTTTTATATTTAAAATTCCTGTTTGATTTGAAGTCAAATTATAATAATCTTGTTTTTCCTCCTCAGTCAAACATTTATATTGACTCAACTCTTCTTTTTCTTCTTCATTTAAAATATTTATATTTCCAGTAAGCATTTTATAAGTTTCAACATCTTGTCTATTGTCTTTTATACTAAAGGAAACTTGAGTTAAATTATTTTCTACAAAACCAACTTTTATTTGTGCCCAATATGGAATGTTAGAATTATAATCAAGGTCAATTGTTAAATCGTCAGTATTTCCATCAACAGAAACATATCCCATTTTTATAAGTTGACTGATTGAAAGTTTTGATAAATCTTGACCAAACATATTTATCAAGAAATTAGAAAGGCCAGATAAATCAGATTCATCACTATCAATATTTGCATTTATAATCTCAATAATTTTATCTAACAAAGCATTCTTCTTTTCATCTAAAGAAACATATTTTGAAATATCTAATTTAATTTTGTTTCCATTCAAATCGAGATAGATAGCTTTATTTTCAATGTGAATAATAATATTATTTACACCTAGTTTACCTTGAATATAGAATATTTTATTTTCTAAATCCAAAATAGCTGAACCAGATAAATTTATCTTGTTGTAATTAAATGAGAAATTAAATAAAAATTGTTTTGAATTAATGTAAGTTTTTAATATTTCAGCTTTAGAAAGAACTTTTAAAAGTTCATCATTAGCAAAAGGCATTTCAACTTTCTTATCAGATTTTGAAAGTGTGCAATTTACTATAATATCGTTGTTAGACAATTCAATTTGTGCTTGGTTATTTTGTAATGAAATGTTGATAACATATTTTTGTTTAAGGCTAGCAACATACTCAACAACAGCAATTGCACCTTCTTCTGCTTTAAGTTGTAAATTAGTTAAAACATTTCTTACTTTTTCTATTATTTCTTTTACTTCAAGTTTTTTGTCATTTGTTAAAGGCACACCAAGATTTTGTAACTTGTCAAGATAGGTTTCAATTTCTTGATAATCACCTTCAATAATTAATTCGTCAATTACTAAATAGAAATTTGTTTCATTTAAGAATAATTTAATGTTTTTCTCTTGATTTTCTGAACAAATCGAAGTATTTAATTCAGCTATAATTTTTTCATCAAAATTAACTACATAATCAACATTTAAAACACCATCATTTCCAAATTTTACTGAAATTTCTCCACCAAATTTTTTATTAGTAAGAATTTCATCTACTAAATTTTCAAAATCAAGTAAAGTTGTAACATCATAGAAATTTGTATAATCAAAATTAAAATCAAACTGTTCTTGACTAACTTCAAAATTAGCATCAATAACAATTCCTAAAAGGTCGATATAAGCTTTTTTCAATAAAGTAGTTTCTTCTATATCAAAACTCTCTAAAACAATTTTATCCTCTTCCAAAGAGCCATCATCTTTAGTTCTGTTCCAAAGCATAGTCAAAGAATTTTCTTCAGTTAAAGCAGTATAAGGGAGAATTTCATTTATATGTTTTGAATTGCTTAATATACCTGCTAATAATTTAAAGATTTCTTCTTCTGTATTGATTTCTTGAGATTTAGCTTTTATCTTATCAATCATTTGATTAACTAAATCAGTAGTTGTAATTCCATAATGTTTAGTAAGAATGTTATTGATTGTTGTATTCCATTTTTCAATATCATTTAAATCTAATTTAAGATTTAGACCATTTTCAGGATTTTCTGTTGACCCTTTTAAACTCAAATAAATTATATTATTATCATAAACAGCATCAATAAGTATTTCTTCAACTTCAGTACTTAGTTTAGCTTTTACGCCGTTAGAATTATCAAGTTTTAAATCAACATCGTAATTTTTGCCATTAGAAAGAGTAATGGCAACATTTCCACTGACATAATTTTGTTCAAATAAATTTTCGGCAAATCCAATATAATCATTTATACCACGTAAATCAACAAAATCATTAATTTCTGGCTCAGGAACAGAAATTTCAATATTGTTCATCAAAATTTTTGGAGCATTAATCAAAATGGCAAAATCTCCAATGGTTATAGCTGGAGTTTTAGCAGATGTTATATTATATTTGTCATCAGTTTCAATTTCTGCTTGTAAAATACCATTTCCAAGTTTTATATTGAAACGATATCCATCTTCAAGTTCTATAGGGTCTTTTGCAATTTGAGATATATCAAAATTTTCTAAATCAATGCCGAAAACAGTTGTTAAATCGGTAATAACCCCAGAAAAATCAACATTGATGTTGTTTGAGATTAAATTAATCAATCCTTCCAAATTTATTTCTTTACCATTTGAAATAGAATTTGTAGAGAATAAATAATCAACATCATTAATACCAACATATAAATCTGGAGAAGATTGCATATAATTAGCTCTAATAAAAGTTTGTTCTCCATTATATGTCAAAGAAACATCTACATCTAATCCTGTTTCATCATAAGTTACGTCACCACTAAGTTTAATGTCAAAACCTTGAGCATCGTCTTTAATCTCAAAATTAAAATCTTCAGCATGAATATTTTTTAAAGACATCATATTTTGAATAAATTTACCAAAAGGAGGAACTTCTGCAATGGTTGGTGTTGAAGGAAGCAAAGGAGTCACATTATATCCAAAGAAATAAATACAACCAAAGAAAGAACAAAGTGCAACCACAATAAAGAGGAAGAACTTTTTAAACAACTTAGTAAACAATGTTGTTGGCTTTTTTATTTCCATCATAATGTCACCTCATCACCATAGGTAAAGACACTAAAAAACTTATCATTTACATCTGCATTTTTTACTCTCATTGGCAAGTCTTCTGCAAAAAGAGTATAAAATTCATTATAATCAATAGACTTAAAATTAAAATTATTGTCAATTGCAACATTAATAATCGAATTTTTCCATGTAAGGTGTGCATTCTTATATCCACATGTATAAGAAATTTCTCTTGAATAAGAAAGTGTAGCATCACTAAGTACATTATGTCCAGACAGAACTATTTCAAATTTGTATACTTCATTTTCACTATCATAAACTAAATCGGGATTGTCATTATATGTTATGTCTGAAATTATATAAGGTAAAATTGATTCATTTGGCAAAGCTTTAAATTGCTCTATATAATCTTCCTGAGACCAATTTTCTCCTTCCTCAGTAAATATTCCATCAATATTTTCTAAGTTTGGACCTGTTGATATAAAATCCCCCTCTACAATATTTATATATGGCTTTCCATCAAATCCTTTTTTGCTTAAGTCATAGGTAAATTGTTTACAAATTTTTGGTGTATTTACTGGCCCAATAGATTTAGAAGGGCTATACTTTGAGTAAACAATTTTATCATCAACTTTTGTTTTTACACTTCGCATATCTACCTTTGCACTAATGCCCATAACTCCACTATCAATAAAACCAGTAGTTTCAATTTTAAAATTTTGAATAGACAATTTATACTCTGCAATTAGATATAATTCTTTTGGTGTAAAATCTGTAATATTTTTTTCTAGTGATTGCTTATACAAATCTTCAACCATTTCTTTTGAAGCATGTACCTCTGCAAATGTATAGTTAGATTCACCTAATGTTTTATTACCATCAAGATAAATTTTACCAATCGCAAAACCGGTAAATACTGCGAGTACAATAACCAAAAAAGTTGAAATAATTTTTTTATAACTAATTGTCACTGACAACTCCAAATTTAGAATTTAACTCTCATATAATATAATTATATGAAATGATTACATTAATAGAATAACACAAAAAAAAAGTAAAGTCAATAAAATGATATAATAAAATATTATATATAATTTACTATTTTACTTTAAGAACAACTACTGTTTCCATATTTGAAGTTAATGGAAACATATCAAAAATTTTTACAAACTTAATTGTAAATTTTTTTAGTAATATTTTTAAATCCCTGACTAATGTAGAAAAATTGCATGATATATATACGATTTCTTCTATTTCATTTTTGATTATTTCATCTAACACTTTTGCATCACACCCTGCTCTTGCTGGGTCAAGGATAATCAAATTTATAGAAGATTGACTGAGGATTCCATTGATTTCATCTTCAACTTTACCACAAATATTTTTGATATTTTCTTTTTTGTTACTTTTTCTTAATTTTTCAGCTTCCAAATGTGAAGATTTTTGATATTCAACACCATATACAAACTTAGCGATTTGAGCAAGTCTGCAAGTTAAAGCCCCTTTTCCAGAATAAGCATTAACAACAATTTTATCCTTAGCATACTCCTCTACAAATGAGTATAATTTCTGAGCTACAAAATCATTAACTTGATTAAAAGAACGCATATCGAAATCAGTTAATTTCCCATTCAAATTTAATCCAAAAATTTGAGTTTTATCGCTTTCTAAAATTTCACCATACGCAAAAAATATGTAAAAATCTTTTAAATTTTCAATATTTTTCACATTTTTTGTACATTTTTTGGCATTTTTATCAAATAAAAAACAAATACCTAACGTATTCTCAAATTCTCTTATATAAACATTTTTCAAATCTTTCAACTCATTTTTTTGCATGAATTGCAAAACTTTAGGTATTGCATTATTTATTTTTTCACTTGCAATAGGACATACATCGACTTCAAAAAAGTCATGAGTTTTGTTTTTATAATATCCTAATTTTGAATCTTCAACCTCAAATTTAATTTTATTTCTATAATAAAATCTTTTATTACATTCTTCAAAATCAAAATTTCCACTATAACCAATTTTACTAAACTCTTTTTGTAGAACATTTATTTTAATTTTCTTTTCATTCTCATAAGTTGTATGTTGAAAATCACAACCACCACAAACATCAAAATATGGGCATTGAGGCTTTATTCTTAAAGGACTTTCCAACAAAATGTTTTTTACATTTCCAACTATATATTTTTTAGAAGTTTTGACAAATTCAATTTCAACTTTTTCTCCTATCAAAGTTTTAGGTACAAAAACAACTTGTCCATCAAGTTTTCCAACTCCTGAACCTTCATAAGATATATCATTGATTTGAACTATATTATCCACAAATTGATTATAACATTTATGTTTAAAAATTTCAAAAAGTTTTTATGTTATTTTAAACTAACATTCTTTTGCAAAAAATGAAACAGCAATAGCGCCTGGTCCAACATGAGTTCCAATTGTACTTCCAATCATATAAGATGGAATATCCTTCATTTCAACATTGCCATTCCATATCTTTTTACTATCAATCAAATACCTATTTAAAAAATCTTCATTAAGTCCAGAATACGCAAGAGCAAAAGGCATATCAAAATCAATACCACACTTTTCCACAAATTGCATCAAAAGATTGTTTCCTTTTTTTGAACCAATAGCCTTTCCGACTAACTTAACTTCTCCATCAACCACAGAAACTACCGGCTTAATCGAAAACACCTCACCCGTTAATGCCACCAAAGGAGAAATTCGTCCTCCTTTTTTAAGATATTTTAAAGTATCAAGAACAGCCAAAAGTTTAATTCTCTGTTTTTGTTTATTTAATTGTTCCACAATCTCTTTTGCAGTCTTACCCTCTTTTATCAATCTTAAAGCAAGTTCACATAAAATTCTTTCTCCAATTGTAGCATTTAAACTATCAACCACAAAAACTTTATCCTGGAAGCTTTTAGAAGCAGCTAAAGCACAATTATATGTCCCAGATAATTTTGAAGAAAGCGTTATGCAAATCACCTCATCTCCATTCTTAGTAAGTTTTTTAAATTCCTCTTCAAAACGAAATTCATTGATTTGGCTTGTTTGTGGAAAATCATCACTTTCAATAAGTTTTTCAAAAAATTTTTTATGTGATAAATTAAATCCGTCCAAAAAAGATTCATTTCCAAATCTAACTTCTATTGGAATGGCATTAATACCTAATTCTTGTGCTTCTTGCATTGTAATATCTGAAGCCGTATCAATCAAAATTTTTATCATTTCAACCTCTATAATTTACACATATT
>CANQFL010000020.1 GCA_947598785.1 uncultured Clostridia bacterium
AAAGATTTGGTGTAAAAACAGGAGAAGCAATATGGCAAGCACAAAAAAAGTGTCCTGACTTAATAACAGTTGGACCACATTATGGACTTTACGAAAAAATATCTAAAAAATTACATGAATTATATCTTGACTATACTGATTTAGTTGAGCCACTAGGATTAGATGAATGTTGGCTTGATGTAACTGATTCATTAAAAGTATTAGGAAAAAATGGCAAAGAAATAGCAGACGAGATAAGAAACAGAGTGAAACAAGAATTTGGTTTTACTGTTTCAATAGGTGTGTCATTTTCAAAATTGTTTGCAAAATTAGGAAGTGACTATAAAAAACCTGATGCAACAACAGAATTTACAAAAGAGAATTTTAAAGAAAAAACTTATCTTCTTCCATTAAACTCAATTGTTGGAATTGGAAGTCGTCTAACTAAAAAATTTGAAAAAATGAATATTTTGACAATACAAGATTTTGTAAATTTAAAAACAGATTTTATAAAATCCATTATGGGAAAAGTTGGAGTTGAACTTCAACAAAAACTTCTTGGAGAATTCAACGACCCTGTTGCTTGCTATTACAATTTATCTCCTCCAAAAAGTATAGGCAATGGAACAACAACTATAACTGATATCATACAAAAGAATGATGTTGAAAAAGTTGTAAAGTTTTTATCAGAAAAAATTTCTCAAAGAATGGCAAAACAAAAATTTCAAGGTTCATGTGTTGGAGTAACAATAAAGACTTCAGATTTTGAAAGATATCATCACTCAAAGTCTATTCAACCCATATGTTCAAGTGAAGATATCGCAAATGAAGCAATGAAACTGATTGATAGTTTTTGGAATTATTCAAAATATATTAGAGCAATAAGAATAAGAATGTCATCTCTTAGCAGTATTGAACATTTAGAACAACTTTCATTTTTTAATACCGAAACAAACAAATTAAATAAAAGTATTAAAGAAATAAAAGAAAAGTATGGTGAAGATAAAATATTTGTTGCAAGTGATACAGCATCTTTTATTAACAGAAAAGGTCATGAAAATTAAAAAAATACAAAAAAATTATTTTTTATTTATTTTTTTGTATTTTTTATTATTTAAATTATATTTTTAATATTTTTAAATTAATTTTTAATTAATTTTTATTTATTTTTTTGAAAAATATCACTTGTAAATAAGATTGACATTCCAAGCATTATTTCTGCAGGATAATAAGTTAAAAGACATAAAATATCAACAAAATCTGGTAAATTTCCAAAAACATTTAAAAGAAGCATTAAGTCTGAAATAAAGAATAAGACGCTACCTATAAAAACTAAAAAGCATAATAAAGATTTTTTGATAATAAAGTTTGAAAGAGATTTGCCAACCATAAAGGAAATGATTAAAGCATATATAACACATATAATTTCCATTAATACATTTCCAAAATCAAATATCGGAACAAGTGTGATTATAAGAACAGATGGAAGAAAAATAGCCAATCCACAAACTAAGTCTTTCCAATTTACTTTTTCAATAAAACAATATGAAATGAAGAAAAATATATGTCCAACTGCAAACAATATTGCTCCACCGATAAAATGTAAATTCAATACAATATCACCAAGCATTGCAAAGAAAAGTCCAATCAAGAGAAAAATACAAAATTTTAAACAAGAAGTTTTGTTTTTAATTGCAAAAAATAAATTAACTGCCCCTAAAATAACAAACAATGCACTAGTGACCGATTTAATCCAAAGAGCATTAATAGATGTATAAATTCCATAATAAATATATAAAGCATCACCCAACAAAATCAAAACAATTAATAAAATATTTAAAAATAAAGCTAATTTCTTCATATTTTCTCCTACTTTAAAAACAACTTGATAAACCATTGCTTGATTTTATTAAAAGGTTGATATCTTAAAGGCATATCAAGCCAATTTGCTTTATAAACTACACTTTTATAGTGTGTAAATGTTTCAAAACCAACTTTTCCATGATATTTTCCTATACCACTTTGTTTGATACCACCGAAACCTAAATGATTGTTGGCAATGTGCATAATAGTATCATTCACGCAACCACCACCAAATTGACAATGTGTTAAAATAAAATCTTTATTTTTAGTAGAATTTGAAAATAAATACAATGCTAAAGGTTTAGCCATTTTATTTATGTTTTTAACCACTTCATCTAATTTTTTAAAAGTAACAACAGGAAGAATTGGTCCAAAAATTTCGTTTTTCATAGCTTCATCTTCAAAAGATGAAGAAAGAATAGTAGGTTCAATTTTTAAAGTTTTTAAATTAGACCTTCCCCCAAAAACAACATCATCATGATTAATCAAATTGACCATAGCGTTAAATTGTTTTTCATTTATCATCTTAGGATAATTTTTATTTGCCATAGGGTCAACTGAGTATTGACGAATTATTTCACACTCTAATTCTTGGATTAATTTATCTTTAACACTTTCATGACAATAAATATAATCTGGCGCAACACAAGTTTGTCCTGCGTTAAGCAATTTGCCAAAAATAATTCTTTTTGCAGCAAGTTTCAAGTCTGCTGTTTCATCAACAATACAAGGACTCTTGCCTCCCATTTCCAAAGTAACTGGTGTGAAATGTTCAGCTGCTTTTTTCATTACAATTTCTCCAACTCTAGTACTGCCTGTATAGAAAATGTAATCTAAATCTTGTTCTAAGAGTAGTGAGCATTCTTCTATTCCACCAATAACAGTTGTTACATAATTTTCCTCAAATGTTTGTTTAATCAATTTATCTAAAACCTTTGTTGTATTAATTGAAGAACTACTTGGCTTCAAAATAACTGTATTTCCAGCAGCAATAGCATCAACAAGAGGTTCAAGTGACAACATAAATGGATAATTCCAAGGGCTTATTACAAGAACAATGCCATATGCACTTGCAATTTTTTTGCTACACGCAGGAAAATTACTAATAGGAGTGTAAACTTTTTTAGCACGAGAAAATCTGTTTATATGTTTTAACATATAACTAATTTCAGAAAGAACCAGACCAATTTCTGTCATATAACTTTCAGTTTCGCTTTTATTTAAATCCTTTTTTAAAGCATCTATTATCTCTGGTGTCATTTCTTTTATGTTTTTATAAAGTTTTTTTAATACTAATTTTCTATCTTTGACTGGTATTGATGGATTTTTTTCAAGAAATTTTCTTTGTTTTGCAATTTTGTTTAAGATTTTATTATTTTCCATTTTTCACCTCATGATAAATTTCTTCTAGTTGTTTGTCAGTGAAAAGTACAGGAACAGGATAAAGAGGATTTGCCTCTTTTTCTGCTATTTTGGCAAGAGCCTGAATGTCACTTTCATTTATTTCATCTATTTTTGTCCCTATATTCATATTTTCATTCATTTGTTCAATTTTCAAAATTACATTTCTAGCACCAATTTCAATAGGAGTATTTTTGTCAAACAAGCCTGCATACACACCAATTTTCCAAAGTTTTTTGTAGATTTTTTTGCCATATTTTTTCAAAACATAAGGCAAAATTATTGCATTTGCAAGTCCATGAGGAATATTATATTTTCCTCCTAAAGAATGTGCAATTGCATGGACATAACCAACATAACTTTTAGTGAAAGCAAGTCCAGCGAGATATGCAGCCTTAAGCATATTTTCTCTTGCTAGAATATTATCGCCATAGTTATATGCAGTTTCAAGATTTTCAAAAATAAGTTTAATTGCATTCAAAGCATTTCCCCTTGTTTGTTTGGTTGTGCTTCTTCCTATATAAGCTTCAATTGCATGAGTAAGAGCATCCATTCCTGTAGTGGAAGTGATATGTTTAGGAAGCCCAACAGTTAATCCTGCATCAAGTAAAGCATAACGAGGTATAAGAGGAAAATCATTGATAGCATATTTATGTCTTGTTTTGCTATCAACAATCACTGACGCAAGTGTTGTTTCACTACCAGTTCCTGCAGTGGTTGGAATAGCAATTAAAAGAGGAAGTTTTTTTATAACTTTCAAAATTCCTTTCATTTTTCCAAGCGATTTTTTAGGTCTAGCAACTCTAGCACCAATAGCTTTTGCACAATCCATAGCTGACCCACCACCAAAAGCAATTAGACAATCGCAACCATTTTGTTTATAAATAGCAAGAGCTTCTTCGACATTGTCTGTAGTAGGATTTGCAACAGTTTTATCATAAACTGTAAGTTTAAAATCAGATTTAGTAATGATAGTTTCCAAAGATTTAGTTAAACCTAATCCCCTTACTCCCTTATCAGTTACAAGTAAAACGCTTTTATTTCCTTTTTCTTTTAATATTTTGATTAAGTCATTATAATCTTTAATCAATTTAGGTTCTCTATAAGGAAGAACAGGCAACAAAATTCTAAAAACTCCTTGATAAGTTCTGCAATAAAATTTTTTAAAAATATTCATATATCCTCCTATTCTAAGCTTTCTCTGACATAATTTCTACTAATTTATCATAAATTTCTTTAGAAATTTGATTTAATTTTTTATGGTCAGTTTTTCTAATTTGATTTAATGATAGTTCGGTTTTAGTAAACTTTTTATCACTTGATGTAAATTCACCTTCAATACCAAAACTTGAAAAATTTCCATCTGAAATATATTCACAAAGATAATAATATTCAACTCTATTTGAGATAAACTTTTTATTATCATATTCTATTGGTACATTATAGTAATGTTTTCCTAAATATTTAATTGGTTTTACATTTATATTATATTCTTCTAAACTTTCCCTAACAGCAGCCTGTTTAATGGTTTCTCCCTCATCGACTCCACCACCTGGCAAAAGATAAATCCAATTATTATCTTTAGACTCAGCTTTGATAACCAAAAGTTTATTATCTTTTATAATAAATGACCTAACTTTTTTAAAAAACTTGTGTTTTTTATATAATTCATAAGAATATTATATTTATCTTCACTATAGCTCATAAAACAAATTCCTTTTTAAAAAATACCCTAAAAATTTTAGGGCTATTTTTTTTATTTGATTTTTCTTGCTTCAATATAATATCTCTTCTCGTTTGCTTCTCCCATTGAAAAAGTTTTGCGTGGCAATACACCATTTTTAATAATGTAATCAAACAAAGTGCTTTTTTCCATTGCTTTCAAAACAATTCCAACTCCACCAGATTTTGCGCAAAGGTCTTTTAAATCTTTTTCTCCGTGAATGTAGTCGATTTCTCCTCCATTTGCTTTTAGATATTCATCAATAAAGTTTTGTGTTTGAGCAACTGCATCTATAGAATTTTTAGGTAATTTAATTTCTATAGTCTTATTTCCAACAAACATTTTGCTTTTTTGTGTACCTTTTACTTTTGCAGTAAATTCTTTTACAAATTTATCATTATCAACACCATTGATAATACGATGAATTGGTTCAAACAAAATGCCATCATCATAAATATTAGCAACTTCAACTAGCGCATATTTACTTAAAGGATTTTTTTCATCATAACAAGCCTTAGCTGTTGCTAAAGAGTGATTTCCATCACCAACTGCAAATAATAAAGGTTCTCCATATTTTGATACGGAATTATCCAAAAGTTTTTGTAAAGCTGTTTCAACTTTTTTAGAGTTTTTAACTCCCCAGCCCGTTACATGACCTCCATTCATATTTAAATCAGTGTCATAAAGAAGTTCGTTTTTATCTTTTAATAAAGGTTCAATAACAGTTTTATCTGGGTCATCAATCAAAAGCATAATATGAGGAAGTTCAAGTGGACAATTTTTTCTGATTTTAACACGAGGTGGGATACGTTCAATGACAGTACCTTCTGTTGCTCTAATCAAAGCTTTATCAGCAGGATTAAAACTATATTTTGTCAAATCAACAATCATTGTAAGACCATGTCGAACATTTCCTAAAGGAGTTTTTCTTTCAATTAAAACAAGACCATTATCAACTGTTCTGAAAATGTCTTTTTTCAAATAATCATTCATGTTTTTTATTATATTTTTTATTCTTTTTTCAGGTTCTTCATTCAAATAACATTCTGGAAAAATAAGGTTAAGAGCACTATAATCTTTTCCAACATAATTTTTAAGTTCTTCCCAATATTCTTTTTGAGAAGTGTATTGGTCGCAAGCAACGACACACCATTTTTTCATGTCTATTGTCTTTTTTGGTAATAAAATTTCATCAAATTTAACAGGTAATTTCATAATTTATTCCTCCGTAAAAATATAAATCGATTATTACGATTTCAAGAATAGTATAAATCTATTGAAAGATTTTTGCAAACAATTTTACATCAAGATTTTAATTTTATATTTAAAAATAAAACAAGATTATATTTATAACAAAATTTTACATTTAATTTTTTTATCTATAAGATTTTCGAATTGCTTTCCCATATTTTTGTTACCAACATATTCACCATAATGAGTAGGAATGACCATCTTAGGACAAATTAAATTAGTAAGTTTTGCAGCTTCATCAACATTCATTGTAAAAGTTCCACCTATTGGAATAAGCAAAACATCTGCTTTCAATTTCATCAATTCCGGTGTGATATCACTGTCGCCAACGATTACAATATGATTATTATCTAAAAATAAATCATAACCAACCCAATTATATTCTCTTAAATGAAAGTTTTTGTTAGTGTTATATGCTCTAAAAGTTGAGAATTCCAATCCATTTAATTTGTAAGTTTTGTTTGGCTCTACAAACAATTTTTTATTAGAATATTTAACCACCTCATTTTCCATGCTTTTTGGACATATTATCACTGTATCATTGGTTAAAATTTTGTTTATATCTTTTTCAGAAAAATGGTCCCAATGTGGGTGTGTAATAAAAATAAATCTTGCTGGCTTAATTCTATTGAGTTCTATTGGGTCAATATAAATTTCTTCATTGATACATATAGAATTTTGTTTATTTACATCTATTTTCATTTTTAATCCCTTTCAATAAAAAATTATACATCATTTGATAAAAAAAATAAAATATTATTAAAAAATTGATACATTTTTTTTAAAAATATGTTATAATCAAAACTGCTAATAAATCCGATTTGCGTATAATCATCAGAAACAGCAAGCGTGATAAACTTGCTGTTTTTTTACGGCAAAAAGGAGAAAAATATGGAAGATAACAAATTTTTAGGAACAGAAAAAATTGGAAAACTTTTAAAAATGTTTGCAATACCATGTGTTTTATCACTCATAATTCAGGCACTTTATAATTTGGTTGACCAAATTTTCATAGGAAATTCAAATCTTGGACAACTTGGCAATACAGCGACAGGAATAGTCTATCCCCTCACAGTCATCGCACTCGCACTTGGTCTTTTTATTGGTGATGGCAGTGCAGCGTGCATAAGTATAAACCAAGGAAGAAACCAAACAAAAGAAACACACAAAACAATTGGAACAGGAATTACAATTGGACTTATCACTAGCATTATTCTTGTAGCAATAAGTTTTATTTTTAGAAAAGAAATTTTAATAGGTTTTGGTGCAAAAAATGAAGCAATATTAAATTTTTCACTAGATTATTCAACATGGATAATAATAGGTTTTCCATTATTTTTAATTGCGTGTATTTTAAAT
Source organism: uncultured Clostridia bacterium (assembly GCA_947598785.1). Lineage (GTDB taxonomy): Bacteria > Bacillota > Clostridia > Christensenellales > UBA1242 > Caccovivens. Next base: position 7,577 of record CANQFL010000020.1, read on the forward strand.
CCAATCATTCGTTCAGACGGAAGTCCAAAATTTGCAATGCTTTCAATGGTGCTTGGAGCAATCACAAACATAATACTTGACCCAATTTTTATATATGCGTTAAATATGGGAATGAATGGTGCTGCGTTGGCAACATTTATTGGTCAGCTTATAACATTTATTTTTAGTGTTGCATATTTTTTCAAATCTAAAAATTTTAAATTAAAAATAAATAGTTTTATTCCTAATTTTAAACTTTTATGGCAAAGTTTAAAGCTTGGAATTTCAAGTTTTTTAACTCAAATTTCAATTGTTATCATTTCAATCGTAACAAACAATATTTTAAATATTTATTTACCTGAAGATAATTCTGCAATAGGATTGCTGACAATCGCTTTTAAAGTTTTTGGAATTATCATTAGCATAGCAGTGGGAATTTCAGCTGGAGGACAGCCTATTTTAGGATATAATTATGGTGCAAAAAAATATCATAGAGTAAAACAAACTTTTAAATATATAATGAGAACAACAATCATTGTGGGATTAGTTTCAACAATATTGTTTGAGGCATGTCCACAATTAATTCTTGCAATATTTGGTTACACTCAAGTTCCAGAATTTGGATTATTAATTTTCAGAATTTACCTTGGTTTTATTCTTCTCACTTGCATCACAAAATCAGTTTCTATATTTTTCCAAGCAGTTGGTTGTCCTGTCAAATCAACGCTTATCGCAATGCTGAGAGATTTAATTTTTCTAGTTCCATTGACTATACTGCTTCCCCTTTCAACTCATACAATTTATCCATTTTATTGGGCAGCGCCAATAAGTGACATATTGACAACTCTTGTAGCAATAATATTCCTAGTAAATTTGTTTAAACAAATGGAAAAAGATAAAACAATACAATCAAAAGAAAAAAGCATATCAATTCAGCCATCAAAACCAGGTATAATAGTAACAATATCTCGTGAACATGGTGCTGGAGGAAGAGAAATAGGAAGAAAATTAGCTGAAAAATTAGGTGTACCATTTTACGATAAAGAATTAACTTCTCTTGCAGCACAAGAAAGTGGTTTAGCTAAAGAGTACATTGAAAATATAGAAGAAAAAAGTTCAATTCTCTACAATTTGTATCTTTCTACTGAGGCAAATCAACTTGCAATTCAAGCACAAGAAAAAATATTATTAAACATAGCAAAACAAGGTTCTTGCGTCATTGTTGGTAGAGCAGCAGATTTTGTTTTAAGAGAATATAATCCATTTAAGGTTTTTGTTTATGCTCCATTTGATTTTAAAAAGCAAAGAATAATGAAAAATTATGGTGACAATGAAGAACTTGCGAAAGAAAATATAGAAAAATCTGACAAACATCGTGCAAAATTTTATCAAACTATAACTGGACAAACTTGGGGAGAAGTAAACAATTACAACCTATCTATTGACAGTTCAATTGGAATAGATAAAGTTGTTGAACAAATATATATAGCTATCAAAGAAAAATAAAAGATTGAAATATATTCAATCTTTTTTTATCAATTATTTTTTCAATTTGAAACCATCTTTAAATGCATTACCAACTCTTTCACAAACTTTGTAATAGCCATGAGTGTAAGGGTCGAAAGCGATTGCTTCAAGTTTAGAAATGTCAACTTGGTTATTTTTTAAAATATTATCTTCTACCAAAACATTAACAACTTTTCCAACTACTCCACAGCCAAATTGGTCATTTTGGTATTCAATAAATTCACATTCAATACAAATTGGAAATTCATTTATAATTGGAGCATCGACATTTTGTGATTTAACAGCTGTTAAACCACTTTTTTCAAATTTTTTAGCAGTATCATTTCCCGAAACAACACCAAAATAATCAGCCTCAACAACATGCTTTGCATCAGCTATACTAATTGTAAAAGCCTTTCTTTTTTTAATGTTTTTAACTGTTTTATGATTTTCAGATAAGTTTAAAACCACATAATCTCTTTCAAGCATCATACCCCATGCAGCATTCATAACATCAATTGAATTATCATCATTATAAGATGCTATCATAAGAACAGGCATAGGGAAAATAGCTTCAGTTGTTTTTATAGATTTTTTCATAATTTTTCTCCTTTATTTATATTTTTAGGGAAACCCTTTAAAGCTAATGAGGAATTTTTATAATCTTTACTATTAGTAATTTCTTTACTAAACCAACTAGGTGGTTTAAATGAATTAGCTTGTTCTAAAGAAGCGAATTCGACTTCCACAACATTAAGACCAACTAAATCATTAGAATACATATCTAATTCTGCAGTCAAACTCTCAGACAAAGGAATTAAAAATCTTCTTTTATTTATAACTTTACCAATATGCTGCTTTTTAAATGATTGGTATTCTTCTTTAGAAATAGGATACTCAATTTCATATCTTTCAATACCCTTACCATTTTTAATGGTAACAAAATAATTATTATCTACTCTTCTAATTCTCGATTCTTTTTCTTTATCTATTACCAAATATGCTTGCTCAATATCTATAGAATCCACACCAATTAAATTAGGTAAATTTTTTATTAAAAATTTTCTTTCGATTTCCAAAACAAACTCCTATTGAATAATTTTTATATATTTTTTATTTATTTTTATCATTGTTTAAATCTAATTTTAGATATTCCAAATAAGCCCCTTCATAATGTGGCATAAAAAATTGACCATTTTTAACCAAATCTTCTATTTGAGGTTTAGTAAACCAAGCGATATCTTGCACCTCACTTTCTTGCAATTTGGTATCTTTAATATCAATATCTTTTTGTAAATAGTATAAATCTACAAAAGTCTTAGGTGTTTTTACAGTTTTAAATAAAACAAGCTCATTTTCATCAACAACAACACCAATTTCTTCTTTAAGTTCTTGACGCATACCTTCCAAACTAGTTTGACCAGAGGTTGGGTGTCCTCCAGTAGTTGCCCATTTTCCACCCTTAGATTGTGACCTTTTTTGGAGAAGAATCTCCCCTTTACTATTTTCAATAAAGACCATTACAACAACGATATATTTACCATCATCAAAAGGTTCTCCTTTAGCAATTTTTTCACCAGTAGGTTTTCTATTTTTATCAAACAAATCTCTGTATTCCATAAATTTAAACCAACCTTTTAAAACTTATTAATTTGGTCGTATCTTTTCAAAAGCGTATTTTAATCTAATCATCAAAACAATAATAACACATTTTTATTTAAAAACAAAAATAAAATAAATTATATTTCGATTTTTCCAACATAGTTAGCCTTTAAGGTGTTGTTAAATAAGCCAGAATTTGAAAAAGCTATAGGATAAGTTATATTGTCTTCTTCAAGAGAGCAAATTGCAAGATAAAATTTATATTCCCCTTTAGAAAGGTCTCCTAAATTAGTATTTACAACTATTTGTTCTCCCGTAAAACTACCAACATTTTGCCTTAAAACAATTTCACCAACATTATTTTCAGCTATTAGTTGAAGGTCCTTCGTTTTTGTTAAATTTCCAAAACCTACATTTTTTAATTGCAAAGTAATTTCCAATTTAGAGTTTTGTTCATACTTAAAAGTGGACTTGTTTAGTACAAATCTATAACCAAAATGTTTGGCGATGTATTCATAAACACTCATGCCATAGTAAGCACTATCACTACCCATTTCGGCAGAATATGTTTGGCTTTTCCAATAGTCAGTGACATTGTTATTGTAATGATAGTTAAGATAGGACAAATTCAAAGTATTCATGTTTTCAAGACATCTATCTTCAATACGATGTAACGACTTTTCTTCAGATGAATAAGAGGCTTCTCCACCAAATGGCAAGTGAGAAGTTTGTTTAGAAATCCATTCAATTTCACGAGAGCGATTATGATTAAATGTTCCAAGGTCGCTTTCACTGCCAAGATAACTATCATCAAAAATACCAAGTCTATATGCCTTATCACTTTCTTCAATGTTATAATTCATAGCTTGCTCATATGTCAATCCTAAAAAATCATAAATATGTTGTGGCTGACGAGTCAAAATTGGAAATGAATTTGTGCAAGATAGCCAAGTGCCCAAAATTTCATTTACAACAGCACTATCTTTGGTTATAGCACTACCATTCATTTCACCCCATCTACCAATCATACCTGCTTCAATAGCAGTGATTGATGATTCATATTTATTTAAAACCGAAGAGATTTGATTGATATGTTTTTTCATCATTTCAAGGCTTGGTTCTTTGTCTGACGCACTGCCAAAATCTGGACAATAGCAAAACCTGATAACAGCATTTTTTTGTGCGTTTTTAAGATTGTTAAGCAACTCATTCAAATCGTCAAGGGCTTTTGTAGTTAATTCAATGTCACCTATACCATTATTTTCCTTAGAAAAAGCTGAAATATCCATTCTAAGATGAAACAACTGATTTTCATAATGATTAAAATCATATTCTATAGCAGATTTTTGACCTTCGTCATAAAATATTCCATCACAACGCACAGTAAAAACCTTTGCACGATAAAACCCCTGGTCTGGATTGTATGTAAGTTCTATTCCATCAGAATAATCCAAATCCTGAATTAGTATGATTGGTTCATCATCATGCTTTTCACAACAGCCAGTAAGCGTCAATAAAGACACGATTGCAATCATTAAAACACAACAAAAAGAACCAATTACTTTAAATAAAATACTATTTTTTTTCAAAACTATCCTCCAATAATAAAATTTGTTACATTAACCACATAAAGCCGACTTTGATTTTATTTTTGTTCTACAAATCAAAATTTACTTTTTATTATACATTAATAGTTGAATGTATTTGGATATCATTATTAACCTCCCACATTCTACCATTATTTTCAGACCGAAATTCAATTTTACCATTCACGGATTTTATATAACTTATACTCTTCCCGATATCCTGCAACAGGTAAAATTTTCCATAAGTTTTTGCTACAGTGAGTAAATCAGCTTTTTTATAAACTTCGTCACCTTTATCTAAAACTTCTGGATATATACTTTCTTCTGTGTTATTGTGTGGGTAAATTGATAAACCATCAAGATTTAACCCATCTTCAATATGAAAATTAGGATATTCTTCACTGCATGGAGTGATGATTATGTGTTTTGACATAAGCATTGCTCCTGCGCTAAAGCCCATCATTACCCCCTTAAACTCTTTTAAGGATTGCATAATGTCAAGTTTTTCACAGAGAATTTTTTGGTCAAATGGGTCTCCACCCATCAACATAACAAAGTCAGCTCTTTTAATGATTTCTTTTGCTTCTTCTTTTTTCATATCTGGCATTAAAATGCAAACTTCGTCAAATATAATTCCAATTTTTCTAAAGTGTTCAACAAAAGCAGGAACATATTTATTTTTAGCTTTTTCAATTTTTGTTAAACTACCCGGGATATATGCGATACACTTTGTATCTTTTATTTCCCGTCTTAACATATCACCAATGCCATGACCAAAAGCATTTTCTATATCAAAACCACTACAATAATATCTTACCACAACTTTCTCCTTAATTGATAAATTTCTTCTCTCCAATCAATACATTAACCTTATATAGTTATGTTAACTTATAATGTAATTATATATTAAATCAAAATTATTCTCAAGTTCGTATGCTGTCGAAATCAAATGTTCTGCTATATTTGTTCGCAAATGATTTCTTTTAATATATGGTTGCTCCAATCTAACTCTATCAAGAGCATCAGCATCTTTTAAAATTTGATAAATTTTTTTACAACGTTCTTTATCTTGTATGTTATATTTATTCTCCACATCTTGATAATTCAAATCTGACAAACTATGGGCCTCAATTACACATTTCAAAATTTTCAAATCATCATTGTTTATTGGCAATTCCAACTTATATATCAAGCTTGCACCCAATGCTCCATGACCTTGGTCCACCAAATCGTTTCTTCTGCCTATATCGTGATACATAGCTGCATACAAAACCAATTTTAAATCTGCTTCACTCAATAACAATTCATCTGAAATATAAAGACAAAAAAGCCCAACTCGAAAATTATGCATTTTTTCCATGTTTAACGCTTTTGTATAAAAAATCATTTTTAATATTTTTAAAAAAATTCTTAAACAAATCAAAATGTTTTGATTTGAACACTTTATTAACAAAATCAATCAAAGAAATTTGCACTATATGTGCATTTTTTAATTCATTTTTTTGCAATATGTAAAAGTTATAAGAATGATAGTCCTGATTGATATCTCTAAACTGATTTGTTAAATTACTCACTAAAATACTTTTCCTCCAAAATTAAGACATTTCACTCTTTAAATGAAACTAATGGCGAGAATCGAACTCACGACCATCACATTACAATTATAACAAATAAACTAGCTATTTGCAATAAAATTTTCAAGTTAATATAATTTATACAATTTGCTTTCATCAAACCTTACTTGCAATAAACTTTCAAAGAAGAAAAGATTTGTTTAAGATAAAATCTTATATGATTTTGTTTGCTTTATTCTCAAAATATACTATAATTATTCCATAAGTTTTGTTTAAAAGGAGAGAAAATGTATAATTATGGTTTAAACAAGCTAAGGAAAAATAAATTAAAAAATGATGTATGCAAATTAGACTTTATTGACTTTGAAAAAGCGTGCGACTTACTTGCCAATTATCTTGATTTTCTTGCTCTAGTGTGTCAAAAAATGCCAGATGCAATAAAAGATTACACTCCCACATATGAATATACACGCAATTTGTATAGTGATTTCTTGAATAATGAAGAAACCAGCACAATATTTAAATATACCATATTGGAATATTTAAAAAATTTTTATTATGAAAATGAAATCAAAAATAGTGTTGGAAAACGCATACCAAAAAATATAATTAAATTTAAGAAAGATTAAAAGGAAAAAAATTATGAAAGAAAAAGTTGTATTTGAATATTCAAGATTAGAAAGAAAATTTAATAAAGACAACCCGAACAATCGTAAAAATCTAGAATTGATTTATGATAAAGGTATTGACAATGTCGAAATTTTGGCAAAATGCACAGACATAAACAAAACAGATGAGCAATATTCAAAAGAAATGGAATATTTTTTCAAACTATTAGAAATAAACAAAGGTTTCTTTATTGAATATTGCGCGATTTTAGAAACTGACGAAGAAGTTAGTGTTGCACTTCCAAAAGATGACAAAATTGTAAATGACAAAAAACTTCTTGCAAAATATTGGAATAGAGAAGCATTTATTCAAGCTTGCCCTAAACTTTTACAAATATTAATAGAACAACATAATCCATTTTTAGAAAACAAAATAAAATTATATGCAACAAACGAATACAATAAATGTGGATTTTCTGTTTGGATTGATAAAAACGACTATAATAAACTATTTAAAGGCGAAACTGGTTTAAATTATTCAAAATTTACTACTATCGGAGAAGAATTATTTAGTTTTCCTCGAAAACTAATGTTTGAAGCATTTGTGCCTAATTGTGCCATGAACTTTGCAATTAACGAATTGCAATACAAAGACAAATTTAAAGATGCTATTGAACACCCAGAGAAAACATTAAATTTAAATAACTATATCGTTATTCAAGATTATTGATTTTTCATTATCATATATTCAATTCTTAAATAACTTAAAATAAAAAGTTCAAGAAATATAATGCTTATTATATTTCAAATTTTTCCATTCATTACGCAAAAGACCAAAATTCAAAATGTCTAAAAATTTCCCATTTTTTAGTCGTGCTTGCCTATTTGTCCCCTCATGAGTAAAACCAAGTTTAATAGCCAATGCTTCGCTCGCCTTATTGCCTTGCCAAATAAATGCTTGAATACGATTTAAATCATAATTTGTAAAAAGGTGATTAATAAGTGCAACTGCAGCCTCATATGCTATACCTTTTCTATGGTAGTTGACACTTACACCCCAGCCAATTTCGCAAAGTTTATGTTGTTCATTAAACTTTTCAACTGAGATGCTTCCAACCACCTTATTTTCTTGTTTTAGCACAATCGCCCAAGTCATTTCCGGCTCTTTTCTCTTATTATAACCCTTGACAAATTTTTCAAGGCTCTTTTTATATTCATCATTATTTTTTTTAGGTTCTCCCGGCAGAAATTCGTAATATTTAGAATTGCTTCTATATTCCACATAATCATCAAGGTCGTCCATAACATATTTTCTAAGCAACAATCTCTCTGTTTCAATATTATCAATTTTAATTTTCATATATATTTTCCCTTTTTACCGTATATTGGAGTAGAAGTAATCTTAACATTTTATATTTAATTTTCATAATTTAATCGATTTTTTTCAACTTTAATTCAGTAAGTCGTCTGGGATTTTGCGCGCTATTGAGTGATTTGAAAATCGATTATCATTTGTAACTTCTTTTTTCAATTTTATAAAATTAGGAAGAGTAAATTTCTCGTCTTCGCTAGCAAGTTCAATTTCACAAATTGCATTATGCTTTGCAAATGGATATATGTCAATCTCATAATATTTGTTGTTGTCCATAAGACAATAGCGTTCTTTTTTTATTTGGTGTAATCTTGTATCTGCTTCGTTAAGTAAATTTAAATATTCTCTCTCAGTTATGCGTTTCTCAGTTTCAATGCGAGAAACATTGCTAACTCGAATTTTATTGGTTAAAGTGAAGATAAAATTCCCATTAATTCCACGTTGACGCACCCGTCTTTCTTCATTTTTATTTGTGGTCAAGTAAGTTTGGATTATGTCAACCTTTCTACAATTTTTCAAGCTGGCAAGCAAATTCAAATCTGGACGCTCAATAAGATATTTTCTTTCAATTTCAAGTGGAGTTGGTATTCCCAAAAACAAACATATTTCATTGATTAATCTTTTAATTTTGTTTTCAAAATTGGTTGAATTGTCAATCACTCTAAAATGTGGATGTCCAACCCAAACCGACATTGTCGCGTCATCAAGTTTGATAGCTTCTTGTAAGCCTTCTCTTCGTGCCTTATTGTTTGCATTTGTGTAAAATTCAGTTGCTCCTTTTGCAGCTGTCACAAGATGAAAAACTGCATCGTAATTATCTCTTAAAAGAATTTCATTCGTGTCGAAATCTTTTAACAATCTTTTAAACTCTTCTTCGGTTGTGTAAGCTTTACAATCCATTGACCCCCTGTCGCACACAAGCAAAACATTTTCATCAGGCAAACTTTCACAAAACTGCATATAAAGTTTTTCTTTTTCCAATTGTAGTTTTAAAATATTTTTTTCAAATTCATAATTATTTTTACAATTTTTCAAACTTATGTTGTTCATAGCAAGTTCGGTTGCACTTTCATTTAAAAACACCACTCTGTAGCCCATTTTAGTCAATTCTTCATCTAGCCTAACAAGACCAGTGGTTTTGCCGGCACAAGGTCCACCAGTAATTACGATTTTTTTTGTTTTCATCTTATCACTCCTATTTCTTATTTTAATTTTCTCGCATAAAATTGTCAAACATAAATAAGTCATGTCAAACACAAGTAAAAAATAAATTTTTTATCAAACTCAAACAAATTTTAAACTTAAGATTTTAAGAAAAAAGGACTGAATTTCTAAATTCAATCCTTTTACGAAAATCAAACTAATTTATTTTATCAATTTGTTTTTAAATAAATAGTTTAAAATAACTCCGACGGTTCTATCTTCCTGAATTTTGTTTTCTTGACACAATTTTAAAACATTATCAAAGGAATACCATTCAAAAGTAATATCTTCTCCATCTTCAAGATGTTGTATATCTTTTTCAAACTGTTTAATTTCAAAATAATACAAATCCCATTGAATGGTTGCACCGGCTTTTGATATTTTAATCAAATTTGGATTTTTTGCAACAAGTCCAACTTCTTCATACACTTCTTTAATAACGGCATTTTTTGCGTAAGGCAACAGATTTTCATTTTCGTGTTTACAAAAATCATCAAGTTTATCAAACACCTTACCACCTGGCAAACGAAAATCATAGTTATTTGTCTCCCTTCTGTATTCTTTACTTAACAACATTTTGTCATTGTTTATAATCAATGCTCGAACACCTGGACTTCTTTTAGCAATTTCAAAAACTTTATTACCATGCAATTCTTCAATTACTTCAATAATTTTTCCATGATATTTTATATTAGCCATTATAATATTCCTTAAAATTGTTTGTGGATGTATGTTCCAAAAACGGCGACTTTTGATTTCTTGCTTTGATATTGCAATTATGACACATTTTGATTAAAAATCAAAATTCTTTCGTTTTATTAAAAGTAAAGTTTATGCATCTCTTCTAACAATTTCCTTGTTATCTGTTCATCGCATGCATCACCCACAACCGAATCAACTGAACAATAAGGGCACACGGCTGTATTTTCCGTTTCAAGCCAATTTTTTATTTCTTTTGGATTAAAAATTTTCTTACAATAAAAACACCCACAAGTCTTACTTCTTAAAAGTTCTGCCTTGTTGTTTTTGCAGTGCTGATAGACTTTTTCTAACTTTGTTTGTTCCAATTTTTACCACTCTCCCAATTAAAACTTTTTACTTACTTTATATGGGAGTTACCGCCAAAAAGTCGACCCTTGATTTTTTTCGTTTGATTTTGCGATAACTCATTTTTTGATTAAAAATCAAAATAAATCAAAAATAATCAAATTTTGATTTTGCGACAACAGTTTGATTTTGCGAAAATCAAAATTCTTGCTTGAATTTTTGCAAATATTCAAGTTCCTGTTTTCTCAA